>CAJQPW010000434.1 GCA_905480295.1 uncultured Rhizobiaceae group bacterium | reverse complement strand
CAAGACCGCCTTGATGAATTCCCATTCAAGATCACTCATGTCTGATCGCGCCATTTGTCTGCTCCCACCCGGTGTTCGCCCGAGAGTGAATCACAAACCTATGTAGAAAAACAAGAATTAATGGGTGTGCTGCCTAGTTGCGGTTAATCACCATTCTTGCACGTTCATTCCTTTAATATGAAACGTCGACCTGCTACAAAGTGAAATCGCGCTTCTTAGATGCAATTTCCGCCAATAGGGCTTGTTCCAGTTTGGTTCCGAGTCATGGAATTGGGACAAACGAAACATTTTGCAACATTCTGTGTGAGCGTAGAAATTGAATTCAAGAACCCTTACTGAGTTGCTTGCGCAACTATTTACATTTGGTGTTGTACTTTCACGCTAAGAAGGCGCATGAGTAGAGCGTTGCGCATTTGTTTTCGACCATTGCGCCGATTCGAACATATCCTACGTTCAGCTTGATCCGATAATTATCTTTTGCAAACTTTGCGCGGTGCATAGAACCGACGTGAGGAGTTTTCCGGAGGTCGGGCAGCAAAGAATACTCAACAATTACCCCTTTGCGTGGTCCTTTTAATGGCGTCGAGGCAGCTGGCTTCGGGCGTACAAATGACGCGTCGGTGCCCGCCAAAAAGGAGCAGGCATGACTGTAATTCCATTCAACAATCCCTCCCAGGAAAAAAATGTCGTTCGCGCCTCATTTGGAACGAACATACCTTTGCCCTCCGAGCACCTGGAATCATTCCCATTGGATGCGGACCCAGCGACAGCGATTGTTTACTGTGAAGGCAATTTCGGAATGATCGATGGAAAAACAGCAAACGGACTCGTCCGTCATTCCGAAATGTATCAAATTCTTTCCGTTATCGACAGCACCAAGGCTGGGTTAGATTCTGGTGAGATACTTGATGGCAAACCAAATGGAATACCGATTCTAGCCAGTCTCCATGAAGCCTTTAGAAGTTGGTCAACCGCGCCGAAAACCTTCATATACGGCATGGCGCCCGCAACAGGTATGCTATCAACGTCGGAGCGCAAGATCGTTCTGGACGCTTTGGGCCTCGGCATGAATGTTATTAACGGGCTCCACGAATTTTTGAATGACGACCCTGAATTTGTCGCTGCTTCTAGCGTCAATAACGTCGAAATTATCGATGTCAGAAAGCCGCGCGCCAAGAACGATTTGCGTTTGTTCAGCGGGAATATCCACAACGTTACATGCCCAAGGATTGCCATTCTTGGTACCGACTGCGCAATTGGCAAAAGAACCACCGCCAGTGTTTTGGTGCGGGCCCTTCTCGATCGTGGAGTAAAGGCGGCCATGGTGACAACTGGCCAGACTGGGTTGATACAAGGGTCGCGACACGGTGTAGCCCTGGACGCAGTTCCATCTCAATTTTGCTGCGGCGAATTAGAGGCGACAATCGTTGAGGCGTTCGAAACTGACGATCCCGACATAATCATAATTGAGGGGCAAGGAGCACTAAGTCACCCCGCCTTCTGCACCAGCGCCTTCATTCTCAGGGGCAGTGCACCTGACGGTGTGATTTTGCAGCACGCTCCTAAACGCGATCACCGCTGCGACTTCGAGAATATGAATATGCCCACGGCAGAATCGGAAATTCGTCTCATTGAGACCTTTGCCAATACGAACGTTATCGGCCTAACCTTAAACCATGAAAACATGACGGATAGTGAGATCGGTACCAGCATTACAGATTATCAGAAACAGCTTGGTATTCCCGTGACTGACGCCTTGGACCGCCCGGTGGAACTGCTTATCGAGATGGTAATGGCCTCATTTCCAGAACTCAGGGAGAAGCTGTCAGTCAGCACTCTGTGAGCACTCCTCTGCTTCAAATTGATCTCGCCAAGATTTTCCACAATGCGTCAACATTGGTTGCTCGATTAAAGAGTAAGGGTGTTTCGGTCACCGGAGTTACCAAGGCATTTCTAGGTGCATCACAAATTGCCAACACCTTGCTGCGTGCCGGGGTTTCTTCGCTAGGCGATTCACGCATCGAGAACATCGAATTCATGCGAAAGTCGGGAATTGCGGCGCAAATGATTCTCATTCGAACCCCGATGCTCAGCCAGACGGACCGTGTGGTTGCGTCTGCAGATTTAAGCTTCAATACCGAACTCGACGTGATTGTGGCTTTGTCCTCAGCTGCCGTGAAAGCGGGCAAAACGCATGGCATCTTGCTCATGGTGGAACTGGGTGATCTGCGCGAAGGCATCATGCCACGCGATGTCGAAAAGGCGATAAGGACAGTTCAAGAATTACCCAATGTCAGGTTCATGGGCCTTGGGACAAACCTGGCTTGCCGCAATGGAGTATCACCAGATAATCGTAATATGGCTGAGCTATCTGCCATGGCAAACCGCTTTGCCCCAACCGATACATCCGCTCAGCTCATTGTTTCGGGTGGAAATTCAAGCAATCTGAACTGGGTATTCGGTGGTGGAGAAATTGGATGCATCAATAATTTACGCCTCGGAGAGGCTATTCTTTTGGGCAGGGAAGCTCTGAACCGCCAACCTATCAACGGCCTATTCACCGACGCCATTTGTCTGATGACGGAAGTTATCGAGAGTAGCATCAAGCCATCGAAACCATGGGGCACAATTGCCCAATCGGCGTTCAACGGTGCGTCAAATCTGGACGATCAAGGGTACATCAATCAGGCAATTGCAGCGGTAGGAAGGCAAGATACTGACCCGGAAGGACTACATCCTCCCAATGGTATTGAGGTCCTAAGCGCCAGCAGTGATCATCTGATCTTAAACGCCCGGGCCAAAAAACTGGTCGTGGGTTCGACCGTATCTTTCCAACTCAACTACGGCGCGCTTTTACACGCGATGACGTCTCCCCACGTTGCCAAGACATTTGTCGGATCTGAAGTGATCGGGTGTCCGCGTCCAGAGTTGCAAACTTTACCCAGCGCGGCTCAAATTTTCCAATCCCAAACATAACCAAAGGATGCCCAACGATGATCAAATTTGAAGAAAAGAGAGATCTGCCCAAAAGCGCAAAGCAAAAGAACGAAACTCGGTTCGACCAACTGAAAGAAGCAGCCACTCTCAAGAAAACAATAACAAAAACCACTGCTACCATGGATAGAAATTCAACCGAAAAGGACAATAAAGGCTAGCCAAATGAAAAGATCCGCTGCCCGCGAAAAATACCGATTCGGATCAAATTTCAGTTGGTGCAGATATGTCTTCGCAGGGCATGCCGGTGTTCCGAAGGATGATCGCTATCAATACAAAAATCAAATGTACAACTCGCAAAAACATGCTGCGTTTCATTCAGATCGTAGGCAGGATAACCTCACGAAATGAGGGCAAGCCATTTGCCAATCGAAAAACGCCAACGAGCCATTCTGAATGAGAAGGACGAGGCAGCACAGGCTGCGCGGAAGAAGACTACCCAGCGCAATGCTCTGCGCCTTCGCAGTGAAGCGGCGAATTTGCGGGATTGATAGTCCTAAAAAATCTGGAAGTGCCAAACAGCTCAATCGCATCTTGGTCAGGAAACCCATTCAGCCCAAACATCAATACGACGCCTTCCAATTCGTACCACAACTAGATTCGATAAATATTTTTTGTTGAAATTGGACATTTGCATCAATGTGTTTCAAAATATCCGGGGTCGGCCCGCTTTGTAGGCCGCGTTGTTTTCTTTGAAATTGACAGCCTGACTGAACCCAATCCTGGGGTCAGATACTCCTGCTCGGATTAAATTCCAGCGAAAGGATATTTTATGCAATTACCATCCATACTCCAAGGCGAATCGCTGACACGACTCCTTCAAGGCACAGCATTTGGTGCAGTCGCTGCTATTGTAATAGGATTTAATTGGGGCGGTTGGACGCTGGGCAGCACTGCTGCGCTGCAGGCTGAAAACAGTTCCAAGAACGCCATTGTCGCCGTGTTGGCACCAATTTGCGCCGACAAATTTCAAAATGCTGTTGATGCGTCTACCAATCTGGAGAACTTCAAAAAAGAATCGAGTTATCAACAAGCCAAATTTGTTGAAAAGGGTGGATGGGCGGTTCTGCCCGGCAGCGACCAAGCGGGGATCGGCGTGGCCAGAGCATGCGCTGCGCTTCTCAACGACCTTAAGTAGTTCAAACGGCAAAATTGCGGACGGATTCAGACGTGATCCGTACGTGTTTCGTAAGTAGCCACGCCGCAGTCGGTGTTCATCATCTCACCAATGAAGTCAGATGTTCGTTCTGGGTCGCATCGCTCTCGTTTGAAAGGACAATTGCTGCAGCCACCTTTGAGTCAAAGAGTGGCTGCAGCCCCGATAGCGAATCATTCAAGCTGCGACATGGTTGTCAGGTCGGCTAAGGGCTCGATGCGGCCACTGGTAGCTTCGAGATTTTTGAGAACCCAATGTCGGCTTTGGCGAATATTGGTAGCTTTTGTTCACGTGGGCTTGTTCCACATGCTGAATTCCATCGTCGTGTTTATGCCGGTAATTCAGTAAACTGCCTGGATGACCGAATCCATTGAAGGATATTTACTGACGCGAGGGTGGCGCGACACGCCGCAGGGTGTGGAGCTTACTTTTTGGGGTGCCACAAAAACCGGCCCCGTGCGTATTGTTGTTGAAGAACAGGAGTCCGTCTGCTTCATCAACCGAGCCCAATCTCTCTTCCCGCCAAATCGAATTCGTCGGGAACAACGCGATCTCAAATTGCTCGGTGGAGATTGGGTGGATGCTCTCTACTTTCGACAACAACGGGACCTGCAGACACTACGTCAATCCGGCGTTGAGTTGGCAGAGTCAGATGTCAAACCTGCTGATCGCTATCTCATGGAACGCTTTATCTGTGCAGGTTTTGAAGTCGAGGGTCATGCGATCAATCGCGATAGTGTGCGTACACTGGTAAATCCGCGTTTGAGCGAGGCCGATATTCAACCTGCTCTTAAGGCAATGTCACTGGATATCAAGACCCGAGGTCACACCGATCAGTTGTATTCTATTGCTGGGGCGATGATGCCTGCTGGCGAACAGGAAGCTGTTGCCTGTGTTTTCATGATTGGTAATGCCAAAGATGAGCAGCGCGAAGGTTACCAACTTCGCTATTATGCAGACGAACGATCCTTGCTTCTTGCCTTTTTCAATTGGCTTGAAGTTGTTGATCCAGATCTGCTCATCGGCTGGAGCATTGTGAATTTCGATCTCGATTTTCTGGATCGCAAATGCCGGTCAATTGGAGTGCCGTTCGCCATCGGGCGTGGAAATGAAGCTGCTGCCGTTCTGCAGCCTGGTAATTCTGGTCAACCTCGCATTGCGCGCGTTCCAGGCCGCGCTGTTCTTGATGGCATTGCCCTGCTCAAGGCCGGATTCTGGGCGTTTGAGAGTTTCTCACTGGATAATGTTGCGCATGTACTACTTGGTGAGAGAAAACTGATCACGCCCGAACAGGATAAAGTGGCAGAGATCAATCGCCAGTTTCGCGATGATAAGCCGCAACTGGCTGACTACAACATGCGTGATTGCACATTGGTCAATGAAATCTTCATCAAGGCAGATCTTATTCCCTTTGCTGTTCAGCGCGCTAACTTGACCGGCCTGGCCATTGATCGGCTGGGTGGTTCGGTGGCCGCACTCGACAATTTGTACCTTCCAAGGCTTCACCGGCAGGGGTTTGTCGCTCCAGACATTGATAGTAATGCCGGCGGGCTCGGTAGCCCTGGCGGTTATGTACTCAACTCCGTTCCTGGCTTGTATGAGAACGTTCTGGTTCTTGATTTCAAGAGCCTGTACCCGAGTATCATTCGCACCTTCTTTATCGATCCTCTCGGCCTCGCTGAACCTGGAGAAAATCCTCTGCCGGGTTTTCTTGATGCCGCATTCTCACGTGAGAGGCACATTCTACCTGGTTTGATTGAAGAACTCTGGCAGGCAAGGGATGCAGCCAAACGCGACAGGAATGCGCCGCTATCACAGGCAATCAAGATTATCATGAACTCGTT
>CAJQPW010000433.1 GCA_905480295.1 uncultured Rhizobiaceae group bacterium | reverse complement strand
TTGCCGGTGGTGGCGACCCGCCATGCCGGTATTCCTGAGGTGGTGCTGGATGGCAGAACCGGGCTTCTGGTGGAGGAAGGCGATGTGGCGGGGATGGCCGCGGCGATCGAACGGCTCTTGCGCGATCCGGTCCTCTGCGGGCACCTGGGTGAGGCGGGCCGCATCCGTGTTGCCTCTGCCTTCACCTTGGATCACCACCTGCAGGATCTGAGTGAGTTTCTCAAGAAGACCCATGCGAAAGCGACCCACGCAACAGCCAACGCCAGGAAAGACGCATGACGGAGCCCAAGCGACGCCTGCTGTTGATCCGCGGTCTTGGCCACAGCGGCACCACAATTCTGGATCTGGCCTTGGGTGCCCACCCCCAGATCACGGGGTTAGGGGAGGCCGTGCGGCTGTTGGAGAAACCTGCCGTCAAGGACAGCCATCGGGGGCCTGCTCAGCTACGCGGAGCGTTGCGCTTTAAGCGCGAGTGCACTTGCGGGCTGGTGGCGGATCGCTGTCCAGTGTGGGGGCCAGTGTTGCGCTGGCTTCCTGCCCACGACGATGTACCCGTGCCGGTCAAGCTCAAGCGTCTGCTCGATGGGGTGGGAGACGGACCAGCGCCCTCTAGTCGTGCGTCCTGGGTGGTGGAGTCCTATCAGGACGATTTTGGCTTGCCGTTTCTCGATGATCCCTCACTTGAAATTCGGGTGATTCATCTCACCCGCGATGTGCGCAGTTGGGTGCATTCCCGTTCCCGCGATGGAAGACAGCGGGGCCGTTGGCTGCCGGGCCTCATGCCACTGGTGCGCTGGTGGCGCCTTTGCGCCCGTCATGAGCGCCAGCTGCGGCGCTGCGGTAAACCCGTTTTTCGGCTTGGGTATGAGGAGCTGGCGCTGCGCCCCGAACAAAGTCTGCGCCGACTGTGTGATTGGTTGGAACTCGACTTTGAACCGGCGATGCTGTCGCCTGTGGCCCATTCGGCTAGCCACATCTTGGCGGGCAATCGTGTGCGCTTTGACGCCAAGCGCAGTGCGGCCATTCGCTACGACGCCCAATGGATGGCAGCTCCAAGTGGGGTGGCCCAGGTCGCTCTTGTGGTGCCATGGGTGGCTGCGCTCAATCGCCGCCTTGTTTATTCAGCGGATGCAGAATCTCTTTAAAGGCAGGTAACACTTCTGCAGGACTAAATAAGGCTAATTTTTACCGATGGCGAAAGATCCGGGCGTATTTTTTATTTGTATTTTCTTGGTATAGCAGTTGGTACTTGGAGAGATCGATGCCGTTCTCGCTCAGCTTTTTCCCAGTATCGATGTCAATGAGATAGTCTCCCGTCCTGGGGGAATAAAGCATTCCCAAGTCAATACCATCTTTGACTCGATATTCTTTTGATTCGACGTCATAATACACCAGTCGATCATACGTTAGCTTTTTCATTTCTTCTGAGTTCTTAAACCAGCCCTTTGAATAAATTAAATTAACTGCCTCCCCTTTTTGCTTGGCTTCTTTCGCAACTTTATCGGCTTTATTGTAGGTTTTTCGCCAAGATCTTTGCTTCCAGTTTAGGTGAGAAGCCCGGTGCTTGAATGTATCTGCCTGTCGATCTTCGATTCCTAGCAATAGCAACGTGGCTCCAAGGGCTGCGGCCTGGGTTTGGCGGATGCTGAGGCGTTTTCTTAACCATGGGCAAATCAGTATCTCCCAAATCATCAGGATGTCGATGACTGCTACAAACTGGATTGGCAGTGCCATGTAATTGTGTCCTTCAAAACCAACTAAGGCATATAGGGAGAATCCATAGAAGAACACTGCGAAGTTGAGGCCATCCAGTGCATTGGCTTGTGTTCGATTGCGGTAGAGAAGCCATAGGCGTGTCGCAATAAAGCCGATCAAAATGAAAAGCCTTATGTCAAGTCCGAGAGTCGAGAAGCCTAAATGGGCGTCGTAGCGCTGCACTCCAGCAACGAGGCTGGGAAGGGCGCTGAGTATCACAAACGATGCAAGAAAGAAAGCTGCCAAGCTGCAGATTGCTAGTTCCACTCCATAGGCTTTTGCCCAATCGGCGGGCTTCAGGCTGTTCCAGCGAGGATACTTTTCCATTTTCCCAATGCTGCCAAGTGTGATCGTGGTGATGGCGGGGACGATGGCAAGCAGGATGGCAGAGTCTTTGAAAAATGGAATAAACAGTGCAAACAGAAGAGCTAGTCTTCCGTTTCTTTGTAGGCCAGAGTTCTGATAGAGGCAGTATTGATAAATGTATGCAGCTAGCAGAAACGTAAGAAACCGTTCGCTGTAGATGAATTGGAAGTAGTTGTAGGCAGTTGCGCTTGTGAACAGGAATAAAAGCGACCCCATTAAAAGCAGTGAGGTACTTGATTTATTCTTGTTAATGATTTGAACAACTTTGCACCCCAAAACGATGGTGATAACGAGTTCAATCGCGCTGACCAGTGACCAAACCTTGGTGTAAGGGGTTAACCAGCTGAGGGCATGAAGGTCTTGATGTGAGAGAGGGAAAAAGCGAAAGTCATTCCTCCTCATTGTTTCAGTGATAAAGCTTTGTCTGAAGCTGAAATTGTTAAGTAAGTGATCGGTATAAATATCGTCATACCAGGTCAGGATTTCTTTGAAGAACCAACTGCTTTCCTGCACCATGATGATCACATAGGCAGTCAGGACTATGGATGTCACTGGGTGACATTTGATGGAGGTTGCCAGTTGAGAGATCCAAGGCTTTGGAGCACTTGTATGGGATTCGTTTGATGATGGACAACTGCTGATGGATCGAATCAAGATCCCTGTAAGCATCAGCAAAACAGTGACCCATATCCCATGGGAGATGTCGTTGTAGGTGGTGAGCAGGGCATTTTTGTCTGCCACCTGCCATTGGCCTAGTCGGGTTTGATTGAACTGAAGCCAAAGCGCCAATCCTGTGGCGATCACCAAGGTGATGGCTGAGACCCCCCCCACCCAGAGGATCCAGCGTTGTTCGAAACCCATCGTTCGTGCGCGCATGGGTTAGTGGATCTCAAGTCCCGGCATTGCTTTCACGACGTCATCAATGGCTTTCACTTGGTGAAGGAAACCCTTCAACTGCTCCAACGGCAGAGCGCTAGGTCCATCGCAGCGGGCCTGATCGGGATCGGGATGGGATTCAAGAAACAGTCCTGCCAGGCCAACGGCGATGCCGGCTCGGGCGAGCTCCACCACCTGGTTGCGGCGGCCGCTTGAGGCGGCACCACCAGGGTCGCGGCAC
>CAJQPW010000432.1 GCA_905480295.1 uncultured Rhizobiaceae group bacterium | reverse complement strand
GTGGCATCGATCAGGTCCAGACTGCTACCGCCACCTGGGATTCCGAATATTCGTTGGACACCACGCGACTTCAATTTCCGGGCAATCATTTCCGCAACAGAAATTTTTTCATTTTTCATTGCTACTGCTTCCACCATTTTTGATCTGGGATCACGTTGCCCATGGGGTGTATCGCGTTGGTAAACTTGCTTGGAAAAGCAAACAAATTCAGAGGAGTTGCTACTTCATAACCCTGGCCGACATATCTCATCTGGGCGCCGTTCCAGAGTGCGCAAGTTTAAAAATTAAGAGTTGTGCAATCATACGGCGCTGCTAGATAACACCCAGCTGCACAGCGTCTATCGTTGTCATGTTAAGTAGTCCTCTTGGTTGCGGTATACCGGTGTTCGCCAGTCTTGGTGTTCCGGGGCAATATCACGAACTTGATTATCATAAAGTGCTTGCAGGGCCTTGGTGATTTTTCCTGGCATCCCGTCGCCCACGGGTACTCGGTCTACGCTGACAATGGGGGTTATTTCCTGCCCGGTCCCGCAGTAAAAAATCTCGTCCGCTATGTATAATTCGGTTCGGTCCACATCACGTGTTTCTGCGCCTTGACCGGCTTCTGCAGCCATTCGCAAAATGCTGTCCCGGGTGATGCTTTCAAGGATTCCGCTGGTCACGCCCGGCGTAATCAACACTCCATTGCGCGTGAGGAATATGCAACCCCCGGGACCTTCGCTGACTTTGCCGGCTGCCGTGAGAATAATGGCCCCACCGTAACCGCTTTCCTTCGCTTCCATTCCGGCTAGTCGACTGTTGACATAGTTTCCGGCGGCTTTCGCCCGAGGCGGACTTGCATTGTCATCTAGCCGACGCCATGAGCTGACAGCAAAATTGCGGCCGGTCAGGAAGGCATCGGTTCGAGGCCGGGGGTAAGACACAATCGACGTGCTGACGGGGTCTTTGGCTGTCATATTTCCCCATTCATCGACGAAAGCCTGCAGGCGGATATATATATCCTCTTTGTATCCGTTAGCCCGGATGTCTTCGAGCAAATGCTCGCGTAAGATATCAATCGAAGGATGCTCGCCAAACCTGAGCAGTTTCATCGAATCGAGCAAACGCTTTAAATGATCGTCCATCCGGAAAACAAACAGTTCTTGCTTCTCTTCGTTCCAATATGCCCGCAATCCTTCAAAGACATTGGCTGCAAAAGTTAAGCCGGGTGCCATAATGGATATTTTCGCATCTTCAAATGGCATGCGTTCACCATTAATAGTGACCGATTTAATTTTCAGCCGAGGATCATCAGCAGGGATCTTCATGTTCGTTCCTTTACACAAAGTGCATGGATGCTATCCGTCGGCTTCCGGTGCGATAACTCGGCGTGCCCACTTCCATTTAGGAAGCTTCAGCAGAGATTAAGTCACCATTTGGTTTAGATTCTACGGCTCAAAAGTCATGATGACCATTGATATTTTATACTGTATGCATGACACATAATCATGGGAATGAAGGGGAGATGATGAATATAAAACAACTACAGGCCTTACGCGCCGTCATTGAATTGAGTTCGGTCACCGAGGCCGCAAACGCCATGAATATGACCCAGTCTGGCGTCAGCCGTCTTATTGGTTTGCTGGAAGGTGAAGTTGGTTTTCTCTTATTCAACCGCATTAAAGGAAGGCTGCATATCACCGGGCGGGGCGAGGCTTTTTATCAAGAGGTCGAGCCTTTGTTGATAGGTATCGACCAAATTCCCTCTGTTGCCAATGAAATCAGGCAACACCGCCATTCTCGCATCCGCCTAATCACTTTGAACTCGCAAGCCCACAGTCTGGTGCCCCTTGCTCTGGAAAGATTCGCAAAGATCCACCCAGATACAGCTATATCGATCACAATTCTCAGTCGCCGGGAGCTAACCCACTGGGCGGGTGGAGAACATTTTGACCTGGCCTTGGCATCTCTCCCCGTAGAACAGAGCTATTTCGAGCAAGAATCTTTTGTCCGATTTCCAGTGGTCGTTGCCTTGCCAAGTGGGCATCCACTTTGTGCTAAAGAATCAATAAAGGTTGTAGACCTGGTGGATGAAAACTTGATCAGCCTTGATCCGTTCGCCATTTTCCAGTCCGGTGTAAAAGCCCTTTTTCAGGAACAGGGGATTGAATCAACGACGAAGATTCAAACGACATCAATGCTTCAAGCGGGTCAGTTGGTTGCCTGCGGATTGGGAGTTTCCATTCTTGATCCATTTATCGCACATTCGCTTAAATCTGATAAGATTGAAATCCGCAAGTTGATCCCAGATCTTGAATATGAGTATGGCTATATGTGGCCAGTCGGCAGGAAACTGTCTCCGTTAGCTGAAAGTTTTGCGTCGACCATTACGGAAGTCGCCCAAGAACTGACTGCACCCTGGCTTCGTCGACGCGCCGCTCCAGGCGTGCCGCATCTAGCTGCAGACTGATTTTGCATGGAAAATTGTTGCGAACAATTCAGCTTTTGTACGTGAACACCCGATTGCATTGGGTTCGTTGGGTGAGGTTAGAGTTGGTAATAGTCAGTGTTTTCGACGCGAAAAACTGTTCGGTGATAACAGAATTACCACAACACAGACCCACATAATGGATTGCGGCAGGATGTTCTTGTCGCCCGTGAGAAGGAATAGGCCCTTGACGGACACACAGAGTGAACAACTTTCGCAGGGTTTTTCTTGTCTTGGGGTGTTGCGAGCCGAAGTTGATGCAGGGTTCGGGCACATCAACCGCTTATGCAGGATCGATGGCCAGAACAGCCCGCCTCAGTTCGACGCCCACCAAAAGGTCAGTTATGAACTCGCCTTTTGCGTGGCCGAACTTGAGGCGGCGAAAGCAATGCTAACCTATGCAGACAAGGTATCGGCTGAGGACGAATTATGCGAGCCACTCGCGCTTGCATTTTGCGCAGAGAATCTGCGTGCTGTGTGGCAACGATTGTTGTCGCATGCCGCGGAGATCGGACTTTCCAGTCGCCGATTGCTGAATCTTATGGGCAATGAACCACTGACTGGGTTTTTGGCACGTCACGGTGAATCCCGTTGTTATGCTGCGATCGGATCAGAACTGCTTGCCCGCGGCAACGCACGTCTGCCCAGCGGGCTGGACGCTGAAAAAGACATCATACAGGACAGCTTCGCACGATTTGCGGAACAGTTGGTAATGCCGCAGGCCGAGCATATTCACCGATTTGACACTGATATACCAGATGAATTGATCGAAGCTGCAGCAGCGATGGGCTGTTTTGGAACTTGTATTCCAGAGCGATTTGGCGGTTTGATGCCTGATAAACGTCACGACAGCATCGCCATGCTTGTGGTGACGGAAGAATTGTCTCGCGGCTCGCTGGGTGCGGCGGGTAGCCTGATCACACGCCCCGAAATCGCAGCGCGCGCGCTGCTGCAAGGTGGTACTGAGGAGCAGAAAGCAAATTGGCTGCCGCGTTTGGCTGCTGGTGAGAAACTAGCAGCGATCGCCATAACCGAGCCTGACTTCGGGTCGGACGTTGCCTCACTTTCGCTGAAGGCCACGCCAACTAAGGGCGGCTGGACTTTAAATGGGGCCAAAACCTGGTGCACCTTTGCTGGCAAAGCAGATATATTGGTAACCATTGCCCGTACAGATTCTGATCGTAGCAAGGGTCATCGTGGGTTGAGTATGTTCTTGGTCGAAAAACCACGTTTCGCGGGGCACGAATTTTATCATGATACTCCCTCGGGTGGTCAATTGACCGGAAAGGCCATTGCGACAATCGGCTATAGGGGCATGCATTCCTTTGATTTGTCATTCAAAGACTATTTTGTGCCCGAGCAATCATTAGTGGGAGGTGAAGGAGGCCTGGGCCGGGGTTTCCACCTGGCCATGGCAGGACTGTCCGGCGGGCGTATTCAAACAGCCGCGCGTGCAACGGGTGTTATGCAAGCGGCCATTGAACGTGCTTTCATCTTTGCGGGAGACCGCAAGGTATTTGGCGCGCCGGTGGGCGACTATCAACTCACCCAGTACAAACTGGGGCGAATGTTTGCTGCTCTCACCGCGTCGCGACAATTTAGCTACGCTGTGGCTCGCGAGCTGGATGATGGCAGTGGAAAAATGCAGGCGAGCCTAGTCAAGCTGTACAGTTGTCGCTCGGCGGAATGGGTGACCCGCGAGGCCATGCAAATTCACGGTGGCATGGGTTATGCAGAGGAAACTGACGTAAGCCGTTATTTTGTCGATGCGCGGGTGCTATCGATATTTGAAGGTGCCGAAGAAACACTTGCCCTAAAAGTCATCGCCCGTGAACTGATCTCCAAAGCCGAAGGGAATAAGTAATGCAGGACGTATTGTCAGGCTTACGAGTGGTGGAGGGTAGTGCGTTTATCGCGGCCCCCTCTGGGGGAATGACGCTCGCCCAACTGGGGGCCGATGTTATTCGATTTGATCCGATCGGTGGCGGTTTGGATTACCACCGCTGGCCGATTACTGAGGACAATCAGAGTATTTATTGGCACAGCCTCAATAAAGGAAAACGCTCCATAGCCGTCGATTTCAAAAAACAGGAAGGGCGCGAATTGCTGACCCAACTAATCACCGCGCCAGGTGATGATTGTGGGCTTTTCCTGACCAATTTTCCTGCCCGCGGCTGGTTGGCAGACGCTCAACTTCGTGCGTGCCGTGAAGATCTGATCCATCTCAACCTCACCGGAGACCGTCATGGTGCCAGTGCGTTGGACTATACGGTCAACAGCAAGGTCGGCTTTCCCTATATGACCGGCCCATCGGACAAGGACTCTAAGGGCAGCGAACCGATCAATAACCCACTGCCCGCATGGGACGTGATCGCCGGCCAACACATTGCGTTAGGATTGCTGGCCGCTGAACGCCGTCGGTTGCGGACTGGTAAAGGGCAGTTCGTGAAACTGGCACTGGCCGACGTGGCGTTGGCTACCATGGGTCATCTGGGCTATATCGACGAGGTAATGGTGAACAATGGCACCAGAAAACCTGTTGGCAATCATATCTACGGTACTTTTGGGCGTGACTTTCGGTGTCGGGACAACGGCCGGGTAATGATAGTTGGCGTCAGCGTCAAACAATGGCAAGCCATTCTCAATGTGACCGGACAAGAACAGGCAGTCGCCGATTTGGGTGCGCGCATGGGCCTGGATTTCAACCGCGAGGGCGATCGCTACCGCGGCCGCGAGTCGATCTGCCAACTCCTTGAGCCATGGTTTGCTGAGCGCGATATGGCCTCGGTATCAGAGCAGCTTGAAGCCGCCGGTGTTTGCTGGGGGAAGTATCAGACCGTTTCGGAACTGGTGCATACTGACCCGGACTGCTCGACAGACAACCCTTTGTTTGAGCAAGTTGAGCAATCTGGGATCGGTGCGTATCTGATGCCCCATAATCCCCTCGAGTTTACATCCTGCGACCGGCACGCAGTGAGCCCGGCTCCCAGGCTGGGGCAACACACCGATGAAATACTATCAGAAATTTTGGGGTTGAGCGGCCGCGAGATAGGCCGCTATCACGATTCTGGTGTTGTCGCTGGAACCGACTAATTGTTCAAAACCATCAGCGGCCACTTTGAAATCCGGGCGATTTTATTTCCGTTCCGAGCTGTTCGATCTTTTTCAAGTTGAGGGTCCTCAGGCCACAAATTGTGGCTTGCATCTGTGATCGATTTAATAGGAAGGCGGCTCGCCAGCCCATGACATCGTATCATGGAACGATGACGAAATTCATGTTTACATCATGGATTTAAAGCGCATACTACAGCTTGGGAAAATACGGTGTAGCCGTAAAATCACGGAATCAGAGATGAAAATTTCCAATTTTATTTTTCCGGAAGCGAGAGATTCCAGTCGCGACGCAGAATACATTTCAGATGCTTTGGAAGAGGCCAAACTTAGTGAAGAGCTAGGTTTCGATTGTGTTTGGCTTGCCGAGCATCATTTTGATGGAAACTGTTGTTATGTAGACCCGATTACCTTTGCCGCAGCGGTATTGGCGTCGACGAAAACAATTAATGTGGGATTAGCTGTAGCCCAACTAAGCTTGCATCACCCCATCGCCTTAGCTGAGCAGATGTCACTGCTAGACAACTTAAGCAAGGGGCGATTTATCGTCGGCATAGGCAAAGGAACCAATTATAATGTCTATGAATACGATGGTTATGGGGTTGATCCCAACGAGGCCATTGAAAGGTATGAGGAAGCTCAAGACTTAATGATTAAGGCATGGACCGGCGAGGATGGCTTTTCTCACGATGGGAAGTACTGGCAAGTGGATGGCCCTGCACTTCGGCCTCGTCCCTTTACGCGGCCTTACCCCCCGACCTTACAGGCAGCATCTTCTGACCAAGGGGCCATGTATATGGGGAGATGCGGCGTACCATTTTTGATGAATGCTCAATCAGATGAGATGACCCTTGCAAGGCTAGAGCTATACAAAACCGCAATGAGAGAGGCCGGATTTGACGAGGAACATGTCGCTCGATGCATGTCAGAACTTTGGATTTGGAGAAATGTGTATGTCGGCGAAAATGATGAAGAAGCCAAAGAGATAGGCACCCCCAACTTTCTGGCAATGATTGACCATCGTGCGGCAACGCGTGAACGAGTTGCCGCTGAAAAAGGGAAATTAAACAAAGCCAACCCGGTATACAGAAACCCGGATATCGGGCTTGTCACGGGTTCTCCTTCAACAGTGGCAGAACGAATGAACAATCTTGCCTCTGCCGGCGTTGGGGGTGTTTTGGTTCAGTTCAAACTCGGCCCCATGGAACAGGATGTTGCAAATGCTTCGATACGTCGCTTTGCCGAAGAAGTAATGCCGGAAATATCCAGCGTTTCTGCTAATCCTTAACCTGTATGCATGACGAAGCAGAGATATTAGGTCAATTCGATATTGCGGTAGTGGGTGGTGGTGTGATGGGGTGCTCCACCGCACTACCTCTGGCCCGCGCGGGACATAAAGTCGCCCTGTTTGAACGGCGGGGACTCGGGCTAGAAGCATCCGGCCGCAACGCTGGCTCACTCTCTCCCATGATTAAAAAGTCTGAGCTGGTAGCCCATGCGATAGAAGGTTATCGAATGTGGATGTCCAGCAAGGATTGGTTGGGGGTCGACATCGGATCTCATACCAAGCCAGGACTGATTGTTGCTTACAACCAAATGGAGGCTGACGCCCTCGACCGTCTGGTGACCGACAGGTGTGCAAATGGCGCCCAGATCGAACTGATATCCGGAAAGAAGGCTACCGAAATAGAGCCTCAATTGTCTTCAGGAGTCACATTGGCCGCATACTCAGAAGTGGATGGCCAAGCAGAGAGCAACCGGACAGGGCAAGTATTTAATTTCGCTCTAAATCAGGCAGGGGCTAACGTATTCGGCCATTGCGATGTAAAACATGTTGTGAATAACAATGGTAACTATGAAATTCATACCGATAGGGGAATTGCTTACTCAAACAAGATTGTACTGGCCGGTGGAGCTTGGCTTGAAGGAATGACGTCCTGGCTAGGATTCAGTTTGCCCGTACAATACAAAGTAAACCAAATGATAGTAACCGAGAGAACTCCGGAACTTGTGCGTACAGTACTTGGCGTTCAAAATGGATTATTAACACTCAAACAAGCTGCCAACGGCACGATCGTTATCGGTGGTGGCTGGCAAGGCCATGGCGACCTTGAAAACGGGGCTTGGCATGTTGAGCCAGAGGCCGTTGTTCGCAATCTGCAGCTGGCCAGATTTGTCATTCCCCAAATAAAGGACCTCAGGGTAGTGCGAACATGGCTTGGCCTTGAGGCTGTTTTACCGGACTATTTACCGGCAGTGGGTGCTGTCCCGGATGTTGATGGCGCTTATGTCATTGGCTGTTGTCGGGGAGGATGGGCGATTGGTCCCTGTCTCGGTTCGCTGCTCGCAGATTTCATTTTAGGCCGCAATTTGAGACTTCCTATCTTTGATCCCGGCCGCAAAATAAATGCAGAGCCATTCGCTGCAGCCGGCTCCGCGTCGAAGGGAATGTAAAATTGTTTAACCCCAAAGATACTTTAAGAATCGGAGATAAGTTTCAACGTGGGAATGCTGTTGAATTTGTCTTCAACGGGATCACTGTTGAGGCCTATGAGGGGGAATCCATAGCGACCGCATTGCTGGCTGCGAACATAGTGTCCACCAAATTCAGTGTTGGCGGTTACCCTCGAGGGCCCGTTTGTTTTATGGGTTCGTGTCAGGAATGTGTAGTACGTATCAATGCACGCAAAATGCTGGCGTGCCAAACAAAAGTCGCTCATGGTCTGGTGGTTGAATTTGATGGCCCAAAAATATGAGCCATGAACCTGACCTGATCGTTATTGGCGCGGGACCAGCTGGAATTTCAGCAGCAACAGCAGCATCTCGACACGGCCTTAGGGTTACGCTGATTGATGATGCCCCAATCGCAGGTGGTCAAATCTATCGGGCAACACCCAAACAATGGACACCCAATGTTTCTGGATCAGCCGACGCAGATCAGGACGACGGCAACGCGCTCAGAGATTTATTATCCGGATCAAATGTAACCCACTTGCCCAATCATGTGGTGTGGGCTGTAGCGCCGGGCTTCGAGGTTCGTGCTGTATCGGATTCAAAAGAAGTAAAACTATCTGCAAAAAACCTCATCGTTTGCTCGGGTGTTACCGAACGAATATTGCCCTTTCCGGGCTGGACGACTCCGGGTGTAGTTGGTCTCGCCGCCTCTACCAACATATTAAAATCACAGCAAATGTTACCTGGAAAAGCACCCGTTATCGCTGGCTCTGGCCCACTTCTATATGCGGTCGCGAATGCGATAATTGTAGCAGGCGGAAAACCTACGGCGATTGCCGATCACCGAAGCTTGTTGGATTGGTTGGTTTCGATACCCAAGTTACTATCTGCGCCGGGCCAGCTTATGAGAGGGTTGATCTGGCGGGCACGGATATTCAAAGCTGGAATCCCCGTACTGCACGGACACCATGTCGCTCGGGTCCATGGGGACGGTCAGGTTGAAACCGTTGAATTGACGCCAATCGGTGCAAATGGCGCTCCTTCACCCAAAAGGAAGAACGTCAAATTTGGGTCTGACACATTGGTCGTCGGACATGGACTCATTCCTTCTTTGGAAATCACCAGGCTTCTAAAGGCTAGGCATATATTCCGCGCCGAACGAGGTGGTTGGATCCCCGAGATAGACCCATTTCAACGTACATCGGTTCCTGGTCTGTATGTGGCTGGTGATTGTGGCGGAATTTCCGGCGCAAAGACCGCTGCCCTTTCAGGCACCATAGCAGGGCTGCGTGCAGCGTTCGATTCAGGCAAGATTACGGAAAAAACATTTCACGACCTTTATTGTGCGACTGAG
>CAJQPW010000431.1 GCA_905480295.1 uncultured Rhizobiaceae group bacterium | reverse complement strand
GCAGCCATTGGAGCAAGAATCATCGTCGCCAGAACGCCGATAAATCCAAATGCGTTGTTGCGGCCACCGCGAAAGAAAAAAGCGAAATTGGCCAGCATTCCAATCGCACCCGCCAGCGTTGCTGTGATGGTCATGGTCAGCGTGTCGCGGTTCTTGATGTGAGCGAGTTCATGCGCCATTACGGCAGCGATTTCCTGTTGCGACAGACGCCGCAGCAGTCCGGTGCTGGCAGCGACGGCGGCATGGTCCGGACTGCGACCCGTGGCAAAGGCATTGGGTTGGTCGGTGTCCAAGATAAAAACCCTTGGCATTGGAAGGCTGGCATTGTCAGCCAGTTCCTGCACCATTGCCACCAATTCCGGTTCTGACGCATGGTCGACCTGCCGGGCATTGTGCATGCGAAGCACCATATTGACGGAGTTCCACCATGAAAAAACATTCATTGCCGCCGCCAGAAGGAAAGCGAAAAACATCCCAGTCTGGCCCGCCAGCAGAAACCCGACCAGCATAAAGAGCATGGTCATTGCGGTCAGCAGAAAAGTGGTTTTGACAAGGTTCAAATAATTGGTCTCTCTGTATGGGCGAAAGTGGCAAGCCGAGATGGATTTCTTGTGGCTTCTGGTGTCAGATGGGCTTCCAACCGGGTTGAGTCAACCGGTGATCAGTTTTTGGAGCATGCCATGAAATCCCGTCCCCGCAAGCCTGACCCCGCTATCGCCAAACGGGCATTGCAGGAAGCGGCCGACCGTCGTGCCGAGAAAGACAAGGCAGAGTTGGAGGCGCCGAAGGAAAAAGAGTTGAGTGGCCGGAAGGGCCCGGATCCTACCCGATACGGGGACTGGGAAAACAAGGGCATTATTTCTGACTTTTAGACTCTTAATTTATCGCCGCTGAATCAGTGAAAAGGCCAAAAAGAAAGGGCCACTCCACGGTGTGAAGTGGCCCATCGCAATTTCTTTGTCCGGAGGGTCCATCAGCCTGACGAATCGTCAACGCTTGATACCAACAGTCCGGTTTGACGGCTTACCGGCGAGACTGCTCCCCGATTACACCATTAAACAAAGACCCATTCGAACTAGTGAAACTACTCGACATTGGATCACCTCCTTTCATTGCGTTGAACACGAATCAAATTATGCGCGCAGAATCGTATGTTGACAAGATGTTATGCAGCGACCGAATTGGGCATTGGGCGTTACAATAATTCTTTCAATTGTCTTTCTATCCAGTAGCGGGGGATAAAATGGCCACGCTTGTGGACATCCAAAACGATTGATTTGCCGGAGGCGCAGGTTTCCCAGCGATGGCGGTGAAAGGACAGAATTTTTACGGCCTGCCACCGTTCCTGACTGTCCGGTTGGACATCGCACCCATTGCGCGCGCGCCATAAGCGAATAGCGCTTTCGACCTTACCACTGGGCCCGAAAGGATAGTCCATAACGTTATCGCGCGTGCCGTGGACATGGCGAATGTTCACCGGGCTGGAACAGTCTTCCGTTTGATCGGGAATTGATCCCGACACCGCCAACAGCGTGTTGATACTCTGACCCTGTGAACAGGCGAATCGCCAGGCCATGGCGCTGCCATAGGAATAGCCGGATACAAAAATCTTTGACCGGTCGATCGGCCATCGTCTTGCGGCCTCTTCAATGACTGAAAGGGCAAAGGACACGTCACTGGTGTCGGCATTCCAGAAATTCCAGGTTCGGCCAAGGCCATTGGGGGCGAGCAGCAGCACCCCCAGTTTTCTCGTCGCCCCGGCGATCCGCGAATGTTTCATGATCAAAGGGCCCTGTCGGCCCCAGCCGTGAAAATGCAGCAGGACCGGCAAGGGCGTTTTCCCGTCCCAATTGTCAGGCAGCCGCGCATGAAAGGAGCGATCACCAACCGCACAGGGAACCACCAATTCACAGGGCTTAAGATCTGTTGCACCGACGGACAGATGCGAAGCGAATAACAGGAATAAAATCAACAAGGCGCGCATCAGCAGAATATGCCAAATCCTGTCGTTCACAGCCAATCAAATTCGTTTCATGCGATGGCCGTTTTCTAACCTCTTTGAATTCGGGCCTGCCAGCAATTGTTCTGGGCTGATCGAATGTCGATGAATGCGATGGATGGATTTTCAAACAAGGATTTGGCCCGATCAATGATGGCCTGTTGATCGACCACACCACCGGTTCCATAAACAATGCGTTCGTCGCCACTGTAACCACGCACCAGATAGTGAGGACTGTCCTGCAAAACAGACGGCAGTTCATGGTTGAAATCGTCATAGGCAATGCAGGGTTCTGCGTGAACAAAAATCGGCCCCTGTTCGGCATAGGCATGTTTTGCAGCAAATGGTCGGTGTGAAACGATCAGGAAGGCTTCCCCTTCCTTGATCATTTCAAGACAGTGGCGACAGGGATTGCCTTTGCCATCCGAAATGGCCTTTTCGGCGGGGTTGCCGTGGGAGTCCTGGCCCCCGTTCCAGAGCTTTTCAGCGTCTGTGCTCTTCATTCCGGTAAAGGTCAGCATCATTTGCATCCAGATTTCAAAATCTAATCTTTAGCGCCATCATCAAAGCCCGCCACCCGATTCCTGCTTGTCGTCTGTACTCGTTTTCAGGCAGGGTTTGGTGATGACTCAACTGATTCCGAATCAAGAAGCACGCCGACTGATACTGCATTTGCAGGGTCTGAGCCAAACCCCACACAGGGCCCTGGGAATGGATGGCTTGAAACAATTGATTGTTCAGATGGGCTTCGTCCAGCTGGATTCAATACAATGGGTTGAGCGGGCTCAACACATGATTCTCTACGCCCGCAATCAGACTTACCGCCCAACGCATTTAAAGAAGCTCCTGGAGAAGGAACAGTTTCTGTTTGAGAACTGGACCCATGATGCGTCCGTTATTCCCAGCCAGTTTTACCCGTATTGGCGTCACAAATTTCAGCGCGACAAACCGGAGATGGAACGCCGATTTTCCAATTGGCAGGGACCGGGATATCGGGATCGATGTGATTCCTTGATGGAGAAAATTAAGGCAGTCGGAGGACTGCGATCCCGCGACCTGGCCGAGACTGGTTCAGGACCAAGGGAAATGTGGCAGTGGCACGATGGAAAGGCGGCGCTGGAATTTTTGTGGCGTACCGGCGATTTGTGCATCAAACAGCGTGAAGGTTTTCAGAAAGTCTATCATCTGGCGGCACTCGGTGTTCCGGAGCCGCATTTTGAAACCCGCGTCAGTCATGACGAATTCGTAGACTGGGCCTGTAGAACGGCGCTGAATCGACTTGGTTTTGGATCGGCGGGAGACATTGCCCGATTCTGGGATCTGATTTCGATCAGCGAAGCCAATGCCTGGCTCGAAGATCAAGGTTCGGAAAATATATCCCGCGTTATGGTTGGCGGTCACCGTAAAAGAGGCGTCAGGAAACGTAGCAAGAAGAGTGACAAGATTGATGACAAGGAGTTGTACGCCCGCGCCGATATTGCCTCGGTTGCGACCAATTTGCCAGACCTACCAAAACGGGTTCGCGCCCTGTCTCCCTTTGATCCGGTCATTCGTGACCGGAAGCGGCTCGCCTGGTTGTTTGGGTTTGATTATCGCATTGAAATTTATGTTCCGGAGGCCAAGCGAATATGGGGCTATTATGTCTTTCCCCTGTTGGAAGGCGACCGCTTGATCGGGCGTATCGATATGCGCGCCCATCGAAAGAATGATGCGCTGGAAGTTAAGGCATTGTGGTTGGAACCGGGTGTGCGACTGAGCGATGCACGGCGGGATCGGATTGGTGCAGAACTTGTTCGACAGGCCCGATTGGCAGGAGTGGGTAACGTGACTTGGCCGGAAGACAGTTTTAAGGCAAACCCGGCCGAAGCCTAAAGATCATCGATAATGGCAGCACCCAATATTGGGCCCGGCGTGCCGTGGACGGTTGTTTGCTGCAAAATGATCGCGCAGGCTTCGTGCCCCGTGCGCTTCATTTCTTCCAATGGCAGAGTTACGTCGATCTTGCCCTGTTTCATCATGCCGAGCATCGAAACGTTCCGAACGACGTTGTGATAGGTGATGGTTCGGCCACGGTTCTCACCGCGCTTGATTTTGACCTGACGCTTCTTGTCGAAATACACGACCCAAAGGGTTGCATCACCGGACGCCGCATCGGTGGTGACACGAATCTTTTCCATGTCGCGTCTGGTGTTGAGCGCGACCGTTAAACCCTTGCCACTCTTGGTGTAGGACTGGATAAGGGATTCAATGTCACCCCTGCGTGATCCCACAGCATGGTCCCGACCATTGATGACCGCCTGGGGCGTATAAATCCCGCGTCGGCGAAAGGTTGCTGCATACCGTTTTTGCCGTTCGGTAAACTCAGCCTGGGAAAAAGTGTCTTTCCAACCCAAATAGTTCCAATAATCGACGTGGAACGACAGGGCCAGGACTTTCTGTTTTTTTGCATATTCAGCAAGGACCTTGTCGGCTTCCGGACAGGAAGAGCACCCCTGCGATGTAAACAGTTCAACCACCGCGACAGGTGCATCAGCGGCGCGTGCATTGTGCAATCCACCAATCATCGTGAACAGGATTGCAATGGCTCCGGTCATCCATATGACCCGCAACCCAAATTGTCTCACGGAAAGCAGAATTGATGTCGTCATGGTGTAAACGCCTGTGCCTATTCGACCCCAAGATGCTGGTGAAGGCCCTCACATGCAACTCACATTACCGTCACAAACAAAAAATGGCCGACTGTTCATAGCCGGCCAAATCAATTTTGGAATGTTTTAGTCCGACTTATGCGGCTTCACGGTTCAGATTGCGCAGCACATAGTGGAGGATGCCGCCATTGCGGAAATAATCCAATTCATCTTCGGTATCGATGCGCGACAACAAAGTGATGGTCTGGTTTGATCCGTCGGCCATTTCGATTGTCGCCTGCATTTCCTGTCTTGGGCTCAAGTTATCAAGTCCGGTAATTGTGACTTTTTCTTCGCCCGTCAGGCCGAGGCTTTCCCATGAATCACCACCGGTGAAAACCAAAGGCAATACACCCATACCAACCAGATTGGAGCGGTGGATGCGTTCGAAACTTTCAGCAATCACCGCGCGTACACCCAACAAGCGAGTGCCCTTGGCGGCCCAGTCGCGGGAAGAGCCGGAACCGTATTCCTTACCGGCAAAAATCACCAGCGGCACACCTTCGTCCTTGTAGCGCATGGCAACATCATACATGGCACCTTGCTCACCGGATGGATAATGTTTGGAATAACCACCCTCGACATCATTCAACATCTGGTTGCGAATACGGATATTGGCAAAAGTGCCCCGCATCATAACATCGTGATTGCCGCGGCGCGATCCATACGAGTTGAATTCGACCGGGCGAACCTGGTGACCGCGCAGATAGTCGCCGGCAGGGCTGTCACCTTTGATGCCGCCTGCTGGCGAAATGTGGTCGGTGGTGATGGAGTCTTTGAAAAGCGAAAGGACGCGCGCGCTTTCAATGTCGTTAACCGCTTCAGGCTCCATCGACATGCCTTCAAAATAAGGAGGATTCTGGACATAGGTCGAAGAAGATTCCCAACCATAGGTATCGCCCTTACCGGCATCGATTTTCTGCCAGGCAACGTCACCCTTGAAAACGTCACCGTAGCGCGAACGGAACATTTCTTCATCAATGGTATCGCGCATGATCTGCGAAATCTCTTCCGAAGAAGGCCAGATATCCGCAAGATAAACGTCGTTGCCATCAGCATCCTGTCCAAGGGAATCCTTGGCCACATCGACATAGAGTGATCCGGCAATCGCATAGGCAACCACCAGTGGAGGGGAAGCCAGGTAGTTCGCCCGAACGTCGGGGGAAATACGGCCTTCAAAATTGCGGTTGCCTGAAAGAACCGAACAGGCGACCAGGTCATTTTTGTGGATGGCTTCAGAAATTTCTTCTGCCAGCGGGCCGGAGTTGCCGATGCAGGTGGTGCATCCGTAGCCGACCAGGTTAAAGCCCATCGCATCGAGCTCTTTGGACAGGTCGGCCTTGTTCAGATAATCCGTGACCACCTGCGAACCCGGCGCCAGAGATGTTTTTACCCAGGGCTTGACCGTCAGGCCCTTGGCGCGTGCATTGCGGGCCACCAGACCAGCAGCGATCAGCACGGATGGGTTCGACGTGTTGGTGCAGGATGTGATGGCGGCAACCACAACATCGCCGTTGCCGAGGTCGAAATCTGTTCCTTCAACGGGGAAACGGTCGCCGCGTTCTGACTTGTTGAATTCCTGTTGCATGGCGTCAGCAAAGGCTTTGTCAGCACCTGCTAGAACGACCCTGTCCTGCGGCCGCTTTGGACCGGAAATTGATGGTACGACGTCTTTCAGGTCGAGTTGAAGTGTGTCGGTGAAGACCGGGTCTGCTGACCCTTCATCGCGCCACATGCCCTGCGCCTTGGCGTAGGCTTCGACCAGTGCCACGCGATCCTTGTCGCGACCGGTTGCGCTCAGGTAATTGATGGTGTCCTTGTCGATCGGGAAAAAGCCGCAGGTGGCGCCATATTCTGGCGCCATGTTTGCGATGGTGGCCTGGTCTTCCAAAGACAGGTTGTTCAGACCGGGGCCATAAAATTCCACGAATTTGCCGACAACACCTTTTTCGCGCAGCATTTGAACAATGACCAGAACCAGGTCAGTTGCTGTTATCCCATCTGGCATTTTACCGTCCAGACGGAAGCCGATGACTTCTGGAATCAGCATGGTGACAGGCTGACCAAGCATGGCAGCCTCGGCTTCAATGCCACCAACTCCCCAACCCAGGACCGACAGGCCGTTGACCATTGTCGTGTGAGAATCCGTTCCCACCAGCGTATCCGGATAGGCAATGGTTTCCCCGTTTTCTTCGCGGGTCCAGACCGTCTGTGCCAGATATTCCAAATTGACCTGGTGGCAGATGCCTGTTCCCGGGGGCACAACGCGGAAGTTCTCAAACGCCTGCTGTCCCCATTTCAAAAACGTGTAGCGCTCGCCATTGCGTTCGTATTCACGGTCAACATTTTTAGAAAACGCGCCAGATGCACCAAAATAGTCAACCATCACCGAATGGTCGATCACCAGATCTACGGGCACCTGCGGATTGATGGCTGCGGTGTCACCACCGAGGTTTGACGTCGCATCCCGCATGGCAGCCAGATCGACAACGGCGGGAACGCCGGTGAAGTCCTGCATCAGAACGCGGGCCGGACGATAAGCAATTTCCTTACCAGCAGAACCCCGGTTGTTGATCCATTCAGCCACTGCCTTGATGTCTTCTGCAGTTACCGAGCGGCCATCTTCAAACCGCAACAGATTTTCCAATAGAACTTTCAAAGAGAATGGAAGGTTGGAAACACCAGCCAATCCATTTTTTTCAGCTTCGGTAAGGCTGAAATAGACATATTCCTTACCGGCAATAGAAAGTGTTCTTTTACAGGAAAAACTGTCGAGCGAAGCGGTCATAAGCAAGGACTCCTTGATCGGAAAAGGGGAATGATACTCAAGGTATCGTTCAAAAATTTTATGTGTTGCGGCCTGTATAGTCCCAACAACAACCCATCGTCCACCCACCAATTCCTACACCTTCGGATGAGAGGGCGATCACAGATAGCATTTGAAAACGCCGATAACCCTGCTACACGAAACACAGATCGAAGCGACATGGAAATCGAATGACCGCCACACCGGAACCGACATCTCAATCCCAGGAAGAGCAGATCAACCCGGTGCTCAAGCTGGTACTGGAACTTGGACCGATTGTCCTGTTTGTTCTGTCCTATAAATTTGGTGACGGGCTTATTGCCGCGTTGGAGCTGAACGAACCGTTTTCAAGGCCCATATTTGTGGCCACGGCGGTCATCATGGTCGCAACACTTGTGTCGATTGCGATTTCCTGGTCGATAACCCGAACCTTGCCAGCCATGCCGATTGTCACCGCCGTCGTAGTTTCGATATTTGGCGGACTGACCCTGTATCTGCAAGATGATACGTTCATCAAGCTTAAGCCGACCATCATCAACAGCCTGTTCGGGCTGACCCTGATTGGTGGCATGTTGTTTGGCCGCAGCCTGTTGAAAATGGTGATGGGATCCGCATTTCAACTCGATCAGGACGGCTGGAACAAGCTGACCTGGCGCTGGGGTTTCTTCTTTTTGTTTCTTGCGCTGGTCAATGAAGGCGTGTGGCGCAATTTTTCAGAAGCGTTTTGGGTCGGTTTCAAATTCTGGGGTATGACCGGACTGACCATGGCCTTTGTCGCGAGCCAGGTGCCGATGATGATGAAACACTCTACAGAAGAAGAAAGCTGAAGGCTTTAACCGGCGGTCTGAATCTGCTTGATCTTGACTTTCAGTTCCTGGAACTTTTCCGGATTGATCGGTCCTACGATCTTATGACGCACAATGCCGTCGGGTCCTACAAGCAAGGTTTCGGGAATGCCGTAGAACCCCCATTCAATCGCTGTGCGTCCCTTTCGATCAACGCCGACATTTGAATAGGGGTTGCCAAGTGCCCCCAAAAAACGTCGCGCGTTTTCTCCCTGGTCCTTGTAGTTGATGCCAACAATTCTCAATTCGTCGTTTTCTGCCAGTTTCATCAAAGCGGGATGCTCAGCCCGACAGGGGGCGCACCAGGAGGCAAAAATATTGACCAGAAATATTTCTCCGGTCAGATCTGTGCTCTTCAGGCCTGGAATGGCAACACCCTTTGTTTTCAAGCCGTCAAGCGCAGGAAGGTCAAACTGCGGAACGGGTTTCCCGATCAGGGCAGACGGCAGTTCGGAAGCATTTTTGTTGGTCATCAGCTGAAACAAAAATACACCTGCCAACGCCCCAAACAGAATAAGGGGAGAGGCAAGCGCCAATAGACGTAACAATGAAGGACGCGATTCAGCCATTGCTTCGGGATGCCCGTTTCAACCCGGCTTCTTCAAGCTTTGCCAATTGCTGCTTTCGACGGGTGTGGGTTGTGAAAATCCACACGGTCAGAACAATCAATACTGCTGCCGTGATGCCGTAGGCAGACAGGATGAAGCCAAAATATTTTGTACCAAACAAGGCCGTCATTTTGAATTTCCTGTACGGTGATCGCGCGCGGCTTTGCGCTGCAGTGTTCTGATTTGCCGTCGCAGTATTTCATTGCGCATTGCCATCAAATGCAGCGTCAAAAAGACCAATAAAAAGGCCAGCCCCATGACCAGCAGCGGATACAGAAATTCTGGCGCCAGCGCCGGACCACCAGAGCGGACAACACTGGGTCCCTGGTGCAATGTGGTGAACCATTCTACCGAAAACCGGATGATCGGAATGTTAAGCGCACCAACCAGAACCACAACCGCCGCCATGCGTGCAGACTTTGCCGGTTCTTCAATTGCGTGCCACAGGGCGATCAAACCGAGATAGATGATCAGCAGTACCAAAAAACTGGTCAACCGGGCATCCCATTCCCACCAGGTCCCCCACATCGGGCGACCCCAGATTGATCCTGTGGCGAGGCCGAGAAAAGTAAACGCCGCCCCGATTGGTGCCGCCGCGCGGGCAGCAACATCGGCCAGCGGGTGCCGCCAGACCAGCACTCCCAGAGCCCCGGAGACCATCACCATATAGGCCGACATCGCCATCCAGACCGAAGGAACATGGACAAACATGATGCGCACGGTTCGACCTTGCTGATAATCATCGGGAACGGAAAACGCCATCCAAAGACCGACAGCAAGCAAGGCAAGGGCTGTCAGGCTGAGATACGGCAATACGATCTGGACAAAGGCAAGAAACCTGGTCGGGTTTGCCAGGGCCATCAGGCCGCGTGGTTGTTTTACAGCATCGGTGGTCATGGAAGCTTCTTATGCATGCAAACGGCAACAGGCAATCGCCCAATCCTTCCCGAGTGCTTCAATTTGTTGTCAATCATCAGTCGCTTCCGTAACGCAAGGCCTGGGCTGCAGCAAATGGGCCCAGAATCGAGAAAAACAGCGAAATGGCTGTAACCAGCAAAAATGGTGGCAGAAACGGATCTGGCTCCGTTACGGATGCCCGTACGGCGCCCACCCCGAAAATCAAAACTGGAATGCAAAGCGGCAGCACCAACACCGACAGCAACAATCCGCCACGGGGCAGGGAAACCGTTACCGCAGCGCCAACGGCACCGATAAAGGAAATTGCCGGCGTACCGACAAACAAAGTTGCCATGGAGGCGCCGATGGAAATGGAATCCATACCCAGCATCAGGCCAAAGACCGGGGCAATCAGTGTGAGCGGCAACCCGGTTGTCAGCCAATGTGTAACGCACTTAAGAAAGACCTGTGCCGGTAACGGTATGGGCGCTATCATCATCTGATCCAGCGATCCGTCCTCGTTATCGGCCTGAAACAACCGGTCCAGACCCAACAGACCGGCAAGAAGCGCTCCAATCCACAAGGTCGCACCGCCGATGGTGGCTAAGAGGTTGGTATCGGGCCCGACGGCAAAGGGCATTGCCACAACAACGGCAAGGTAAAACAACAACGCCGTAACTGCACCGCCGCCGGAGCGAAAGGCCAGAATCAGGTCGCGGATCAACAGCGCCCACATCACGTGTTTCCCTGACCCGGCGGCTGGCTCGCTTCGTCCATATTCAACTGGACGGCCTGATCCAGACCGAGCGGGACATGGGTGGCAACGACAATGATGCCATCCTCTTCCAGGTGAGCTTTCATCAGTTGGGAAAACTGATCTTCCGATTGTGCATCCAGACCCGAGACCGGTTCATCCAGCAACCAGACAGGGCGGTAGCTGACCAGGAGGCGGGCAATGCCGATGCGGCGGCGCTGCCCGGTGGACAGGTGGGAAAAGGGAACGGTTTGCAGGCCATCAAGCCCGACCATGTCGAGGGCATCGTCAATGTCCAGATGTGGCTGACCGGCAAAGTTTTGCCAAAAGTGCAGGTTCTCCTGAACGCTCATGGCGCCCTTCATGGCATTATCGTTGCCCAGATAATGGCATAATTCTCCCAGTGGAACGTCGGCGAATTCAGCATCCCGATCATCCAGGCGAATTTCTCCGGATGCCGGAACCAGCAACCCGGCAAGGGCACGCAGCAGGGAAGATTTCCCAACCCCGTTGGCACCGCGAATAATCAGCGCCTGTCCGGCTTTGATGTCAAACGAAAGGGCGGAGAAGATTTGATCTTCTCCGCGCACCACGCTCAGGTTTTCTACAACGAGTTTCATAATCAGCGGTTTAACGGCTGCACCCGCCGAGGGAAAGCCCCGCAGTGATTGTCAGGATCGTCGGTTGGCAATTAGGCAATAATATTATGTTCCGGACCAAACGGGAAATGGGTGATATTGCTTGCCCCATTTTCTTCTATCAGCACGATATCATGCTCCCGATAGCCTCCTGATCCGGCCTGACATTGTGGAATCAGCAGCATCGGCTCCATGGACACAACCATGCCGGGGGCAAGAACAGTGTCAACATCCTCTCGCAGTTCCAGTCCCGCCTCGCGGCCATAATAATGGGAAAGAACACCAAATGAATGGCCGTATCCAAATGAACGGTATTGCAGCAGATCCCGTTCTGCAAATAATTCGTTTAGTTCAGTCACGATTTCCCGACAGATAGCGCCCGGCTTCAGAAGCTCCAATCCACGGCGGTGTACCGCGATATTTGCCTGCCAAATTTCCATCGAGCGCGGATCGGGTTCGCCCAGGAATAGAGTGCGTTCCAGGGCGGTGTAATAGCCGTGGATCATGGGGAAACAGTTGAGTGAGAGAATGTCGCCGCGTTGCAATCTGCGCGTGGTGATCGGGTTGTGGGCGCCATCAGTGTTGATGCCGGATTGGAACCACACCCAAGTGTCCCGTATTTCGCTATCAGGATAGATGCGGGCAATTTCCTTTTCCATCGCCAGACGCCCGGCCTGTGCAATCTCCAATTCATTGGCATCGGCAGAAATTGAGGCGTGAATGGCTTCGCCACCACAATCGGCAATGCGGGCGCCCTCAATGATCAGAGCAATTTCCGCATCGCTTTTGATCATGCGTTGCTGCATCGATGCCGGGGCAATGTCGACCAGGCTTGCAGGCTCAATGTGAAGGGCAGCGGCCAGTTTGCGATACATCTCTACACAAAGATGGTCCAGTTCTACGCCCACCGATCCACCTTCACCGATCAGGGAAACAATAGCTCTTAGATAATTGTCACGCTGCCAGTCGGTATAAATGAGATTATCTGCGTGACTGCGCCGCCAGGGTTGCCCTGCATCGATGTTGGCTGACACGGTTGTACAGGAATCCTGGGTGACGACGCAGGCATAAGGCCGACCAAAGGAGCAATACAAGAAGCCGCTGTAATAGGCGACGCAATGCATCGATGTCAGCACACAGGCACGAAGCCCTTTTTGCATCATGGTCGCGCGCAGGCCGGCCAGGCGTTGTTCATATTCTGTTGGCTCAAAAGGCAGCTGTGCCTTGTCGCCATTTTGCAATCGAAAATGGTTTGCGCGATCGGCGATGTTCAGGTTTGGGGTGTGCATAGTCATGGTGATCTCCGCTTCTCTCCGGGCGGAAATCCGACCCGGAGTTTCAAAAGAAATCCGGGCGTTCAGGATAATCAGCTGCAAAGGCGCAGCACACGGACGACACAAACATGCCTTGAGCGACGCCATCGCTCACCCGTGCACCTCCTTCTTACAGCTCAGGGATCATCGGCGCTTTTCAAATTGCGTCATCCGACATGTCGGTTTGGTAGCATGTTTTGGATGTAGATTGCATCTGCAGCACAAATTGAGTGACGTTGACCGGCAGACTATTCGGTTTCCAGTCCGGCAATGGAGCGGGCAAATTCGCGGGCCTCAAACGGTTCCAGATCGTCGACCTGTTCACCAACACCAACGAAATAGACGGGCAATTTGAATTTGGCGGCGATCGCCACCATGATTCCACCCCGTGCCGTACCGTCCAGCTTGGTCATGACCAAGCCATTGACCCCCGACACATCTTTAAAAATTTCCACCTGATTGAGGGCATTCTGACCGGTTGTGGCATCCAGCGTCAGCAGAACCGTGTGCGGTGCTGTAGGGTCCTGTTTGCGGAGCACGCGGATAATTTTTTCCAGCTCATCCATCAATTCACTTTTGTTCTGCAGCCGACCTGCCGTATCCATCAACATGACGTCGCGGCCTTCTTGCGCGGCCTGAGCATAGGCATCGAACGCCAGGCCTGCAGCATCTGAACCAAGGGGACGGGACACAACTGGAGACTGGGTACGTGCACCCCAGATTTTTAATTGTTCAATGGCTGCTGCGCGGAACGTATCGCCGGCCACCAGCAGGGTTGAAAACCCAGCATCGTAAAGTTTCTGGCCCAGTTTGCCGATGGTAGTGGTCTTGCCGGATCCATTGACACCGACAACCAGGATAACGTGGGGTGTGTGATCGAGATCCAGTTCCAGCTCTGCCGCCACCGGGTCGAGAACTTTTTCAATCTCGTCTGCCATGAAGGTGCGAACTTCTTCGTCGGTTACATCCTTGCCCATGCGTTGGGCGGCCAGCGCATCTGTGATGTTCATGGCAGTTTCAACACCCAGGTCGGCCTGAATCAGCAGGTCTTCCAGTTCCTGAAGCGTGTCTTCGTCCAACTTTCGCTTGGTAAAGACTGCTGTGATGTTTTCGGTGAGCTGATTTGACGAGCGTGATAAGCCGTCCTTCAGGCGGGAAAACCAACTTTTCTTTTCAACGGGTGGCTCTGCACCGGCTTCAGCGGTTGCCTGTTGTTCAGCTTCCTGCGCTGCTTGTGCTTTCTGTTTTGCCTCGGCTTCCCGCTCTGCCTCGGCTTTTTGCTCCGCCTCAGCTTTCTGCTCTGCCTCAGCCTTTCGCTCCGCCTCGGCTTTCTGCTCTGCCTCCGCTTTTCGCTCCGCCTCGGCCTTTCGCTCCGCCTCAGCTTTCCGCTCTGCCTCAGCTTTCTGCTCTGCCTCGGCTTTTTGCTCCGCTTCTGCTTTCTGCTCTGCCTCAGCTTTCCGCTCTGCCTCGGCTTTTCGCTCCGCTTCGGCCTTCCGTTCTGCCTCAGCCTTTCGCTCCGCCTCGGCTTTCTGCTCTGCCTCGGCTTCTCGCTCCGCCTCGGCTTCCCGCTCTGCCTCGGCTTCCCGTTCTGCTTCAGCTTTCCGCTCCGCCTCTGCTTCTCGCTCCGTCTCGGCTTGACGCGCTGCTTCAGCCTCTCGTTCCGCCTGTTGCTCCGCCTCTTCTTCAGCCCGGTTTTTCTTACCGAATTTGAAAAGACGCTTGAAGAAACCCTCTTTCCTTTCAGCCATGGTTTCTCCTCAAGCCGTAGACATTGCAGGCATTGGTGCTGTTGATTCAGAGTGCTTCTTCCCAAGGGCAAGGCCGGTCAGTCTTTTGCCATCGTGGCTGGTCAGCTTCACATCGAGAATTTCACCCGGCATGCCGTCCTTTACTTTAACCGTAGCAAAGGATTGGGTGCGTCCCAGACCGTTGTTTTCCATCAATACAGAGGCCGTGCACCCGACCTGGGCATTCAGATAGGAAGCAAGTTTCTCTTCACCGCGCTTTCGCAAGGTGGCGGCACGGGATTTGATCAAGGCGCCGTCAACCGGGGGCATTTTTGCCGCGGGTGTTCCGGGGCGGGCGCTATAGGGAAATATATGGAGGAATGTGAGGTCTGCCTCATCGATAATCGACAGAGAGTTTTCAAACATTGCATCGGTTTCGGTCGGAAAACCGGCAATCATATCTGCGCCAAAAACCATGTCCGGTCTTTTGTGTCGGATCTCATTGCAGAATCGTATCGAATCCTCGCGCAGGTGTCGACGCTTCATGCGTTTCAAAATCATGTCGTCTCCCGACTGTAACGACAGATGCAGATGTGGCATCAGACGCTGATCGGATGCAATCGCATCCATCAGGGGTTCATCGACCTCTATGGAGTCGATGGACGAAAGGCGCAATCGCTTCAGCCCGTCGGCCCTGGTCAATATTGCCTGGACCAGCCGGCCAAGAGATGGTTTTCCCGGCAGATCGCCACCCCAGGATGTCAAATCGACACCAGTGAGCACGATTTCGCGATATCCATTGTCAACCAATTGCCGGATTTGGGATACGACTTCCCCGGCGGGAACTGAGCGGGAATTGCCCCGTCCATACGGAATGATGCAGAACGTGCAGCGGTGATCGCATCCATTTTGAACCTGAACAAAAGCCCGGCTGCGGCCTTCGATGGATTCCACCATATGCGATGCTGTTTCCCGCACGGCCATGATATCGTTGACGCGCACTTTTTCGAATTGATTAACGCCAAAATCTGGTAATTGCCGGTAGGAGTGGGCGTGTAGCTTTTCTTCGTTGCCTAAAACCAGATCCACCTCTGCCATGTCGGCGAAGGTTTCCGGTTCGGTTTGTGCAGCACATCCCGATACGATGATGCGGGCGTCGGGATTTTCCTTGCGGGCCTTGCGGATCGCGTGTTTGGCGTCCCGAACGGCCTTGGCCGTCACCGCGCAGGTGTTGACCACAACGGCTCCGCCATCAAGGTCGCGAAGGCCTGCTTTTTCGGCTTCGCGGCGCATGACCTCGGATTCATAGGTGTTCAGTCTGCAACCGAATGTTATCAGATCAAGTTTGGCGTTGTCGGTCACGACCGTGGCTCCCACGCACCGGTTGCCGGATCCAACACACCATCGAACTCGTGCTCTGCTGCACCGGTCATGATGATAAAATTGTCGGCACGCCATTCAATATCAAGAACACCGCCAGGCAAAGTCACTTCGACTGCCCGGCCGGTCTTGCCCAAACGGGCAGCGCTGACCGCTGCTGCACAGGCGGCTGATCCACAGGCCTGGGTCAGGCCGGCCCCCCGTTCCCAGGTCCGCATGTTCAGGCGGTCTGTACCGGTTACCTGGGCGATCGATATATTGACCCGTTCAGGAAACAGCATGTGATATTCCAGCATCGGCCCAAACCGGTCGAGCGCATAGCTGTACACGTCATTATCAGCCCAGAATACAATATGGGGATTGCCGATATTCACCGCTGATGGCGTATGCAGCACCGGTGCACCGAGTGGTCCGACCTCAAGTTCAATGCCGCTGGTGTCCGCGAACTCTTCAGACAGCGGTATCTGATCCCATTCAAATCGGGGCACGCCCATATTGACGCTGATCCGTCCATCCTCCAACAGCTGGGCTGAAAGCGGGTTGCCGTTTACTTCAAACGAGAATTCTGTGAAGCCGGTCTGTCGGTTGAGCCATTGCACGACGCAGCGGGTGCCGTTGCCACAGGCTTCCGCCATCGACCCGTCAGCGTTGAATATTTCTATGCGGGCATGTTTGCCCACGGGCCCCGGATCATGCACAGCCATCAGCTGATCAAAATGCGTGTTGCTGTCGCCAGCGAGGGCGATGGCGGCCTCCGGTGTAATGTGATCGGCACGCGTGCGCATATCGGCAACAATGATCTTGTTGCCGATACCGTTCATTTTAGCAAAGGGCGTGCGGGTATCCATGGGCGCCTATATGGCGCTTACATGCTCAATCGGCAAGCGGAACGTGTTTGCCGGCTTGCCGCGGGATTGTTCCATCCAGTCGCGGATCGGGATAGATCTCGTCCTGTTCATCATAGACGGTGAAGCCGCGTCTGGAATAGTTCTCCAATGCGGAGTGATGATCCAATGTGCAGGTATCCAGAATGAGCGGCAGGCGCCGCTTGCCTGCAAACCCAATGGCTTTTGACAGCATATAGCTTCCCAGACCGCGTCCTAAATGACCGGGCAGCAAGGCAAAATACTTGATTTCGCTATGGGTTTCCTTGCGAAAATCCATCTCAAAGAAGCCTGCAGGTGTCCCGGTCTGATAGAGTACCATGACATGGATATCGGGCGAGCTGATATGGGCCATCAGTGTCTCATCGCTCATCCGTCTCCGGTCACCCCAGATGAATTCTTCCCCGGCGGTGTGGTACAAGAAACGGTAAAACCCGATGGTGGGATTTTCGGCACGAATCAGCGACAGATTTTCAGCAGGTGGTGCAGGGTCAGCAATTGTCCATGGTTCTTCCATGCGCAGATACCAGCGATGCACCGCCAGATGGCCGGATGGAATGTCATCGCGGTTGTTTTGGCGTTGCCATTCTTTTTGATATCGGGTCTCGGTCATGGATGAAATCAGGCCTCTGTTGAAGGGTGGACGGGCACATTCCAGACCTGGCCTGGCTGCAGAGCACGAAAAATGTGCTCGGATATACCATGATCCTGGCGAGCCAGGTCCAGGGCCTCAAGCTGATCTTCAATGCTTTCATTGGTCAATGGAAATGTGCCCCAATGGTGTCCCAATGTGTGTTGCGCACCACACAGTTTGTGGCCGCGTACGGCTTCATCAGGGTTTTGGTGCTGATAGCGCATGAAGTCCCTGGGTTCAAAAGCGCCGAAAGGCAGGATGGCGAGGCGAAAGCTACCATATTTCTTGCGTACAGCCTGGTAGTTGATGCCGTCGTGAAATCCGGTGTCGCCGACATGGTAAATTTGGCCGGCCGGCGTTTGTAATACAAAGGCAGCCCACAGGGCATTGCGTCGATCACCCATGCCGCGCGCGGACCAATGGTGCATGGGCTCCAGCGTGATTTGAAAATCGGGAGTCAGATCAATCCTGTCATGCCAGTCACCGACGGCGATCTGGAACAGAGAGTCATGGTCTTTCAGTATCCGGTCATTGCCGAGCGGCGTAATAATCAACGAATTGTCCCGTTGTCTCAGTTTGGACAGGGTGATCAGATCGAGATGATCGTAGTGATTGTGGGAAAGCAGGACCGTGTCGATCTTGGGAAGGTCATCGAAGTCGATTCCTGGTGCATTGACCCGTTTTGGACCGGCCCATGTTACCGGTGAGCATCGCTCTGACCATACCGGGTCTGTAAGGATATTCTTTCCGGCAATTTGCAGTAAAACGGTTGCGTGACCGACAAAACTTACCCTCAGGTCAGCTCCCTGAGTGGTGGCAGGTGGCTTATCGCTGAATGGGGATGGATATTGGGCCGGCCATTTTTTCTTGCCGTTGCCAAGTTGCCATTTCAGCAATTCGACGAAGCCCTTGGGTGGCTTGCCCTCAGGGTTGAAGAAGTTGAGCCCGTCAAAATGATCGCTGATCGGGCCGCCGTAATAGGAATTTCGATTGCGCGCCACGGTTACGGCCCCTGCTCCGGTCGCCAGACCACCGGTTAACAACAGGCCGGCGGTTTTGAGAAAACGTCTTCTTTTCATGGGTAACCATCTGAGATCGCCCGGTGCACGTGTCAAGCTTGTTGTGCATGCTAATAGGGATATAATTCCATTGCTGCCATATTTGTTGATGGCTGGTGGTGTCGGAAAGTTTCTTCAGCCGGACGAGACCTTTTGCAATGGTGAGTTGTGCGACAGACATGATGCTCGACATTCATTGAAGAAGGAAGACTGTCGACTGGATCGGTTGTCCGCGTCTCTGATCTGTTGTTCGTCATCTGTTCTCACCCTGTTTGGCGTGTTTAAGAGGCGGTTTTCTGAGAGTAGGTACGGGTGACAGCGAAAATAGGTTCACCGGGTTAAATATATTTCACATTTTTGTTTGAACCACGGGGTGTTTGATCGTTGTGGTGCCTACCAAAATGCTTGACTCACAGGCGGTCTCGCGGCATATCCCGCCCACGCGACAAAATCATTTGTCTTCGAGCAACCGACCGGTCCCTCCTTATGGAGCCTCCGGAGGTCAACACCCGCCAGCGATATTCGCCCGCGGGTGCCTTTTCGTTTGTTCATTGGCCTCTGGTGTTGTTACCCAATCAACCCTACCTTTTTGGTCATAATCGATGATCACGGGGAACAATAAGCGACATGTTTGAATCACTTTCAGACCGATTGAGCGGAATTTTTGATGGCCTGACCCGTCGGGGTGCGCTGTCGGAAAAAGATGTATCCGTCGCTTTGCGGGAAATCAGGCGCGCCCTGATCGAGGCCGACGTGGCGCTGGATGTGGTGCGCGGGTTCACCGAAGCGGTCCGCGAAAAGGCGGTTGGCGCATCCGTCGTCAAGTCCGTTACGCCGGGCCAGATGGTCGTCAAGATCGTTCACGATGAACTGGTCGCCATGCTCGGTGAGGAAGATGCGCATATCGACCTCAATGCACCGGCACCGGTGGCAATCATGATGGTTGGTCTCCAGGGGTCGGGCAAGACAACCACCTCCGGTAAGATTGCCCTGCGCATGCGGGAGCGGGATCGCAAGAAAGTCTTGATGGCGTCCCTCGATACGAGACGCCCGGCGGCCCAGGAGCAACTGCGTCAGCTCGGTGAGCAGACCGAAGTCGATACATTGCCGATCGTTGAAGGCCAGGACCCGATCCAGATCACCAATCGCGCCATGCAGGCCGCCAAACTGGGCGGATATGATGTTGTCATTCTCGATACCGCTGGCCGGACATCAATCGATGAACCGTTGATGGTGGAGATGGCCGACATCAAGGCCGCTGCCAATCCCCACGAGATCCTTCTGGTTGCGGACTCACTGACCGGGCAGGATGCGGTCAATCTGGCTGAAAATTTCAACAGCCGCGTTGGCATTACCGGCATCGCCCTAACACGTATCGACGGCGATGGACGCGGCGGTGCGGCCTTGTCCATGCGCGCTGTGACAGGCAAGCCGATCAAGCTTCTGGGCGTTGGTGAAAAAATGGATGCGCTGGAGGATTTCTATCCAAAGCGCATCGCCGATCGTATTCTTGGCATGGGCGATATTGTTTCGCTGGTTGAGAAAGCGGCCCAGACCATTGACGCCGAACAGGCAGAGGCGATGGCCAAGAAGATGCAGAAGGGTTTGTTCGATATGGACGATCTTTCGCAGCAGCTGGGCCAGATGTCGAATATGGGTGGTATGGGTTCGATCATGAAAATGATGCCCGGCATCGGTAAAATGGCGAAACAGATTGAAGCGGCTGGCATCGATGACAACGTCTTTAAGAAACAACAGGCGATCATATCTTCGATGACCCGTAAGGAGCGCAAAACACCAAAGGTGCTCAATGCCAGCCGTAAAAAGCGGATCGCCGCCGGTTCCGGCTCTTCGGTGCAGGAAGTGAATCAACTGCTTAAGATGCACCGGCAGATGGCCGATATGATGAAGTCAATGTCTGGCAAAAAAGGCCGCGGCATGATGGGAAAAATGGCTGCTGCAATGGGTCTTCCCGGTGGTATGGGCGGCATGGGTGGCATGGGCGGAGCCGGTGGTATTCCAGGTGGTATGGGCAATGTCGACCCTCAGCAGCTGGAGCAGATGGCCCGGCAGATGGGCACTGGCGCACCAAAATTGCCCGGTCTTGGCGGCCCGAAACTTCCCGGTCTGGGTGGTGGTAACCCGCTTGGGAAAAAGAAATGACCTTCACACCCATCGCCATGTCAGAAATAGAGACCGACCGGTTGATCTTGCGCGGCTGGCGCGAGGAAGACTTTCCTTGCGTGACGGCTCTGTTCGACGATGAAGAAAATGCCCGTTACATCGGAGGTGTTAAACCGGATTGGCAGTCCTGGCGTCACATGGCGATGATTTATGGCCATTGGCACCTGCGTGGTTACATGCCGTTTGTCGTGCAGCCCAAAGGTGAAAGCAAAGCTGTTGGCTATGTCGGCCCCTGGTATCCCTATGGATGGCCCGAGCCGGAAATCGGTTATGCATTGGTCCCAGGCGCCCACGGCAAAGGCTATGCAACAGAAGCTTCCATTTCCAGTCTCACCTATGCCTATCAGCATATGGGATGGCAGACGGCGATCAGCCTGATTGACGCAAAAAACGACGGATCAAAAAATGTTGCCCAAAAAATGGGTGCGGTGTTTGAACGCGAAGAAACCTTTTTCGGCGAGTTTGAGGCCGAACTCTGGCGACACTTGCCACCGGAGCAATTTTTGGAGCGTCATTCATGACCGATTCGCCACTGGAACGACTCAATGATATTCGCACATCGATCGATAATTTCGATGCTGCACTGATACATATTCTGGCGGAGCGGTTTCGTAAAACCAAAGAAGTGGGCGCGCTGAAAGCTGCCCATGATTTACCGCCATCAGACCCGACCCGAGAAAAGCAACAAATTCAACGTCTGCGCCACTTGGCGGAGAGCTCTGATCTCGACCCGGACTTTGCAGAAAAATTTCTCGAATTCGTGATTCGCGAAGTCATTCAACATCATCACGAGGCGCGCAAATAACGCGGTTCATTCAAACAACCCAATACCGAACACACCAAAAGAAAGATATTCACTATGGCTACTAAAATTCGTCTCGCTCGCGGCGGCTCTAAGAAGCGCCCGTTTTACCGCATTGTTGCTGCCGATGTTCGCGCTCCCCGCGACGGTCGTTTCATCGAAAAACTCGGCACCTATAACCCGCTCCTGTCTAAAGAATCCGGTGAGCGGGTCACCATGAACAAAGAACGCGTACAGTACTGGCTTGATCAGGGTGCGACTCCAACCGATCGTGTTCTGCGTTTCCTCGATGCTGAGGGCATGGCAAAGCGTGAAGCACGCAACAATCCGAACAAAGCCAAGCCTGGCCGTAAAGCCCAGGAGCGGCTCGAAGAAAAGGCACAAAAGGAAGAGGATGCCAAACAGGCAGCTCTGGATGCCGAGGAAGCAGCAAAAACTGCAGCCGCTGAAGCAGCAGAAGCACCAGCCGAAGAAGCTGCTGCTGAAGAAGCCGCAGCCGAGTAAGTTTTCAGCTTTGCGCAGAAATAGGGCGGCGGATCGTAACGGTTCGCCGCCCGTTTTTTCAGGCACCTGACCATGATCCTCAAAAACCCCGTCTTGATGGCACAGATTGGTGGCCCGCACGGCATCAAAGGTGAGCTGCGGGTCAAGCCGTTTTGTGACGATCCGCTCGCGCTCGACGCTTATGGTTCCCTATACAGCGATGACGGGCAAAAATTTAGAATTATGCGCTTGAGGGCGGCAAAGGATGTTCTCGTTGTTAAGTTCAAGGGCATCAATTATCGCGACGAAGCACAAGCTCTAAATGGCGTTAAATTATATGTCGACCGCTCCATGCTGCCTGACGATACGGAAGAGGATGAGTTCTACATCACCGATCTGATTGGTTGCGAGATCGTGGATGAAGAAGGCAATTTGATTGGTTCGGTTCTGGCAGTCCCCAATTTTGGGGCCGGGGACCTGATAGAAGTTGGGTTCGCCGGATCCAGTCGCACAGGCTTTGTAGAATTTACCCGCAACAATGTGCCCGCCCTTGATCTCGAAGCGGGGCAAATTACCATGCGGTTGCCACAGGAAGTGAGCGAACGGGACGATTAGGTTCCAACGCTTAATGGTTTTGCTCATAAAACATTGCTGATTGCTGGGTGGTTTCATGCCTCGACTGTTTACAGGATTGGATATTCCGGCCCAGATTCGCAGCCAACTTGCGCTTAAGCAGGTGGGCGTTCCCAAGATGCGCTGGATTGAACCATCAGATTTTCACATCACGTTGCGGTTTATTGGTGATGTCGAATTGCAAACGGCCAATGCGGTTGTGGATGCTCTTTCAGGTCGACAATGGTCAGCGCCAACCATTGAACTGGGTGAACTGAAAAGCTTTGGTGGTGGTAACCCCACCTCTGTCCATGCCAGCATTGTTGCTGATCAATCTCTATCGAATTTGGTTTCATCGCAAGACCACCTGATGCAACGCATTGGACTGCCTGCTGACACCCGGCGCTTTACGCCGCACGTAACGTTGGGGCGGTGTCGCGGGGCGTCGGCCCGGCGCATCGCAACCTATCTGGCTGAATTCGGTGCCGCGCCGCCTACCACTTCGTACGTTCCTTCAGGGTTTGCTTTATATTCGGCGCGTCAATCGCGCGGTGGTGGACCTTACCGAATTGAAAAATTCTGGTCCTTTGGCTGATTGCCACCAAATGTTCTGCGTCTGGCAAATTGCCTACCAGCCGCTTGTCTGGATGGTTGTTTTTGGTGCAGCATGAGAGCGGCATAAATAGGGATTGTTTGGTATGGCAGACAGATTATCAGCGTGTGAACGGGATGAAGCTCTGGCCGATTTGACGGGGTGGCATTTGGTCGAGGGTCGCGATGCGATCGAAAAAACCTTCGAATTTGCCAACTTTGTTGAGGCTTTTGGTTTCATGACCCGAACGGCTTTGATTGCAGAAAATCTGAATCATCACCCAGAGTGGTTCAATGTCTATAAGACCGTCAAAGTGACACTTTCTACCCATGATGCCGGTGGTCTGACCATGCTTGATGTGCAACTGGCAAAGCGCATGGATGGGTTTGCTTAGGTGATTGAATGAAAGGATGCTTTCTAAGCAATAAATGAGTGAACCACCTCAGATTTCAGATTGCGGTGGACACACAGCTTTCGGACTTTTATTTACCGACAGATTCAGAAGTGATCGTTAATCCTTCCTCGCAAAAAGTGACCACCCGTCGGTCGAAAGAAAATGGCATCAGAATTTACCCATCCCCCTGAACGCTACCTCGCCGAATCGGCTGTCAGTTCCAGAATCTGGAATTTGTGGATGCCGGTCGGGGCCTTTTTTCTGGTACCCTTCATAGCCTGGTACAATGAGCCATTTTTTCGAATGTGGTTTGCCAGCGAGCAAACCGGAATTCTGGAATTCATTCATTTTTTCTTTCCCTTGCTGACCGGGCTTATCGCTCTTCGATTGCTGTTCACGCCCCTGGTGCGCGGGGATAATTTCCTCATTTTGTGGTGTTCGCTGATGGTTGTTGGTGGCATATTCCTTGCCGGTGAAGAGGCAAGCTGGGGGCAGCATTATTTTGAATGGGCAACGCCGGATACCTGGCAGGGTGTCAATGATCAACAGGAAACCAACCTGCACAATGTCAGCAATCTTCTCGACCAGCTGCCGCGAGGCATATTGTTGGCGGGAATTTTTATAACCTGCGTCATTTATCCATGGCTGCTGATCAACAGACCTGGCCTGTTGCCCCGCCGGTTTGATTTCACCTATCCGCCCATCGCCTTGCGGCCACTTGCGCTGCTGATTGTGGCAGCTTCGATTTATCGGCTTGTGAAAAAATCAGGATATGTGGACGGGTATCTGAATTACCGCCCCGGTGAATTTCAGGAATTATTCATCGTGTGGCTTTTGCTCTACTATGCTTTGTTTTTATATTGGCGTGAGCGCAGTCTGCACCGCTAGGCGCGGCGCATTTCAGACCACTATTTTGGTGCCATGCGGATGGCTCCGTCCAGGCGAATTGAAGCGGCGTTTAACATCCGATTTTCGCAAATATGTTCCACCAGCGCTGCGTATTCCTCGGGTTTACCAAGCCGTTGAGGGAATGGCACAGAAGCCGACAGCATTTTGACCGCTTCTTCAGGCAAGCCTTCAAACAGGGGGGTTTTGAACAGCCCTGGCAGGATGGTGTTGACACGGACACCGTCGCGGGCAAGGTCCCGTGCAACCGGCAGTGTCAGCCCTTTGACCCCACCCTTGGAGGCGGCGTAGGCAGCCTGACCGATTTGACCATCTTCTGCGGCGACCGAAGCGGTGTTTACGATCACACCGCGTTCGCCGTCATCATTTACGGGGTCGAGATCGATCATGCTGGCTGCAGCGTGGGCGGTGCAGTTGAACGTGCCGACAAGATTTATTGCGATCACCTTGGCAAACAGAGCAAGATCATGCATCCGCACCGCACCCGTTTCGCGGTCTCGGGATACGGTTTTCATCGGTGGGCCGATACCGGCACAGTTGACCAAAATGCGTTCGGCACCCTGATGAGCGCGCGCTGCAGCAAAACCTTCTGAAACACTTTCCGGTTCCGAAACATCGACACAGGCGATCCCGCCACCCAATTCATCGGCCAGAGCCTGACCACGTTCCATGTTAAGATCAAACAGGTAGACCCGCACGCCATGGCTGGCCAATTTTCGCGCCGTGGCCTCGCCCAGACCCGATGCACCACCGGTAATGATTGCGGCTATGTCCTTGTTCAGCTTCATCGATTCAAACCCTGTTCGTGTGTTTGGCTCAATCGTTAGAGTGGTCATGCCTTGCAGGCAAGCCCATGCTTGCCCATATCAGGGTGAGGAGAATGACAATGGACGAAACCAAACTGGAAAAAATTTTGCTGCCGGTGCCTGCCCCCCGGATTCGGGCGCGGGAGAAAAAGGTCAAAACTCATTTCTGGTCGAAATTGCGGTCTTTTGCTGCCCATGTGCCGTTTGCGGAGGATCTTGCCGCAGCCTATTTCTGTGCCACAGACACCCGAACGCCGTTAAAGGTTCGCGGTACCCTGTTGGCAGCACTTGCCTATTTCATTGTGCCCACCGACATGGTGCCTGATTTCATTGCTGCCATTGGATTTACCGATGATCTTGCCGTGCTGACGGCGGCACTGACGCTGGTGCAGGGCCATGTTACCCAAGAACATCGGGAAAAGGCGGTCAGCGCGTTGGAAGCCGCCAAAAATCCCAGTTCTGTCTAGGGCCGGAATCTCATAATTCAAACGGTGCCAGTGGTCGTTTGGAGCCTTTCCGACGCAAAAAAATGCAGTGAATGAAGCTGCAGAATCGGACCGTGCTTCACATCCATGGGTCAACTATCGGTGGAACTTCTGTGCTGTGATTTTGGATTTATTGCAGTGCCCTGACCAACTTGAACTATCGCCACTTTTTCCATATTGAGTGTTGATGCCCAGTCAGTCTCCCGAACTAATTGCTGTTTCCCGTCGTTGGTACAAAATGATAACCGCTCGCGGCGACAGAGAATTGAAGAGCTTTCTTTCCAAAAGTTCGCATCTGCGTTTTGCCGGTACTTCTGATGGTGAAATGTGGCTGGGACCAGCTGTCCGCGAAGCCATCGACGCCCATTTCGATGAAGTACCAGTCATCATCAAGAAAGAAGAGTTGGCTGGTGAAGCGTTCGAGGAAGGCAGCGTTGGTTGGTCGTTCTTTAACCATCGATTCTGGTTTGAAACGGTGGAGGAACCAATCGAGTTCAGAACAACCCTGATATTTGCACTTGAAGTAAACTGCTGGAAAATAATTCACAGACACGCCTCAATTCCAAGATCGAATTTGTCAGTTTTTGGCAACGAGCACACCGCGATCAAGGAATTGATGGAGGCCGCACAAAAAGGGTTTTCACTGGGTCAACGGGAAGGCCTGGCATCGATTATGTTTACCGACATCGTCGGTTCCTCGATCTTGGTAGAGACGCTTGGTGACCAAAGGTGGTCTGGAATTATTGCGGATCATTTTCATTCATTGAGGAAAAATATCGAACAATGTGGCGGCCAATTTGTGAAATCTCTGAGTGATGGCACGATGTCGAGCTTCTCGTCGGCAAGGCAGGCCTTGCAAGCCGCCCAATTAATACAAGCCGAACTCGCTCAAGATGACGCGGAACCGAATATTGGTGTGCGGATAGGGCTGCACACCGGTGATGTGGTTCAGTCTGATGAAGATTTCTTTGGCACGGTTGTTAACAAGGCGGCCCGCATAACTTCGATGGCTGGCAGTGGCGAGGTCTATGTATCTGACGCCACCTGTGTTCTGGTTGGTGATCAAAACGGTATTAACTTCTCAAAATCAATGAGGGTAAGCCTAAGTGGTTTTGAGGGAGAGCATTTGGTGCACCGGTTGAAGATACAAAAGTAGTTGGTTGAAGCCTTGATGGCTTTGGAGCAGTGAACTTGCCAAATCTCTCCAGGGTCAGAATGCAATGAATCAATCGGTGTCGACAGCTGCTCCGGGCGCCAGAAATTATCAGCCGCCCGCAGAAATCTTCAAACCATGCATATATCGTCCAAGGTCGTTGGAATTTTCATAGGGCGCTCTGGCTTGTTCCTGGAGCAGTGAAAAATCCGGGACACGGACTAATACTTCCTGAAATTCCCATCTTGCTTCGCTGGTCCTGTCGAGGTGAGCAAAAGCAGAAGCCAGAACCAACCTTCCCTGAACAAAATCAGAGTTTTTATTCAAAGCTTTCTGGAGGTAAACCACCGCAGCTTCAAATTGATCCTGATGAAACAGCGCCATCGCTTTTGTATAGAGATAGAAAAAGGGGTGGTCTGGATTTCTCACCATGGCTTTTTCTATCGCTTCCAACCCCTTATCCGGCTCACCAGCGAACACATGAGTAAGGCTGACCATTGCATAGGCATCGGCACTGTTCGGGGCAATGTCCATGGCTTTTTGGAATGATGCCAGAGCCTCCTTGTAACGGCGCTGAGACCGATACAATAAGCCCTGAGCGAGATGGGCCTGGTGTGTGTTCATGTCGATCGACAGCGCTTTTTTAATATAGTCTTCAGCTTTTTGCAGATCCTGTTCTGGCTTGGCAGACCAACCAAACGCAATCTCCAGAGCATGCGTGAACGCAATATTTGCCACAGGTCGGGCGTATTTCGGGTCAATTGCTATCGCCTGCGCATAAAACTCTCGCGATGCCCGCACAGCATCTGGTGTAAAACGAGCAAAAAACACATTGCCCTGAAGCAGAAGGTCATAAGCCTTGGGGTCCGGGAAATGAACACGCCTTTTGGTTGCATTTACAACGCGGGATTTTTGTCCAGGCAACAGGGCAATGACTTTTTCGGAAATGTCCCTACCGACGGCGGCAATGTCACTTTCCGGGTGTTCAAACGCTCTTGCCCAGATGGTGGCTCCGGATGAGGACTCGATCAATCTGGCATTGGTTCGCACGGTATTTCCGATGCGTCGAATGCTGCCGGCAAGCAAATATTTTGCGTTGAGTTCAAGCGCGATTTGCCGTTCTTCATTGTAGCCATCTGCAGCGTTATTTGGTGTCGGCGAACCAATGACCAAAAGATTTTGGCTAAATGAAAACTCGGTCAGAAGGTCTTCGTTGATGCCAGCAAACAAATAGTCATCATCAGCTTCCCGATTCAGATTGCGGAAGGGAAAAATAACAATGGATCGCTGATACTCCCGGTCTTTTTGGACTGTATCTGTCGCTTGAATCCCCCACCCACCATGGAGATGGTAGAAATACGCGCCGGACAGTAAAAATATGAGCGCAAGGCTGGCCCAAATTGAAAGTATGGTTCGAGTTCTTGTTTTGTCAGGCTGCTTGGGGGCGTTGAACCGAGGCTTGGATTTTCCAAGATCTTCGCCACTATCCGTCCTGACCTTGTAAACCAGAATTGAGCGGTCGATGTTTTTTACTCGCACTTCTCCCAGTGACTGAAATTTCAGGTTTTTGTTGGAACGCGCGGTATCATAGGCTGCACCGGAAACGCAGATACCACCCGGTTCTGCAATTTGCTCAAGTCGCGCAGCAATGTTGACACCATCTCCGTAGATGTCGTCCCCATCAATGATGATGTCGCCAAGATTTATGCCGATCCGCAAGACAATCCTGGGGTCAGCATCCGTCGCCGCTGAACCAACGGCTTGTTGGATGGCGACGGCGCAATCTACCGCATCAACAACACTGGCAAACTCGACCAGTGTTCCATCACCCATTAGTTTTACAATGCGGCCCCCATGGTGGTCGACTAATGGGTTGAATTCTTCACGCCTGTGCCGATTCAACGCCGCCAGCGTTCCCTCTTCATCGTCACTCATCAAGCGTGAATAACCCACAACGTCAGCCGCGAGTATAGCTGCCAGTCGTCTGGTTGCTCGATGATCAGTCATTGATCGAGTGATATTTGAAAATTAAAAAAAACGCCAGCGCCACCATATGTAAGAAAGCAAACACTCGCGAGTATTCGCCAAGTTCAAACAATGAGCGCTCGTGATACAAAGCGTCCACGAGAGGCATGTCGCAACATGATCACGGATGGTTGGTATATCAGAAAAAAGTCCGCAATTTTGTCGCTCACCAAAACGGCGAATTGACGCTTTCAGAACTTAGAGCTGCAAAAGTACCTTACCTTTTACATCACGGGCGGCAATCTTGTTGAGCGCCGCCGCGGCCTGTTCCAGCGGGAAGACAGAATCCACGTGGGGCTTCAACGTACCGTCGGCCAACCAACCCAGCAAATCGTCAATGTTTTCGCGATTGTTCTTTGGTTCACGTGCGGTAAAGGCGCCCCAGAACACACCCCGCAGATCCGCCCCTTTCAACAAAGGCAGGTTCAGCGGAATCCTTGGGATCGGCCCAGAGGCAAACCCGACAACGAGAAATCGTCCTCCCCATCCAATTGCACGAAAGGCTGCTTCGGAAAAATCGCCGCCAACCGGATCATAAATGACGTCAATGCCGTTGGGACCGGCCAGTTCTTTTAGCCGCGTTTTTAAATCTTCCGTGGTGTAGTTTACCGTTTCATCGGCACCACATTCTTGGCAAAAGCTCAGTTTCTCGTCAGAAGATGCGCAGGCAATCACCCGGGCTCCCATGATTTTTCCAAGCTCGACGGCTGCCTGCCCGACACCTCCAGAAGCGCCTAAAACCGCCAGTGTTTCTCCGGGTTGCAACGCGCCGCGATCCTTTATGGCATGGTAGGACGTGCCGTAGGTAACCATGATGCAGGCAGCGTGTTCATCGCTCACCCCTTCAGGAATGTGCGACAGGGCAATTTCCGGCGCGACAACCATTTCCCGTGCGGTACCCCCTTGAACATAACCACACACACGGTCTCCGGGTTTGAACCGATCGACGCCATCACCGACAGCCTCAACGATACCGGCCATTTCCGCTGCGATGGAAAACGGCCGCGGTGGCTTGAACTGATATTTGTCTTCAATAATCAGGCAGTCAAAAAAGTTCAGTGCAGCAATGTTTACCCGAACCAGCACTTCCCCGCTTTTGGCCACCGGATCGTCAATGTCCTCAATCACGAGGGTCGAGGGAGGACCAGGCTGTTTTGACAGGAGTGCTTTCATAATGATTTGCCGATGCGGATTGATGTCGGTCGGCACCCTATGCGCAATCGATGGGTAAAGGAAGATTGTTGCTCACATTAGCGCGCCCGGTATAGAAGGGCATCATGAAAACACGAGGATATTTCGGTATTGGTGCGGAAGGAATTTCCAAGCCAATGAATTTTGGCAATCTGGCGAGAACCGCCTACGGCTTTGGTGCGTCTTTTGTCTTCACAATTACACCGGGACGACGGGTTGAAGCGCCTGATTCTGATACACCCAACAGCCAGCAACACATGCCCTGGTACAACTACAGCAGCATTGAGGCGATTCACCTGCCAGATGGATGTCGGCTGGTCGGAGTTGAACTGACCGATGATGCAATTGATCTGCCCAGTTTTCGCCACCCAACCAGTGCGGCTTACGTGCTTGGCCCGGAAAACGGGTCCCTGTCGCCCGAACTGACCGAGCGCTGTGATTTCATCATCAAAATTCCCACCCTGTTCTGTCTCAATGTGGCAACCGCCGGTGCGATCGTGATGTATGACCGGGTTCAGTCGATGGGGCGGTTTAATGAACGACCCGTGCGAGCCGGTGGACCGCCTGCTGGCATTGAAGGCCCGCATCCGCATTTGCCAAAACATGTTCACGGCCAGGCCAAATATTCAGGTGGCAAGCGGCAAGATGCGACGAAGGGACGCAACAGACTCAGCGTTGTCGGCAGCCGATATGAAGCGAAGAAAGATGATCGTTCCTAATTGCGCCAAATTTCTGATTGATTATATAGTCGGGTAAGGCTGGAATGGCCGGGATTGTTAAAATCTTAACAAAATTTACCATGCCTGTTTAAGCTTTTGTAACGCTGAACGGTCATGGTTAAGATAATCGAATCGTAGTTCAATTGTGCTTTGAGTACGGTGCACAACATTTCAATGGAAATACCAATGCTAAAAACATCGATAAAAACCCTTGTAATTTGTACAGCTGCACTGATGGTTCCCCTGTCCGGGGCGATGGCGCAGACGCCGAAAGCCATCAAACAGCATAAGGCCTGGGGTGCGTATACATATGACGACTCCCGCGCCGGGAAGATCTGTTATATTTTGTCGATTCCCACCGCCAAAAGTCCCAATGACCGGGACCATGGTGATGTGTTCTTTCTGGTGAGCCAAAAACCGGATGGATCAGCAAAATTCGAACCGCAGGTTGAAGTCGGCTACCCGTTGAAGACGGATGTTGATGTGACGGTGACCGTCGATGGCAAATCCTTTAAAATGTTTGCCCAGGGCAACAACGCCTGGATGACCGACATTTCGCAGGAACCTGTTCTGGTTGCAGCGATGCGCAGCGGCCGTTCGATGAAAGTGTCGGGCCAGTCCACCCGGGGAACCCGGACCAGCTACACCTATTCGCTGTCAGGGGTTACGGCGGCTCTGAAAGAAGTTTCCAACTGTAAATAAGCCATGCTTGCAGCAAGGCCCGGCTAGGGCCATATAGGGCGCACATTCCTGTGTGGACCTGCTGATATGCCTTTATCCATTGATTTGACCAACGACCAAACGCGCGCCGATATTGCCGCGAAGTCCGTCGCCTCTTCCAAGGGGGATAAGGTCTGCTTGATCGGTCTTGATCGTGCAGAACTGGCCGATGTCCTTGTTGAAGCCGGCATTCCGCCCAAACAGGCTCGAATGCGGGCATCCCAGCTTTGGCAGTGGATCTATTGGTATGGCCATCAGGATTTTTCGGCGATGTCCAACATTGCCAAACCCCTGCGCAGCCTGCTTGCTGAAAATTTCACCCTTGCGCGGCCTGAACTGGTTGAAGAGCAAATTTCAGAAGATGGAACGCGCAAGTGGCTGTTCCGGTTTCCTCCACGTGGCGCGGGAAAGCCGGTTGAAGTTGAGACGGTGTATATTCCCGAATCTGACCGGGGAACCTTGTGCATCTCGTCCCAGGTTGGTTGCACGTTGACCTGCACATTTTGCCATACGGGAACACAAAAACTGGTGCGCAACCTGACGGCTGAAGAAATTCTCATGCAGTTGATTGTTGCCCGTGACCGTCTGGGCGATTTCCCCAACAAGGACGCTGAAGGTCAGGGGTTTGTCCCCGACGGTGACCGTAAAGTGACCAATATCGTGATGATGGGCATGGGCGAACCCCTGTACAATTTTGAACATGTCAAAAAGGCCCTGTTGATCGCTTCTGACAATGAGGGGCTTTCGCTGTCAAAGCGCCGGATCACGTTGTCGACGTCGGGCGTGGTGCCTGGCATTGAACGCACGGGTTCCGAAATCGGATGCATGTTGGCGATATCACTTCATGCGACCAACGATGAATTGCGAGACGAGATCGTCCCGATCAACAAAAAGTACAATATTGAAAAACTGCTCGATGCCTGTCGCAACTATCCGGGCGTGTCGAACGCCCGACGCATCACGTTCGAATATGTCATGTTGAAAGGTGTCAATGATTCTCTCAACGATGCCAAAGAACTGGTTCGGCTTTTGAAAGGGATTCCTGCAAAAATTAATCTGATTCCTTTCAATCCCTGGCCCGGATCAAACTATCAGTGTTCTGACTGGGACCAGATCGAGAAGTTTTCCGATTTTGTGAATGCCAACGGCTATGCGTCACCAATCCGAACACCCAGAGGACGAGATATTCTGGCCGCCTGCGGACAGTTGAAGTCAGAATCTGAACGGTTGCGGATCAAGGAGCGCGAAGCGCTCAACGCCATGCATGCAATGGTGTCGGGTCACGGAGAATAGCAGTGACCCGTTTTATCCTTGCGTTGATACGGATCATCGCCCTTTCCCTGTCGTTTTGCCTGTCGACCCTGGCGGCGGCCCTATTCATCACCTTCGTGCTGTTTCTCGGATCGGATCCAACTTGGTTGGAAAATGATCCTGCCGTTGCTGTTGGAGCCTTCGGTTTCACAATCGGAGTATGGTTCGAAATTGCCCATTCCCTGTTTGCTGTTTTCTTTTTTCTGGTGCTGATTGCTGAATTCGTGCGGGCATCGTCCTTGCTGTTCAACCTCATCGCAGGGGGTGGACTGGCGCTGGTCTATATGGTGCTCACGCCATACGCATTCGATCTCCCCTATCGGGAAGAGCAGATCTGGATTGCAGCACTGGCCGCCGGTTTTTTCGGTGGACTGGTCCACTGGATTCTGGCGGGGTACCGCGCAGGCCGCTGGCTCGGCCCGGCACGAGACGGCGAGATCACCGCCGATCAGTAAGGGTGAATCAGTTGCCGGTTAAGTTGCGCTTCCGCGCAGCTAATGTACGCAGGCGCAGGGCATTCAACTGGATAAACCCGTGGGCATCTTCCTGGTCATAGGCGCCTGCATCATCTTCAAAAGTGACAAGTTCTTCTGAATAAAGAGATGCAGGACTGGACCGGCCGGTGACAATCACATTGCCTTTATAGAGTTTCAGGTTCACCTCGCCTTCGACGTGTTGCTGCGAATTATCAATCGCGGCCTGCAGCATGTCCCGCTCCGGAGAGAACCAAAACCCGTTGTAAATCAGCTCAGCGTAACGCGGCATCAACTCGTCTTTAAGATGGGCGGCACCCCGGTCAAGCGTGATGGATTCAATCGCCCGATGCGCTGTGAGCAATATGGTTCCACCGGGAGTTTCGTAAATTCCGCGCGATTTCATGCCGACGAACCGGTTTTCAACCAGGTCCAGCCGTCCAATGCCATTGTCATGGCCCAGCGTGTTGAGCTGGGTGAACAATTCCGCTGCCGACATCCGCTTGCCGTTGATTGATACAGCATCACCGCGTTCAAAACCGATGGTTATGTCCGTTGCCTGATCTGGCGCCTGCTGGGGATCAATGGTGCGCATATAGACATAATTGGGCGCTTCGACGGCTGGATCTTCCAGCACCTTACCTTCCGACGAGGAATGCAGAAGATTTGCGTCGACGGAAAATGGTGCTTCGCCCTGCTTGTCCTTGGAAACAAAGATCTGGTGGGTTTCAGCAAAATTTATCAGATCGGTACGGGAACTGAATTCCCATTCACGCCAGGGTGCGATGACTTTGATATCGGGATCAAGCGCATAGGCCGCGAGTTCAAAGCGAACCTGATCATTTCCTTTGCCTGTGGCACCGTGAGCGATGGCGTCAGCACCGGTTTCGCGGGCGATTTCCACCAGTCGTTTTGAGATCAACGGACGCGCAATCGAGGTGCCGAGCAGATAGACGCCTTCATAGACGGCGTTTGCGCGGAACATCGGAAAAACAAAATCTGCGATGAATTCTTCGCGCACATCTTCAATATAGATTTCCTTGATGCCCAGGTTTTCCGCCTTGCGCTTGGCTTCTTCCAGCTCAGCACCACCGCCGATATCGCTCTGCCCAAGATCAGCTGTGAAAGTCACTACTTCAGCGCCATACTCGGTCTGCAACCATTTCAAAATGATTGATGTATCGAGGCCGCCGGAATAGGCGAGCACAACTTTGTTCACGTCGCCCTTTTTAATTTTTGCCATGACAGTTCAGGTCCGTTTTAGAAAGATCAACCGGGTATTTATCCAGCCCCGGTGCTGCGGCGCACTTTAGTCACAAACGGCAAGGGTACAAGTTTGAATCCGGCAAATTGCCTTCAAAATTTTACCGTCTGGTGCCAAATGCCCGGTCATTGGAAAATTGCGTGAAAGCCGCAATCCGTCGTGAAGCCCAAGCTGTCTGAACCAGCCAGGCGGAAAAGGTGATGCAGGCAATGACGATTACTGCCGCGATCACGACATCAGATATAAAATGGCGGCCAAACCCCACCCTTAATAGGGAAATTCCAACGGCCACCACCGATGCCACCACAAGGAAGCCCGCCCGGTGCCGCTGATGCAGCAACAGGGCCAGAACGAGGATCCAGAAGGCGGCAGAGGCTTCACCGGATACAAACGAACAATTGCTTTCACAAAAGCTACTGATATCGCCCGGTGGAACATAGGGAAATTCACCACCAAAGAACTGGGTGTCATCCGGCCGCGGCCGCCCCCAGAACTCTTTCAACACCAGATTGACGATCAGCAGTGGCCCCAGCAATGCCGACAGGATGGTGACGGATAATACTTTCAGTTCGGCCTCGCTTTTATCTTTGTTGAACATCAGCATCCAACACGAATAGATGACGACACCTGCCATCATTAAACGGGGTAAGTGAAACCCCGTTTCACGCATGAAATTCCAGAATGAATCGGATGCCCACAGAAAGTCTCCGCAACGTTTTCCTTCGGCGGGTTGGGGACAATCAACCTGCGAAAAGAACAGGTTGCTGGCTGCGAAATCAATTTGCGGAAACCAACGAAACAACAGTAATAACACGCAACCGGTCAGGATCGATGCGAGGCACCACAGACCGGCCCGGTTCCAAAACTGACTCGCTTCGTGATGCATTTTGAGTTTGAGTCCATGGCAACCGAAGTTCAAAGAACTTGGCCTGCGCTGTTGATGTCATGCCGAGCACTTACACTGGCAAACCTTTGACGACCAGATGTAAATCACCCGGTCTATCAAAGGGCCCGATGGAAATTGTTCGCAAACCGGGAACCAGGTACGGAAAGGAGGCCGATGCAGGCGTTGTGCTAGCTCTGCCGATTTTGTCGATTGGCGATTAAGTCGTCGACAACTGCGGGCTCGGCGAGGGTGGATGTGTCTCCCAGTGAGCTGAAGTCATCTTCCGCAATTTTTCGCAAAATACGCCGCATGATTTTGCCTGATCGGGTTTTCGGCAACCCCGGCGCAAACTGAATTTTGTCTGGGGAGGCAACCGGGCCGATTTCACGGCGGACCTGACCGACCAGAACCTTGCGCAATTCATCATTGCCTTCCACGCCGGCCATCAAGGTGACGTAGCAGTAGATGCCCTGCCCCTTGATATCATGCGGGTAGCCAACAACAGCGGCTTCCGACACTGTTTCATGGGCCACAAGAGCAGACTCAACTTCTGCAGTACCCATGCGATGGCCCGAAATATTGATGACATCGTCCACGCGGCCAGTGATCCAATAATATCCATCCTCATCGCGGCGACAGCCGTCACCGGTAAAATAGCGGCCTTTATACGTTGAAAAATATGTTTGAACAAAGCGCTCGTGATCACCATAAACGGTGCGCATCTGGCCGGGCCACGAATGGGTGATGCACAGATTGCCTTCAACAGCACCATCAAGCGGATTGCCGTCATTGTCGACCAACAGGGGTTGAATGCCCGGTAGTGGTCGTGTTGCTGATCCCGGTTTCAAATCGATGGCTCCGGGGAGCGGTGAAATCATGATGCCACCGGTCTCGGTCTGCCACCACGTGTCCACGATCGGGCAGCGGCCTTCACCAACCACATTATAATACCATTCCCAGGCTTCAGGATTGATTGGTTCGCCCACGGAACCAAGCAGACGTAGGCTGGAGCGGGATGTCTTTTTGACCAGATCTTCACCGGTTTGCATCAACGCGCGAATGGCGGTTGGCGCGGTGTAGAAAATATTGACCTGATGCTTGTCGCAAACCTGCCAGAAGCGTGAATTGTCGGGATAGGATGGCACCCCTTCAAACATCAGCGTCGTGGCGCCATTGGCCAGCGGTCCATAGACAATATAGGAATGGCCGGTCACCCAACCGACATCGGCGGTGCACCAGTAGATATCACCATCGTGATAATCGAAAACGTTGCGATGGGTATAGGACGCCCACACCAGATAGCCGCCGGTTGTATGCAGAACACCCTTTGGTGTGCCGGTCGAACCGGACGTATAAAGTATGAACAGCGGGTCTTCCGCGTTCATTTCTTCCGGTGGGCAATCATCGGACACATCTGCGACGGCCTCGTGATACCAGACGTCGCGACCCGGCTGCCAGTCGATGGCCCCTTTGGTGCGTTCGACAACAAGCACGGTCTTGACCTCAATGCCCTGACCGGCCGCAATTTCTACAGCACTGTCGACATTGGCTTTCAGGGGAATGGGCTTGCCACCCCGAAGTCCTTCATCAGCGGTGATCACAAAGCTGGAATCGCAATCAACAATGCGACCGGCCAGTGCGTCCGGGGAAAATCCGCCAAAGACGATGGAATGAACCGCGCCAATACGGGTGCAGGCGAGCATCGCATAGGCGGCTTCAGGCACCATCGGCATATAAAGCGTAACCCGGTCTCCCTTTTTCACCCCTTGCGCCTTCATGGCGTTGGACAGGCGGCAGACATGCTGGTGCAGTTCGCGATAGGTGATCTTCATGTCTTCGGAGGGGTCATCGCCTTCCCAGATAATCGCGACCTGATCACCACGGGTTGGCAAATGGCGGTCGATGCAGTTGGCCGATACGTTCAGCGTGCCATCTTCAAACCATTTGATAGAGACGTCGGGATAGTCATAGGTCCAGTTTCCAGCCTTGGTATAGGGCTTCATCCAGTCAATGCGCTTGCCCTGCTCC
>CAJQPW010000430.1 GCA_905480295.1 uncultured Rhizobiaceae group bacterium | reverse complement strand
CCGTAGAATATCGCAACCCGCAATTCTGCATCCTGGATGTCGTCGATATGCTCCATCGCCTGGGCGAAAACTTCTGAAGCCTCCCGGGATGCGTACCCCTCCTTGGCGACATAGACCTGCGCCAGTTGGACCAGCAATCGTACTTCCCGCTCACGCCATTTGGGATCCGTCGTTAAATCGTCAACGACAGAAAGCGCCATGCGCAGATGATTTACTGCTTCTTCGTAAGCCGGACGCGCCTGGGCAGCAGACCCTGCTTCTCCCCAAAGCATGACAGCCCGTTCAGTCAGGCCGGCTTCAGTGGCGTGGTGTGCGGTCACTTCAGCAGAAATGCCGGGGTCTGCTTCAAACACATCAAAGATACGATGATGAAATTCCTTGCGCCTTTTCTTCAACAGGCTTTCGTAAGCGACATCCCGAACCAAAGCATGTTTAAAGACGTAGCTGACGTTGGGCGGAGTGCCAGTGCGAAAGATCAGCTCCGCTTCTTCCAGTTGGCGCAGAGCGTCCGACAGAGTGGTCGGGTCCTTTTGCGCGATCTGGGACAAAACCGCATCATCGAACCGCCGCCCGATACACGCTGCCATCTGTGCAATTTCTTTGACCGGCTGAAGGCGGTCGATCCTTGCCATCAGTGAATCATGCAGGGTCGCGGGAATGGTCATGCGGCTCAATGAACCGACCATCTGGTAAGACGTATCCGTTTCGCGCAACTGACCGGACTCAAGAATGGTTTTTGTCAATTCTTCAATAAAAAGGGGGACCCCATCCGTGCGGGCAGCAATTTCGGTAATCAACTCGTCGGGCAGGCTCTTACCACCCGTGATGGCTGACAGAACGGAAGCGGTTTGATTGGAACCCAATCGATTGAGCGTGAATCGATTGACGATTGGATGTCCGCCAAAGCGGTATTCGAATGTCGGACGTCCGGTAATCAATATGAAAACGTTCTGGTCGACAATCTGATCGAGGCAAAGCTCCAGCGCTTCCAGTGTTGACGCATCGATCCAGTGGGCATCTTCAACCACCAGCAAAACCGGCTTCTGTTGTGCCAGAGCGCAGACTTCTTCCGCTGTTGATTCCAAAATTCGATTGCGCATCTGCTGGGGAGACAAATTGTGCGGTTCGTAGCGCCGGCCCGTGTCGATCTGTAAAATTTCCGCCAGAACACGCGGGTCGGACACCAGAAAATTGGCTTCCAGCTTGTCGAGCTTTTCGTCTGGACTATCGGCATCGGACAGCTGCGCAGCATGGGTGAGCTGTTGAATGATGGGATGGAAACTTGAATCAGTATGGTAAGGTGAACAGTGAAAAGAAATCCGGTAATGGTCGCTGCGGCCAACCGCGTCGATCACCGCCCGGGTCAGGCGGGATTTTCCAATTCCCGCTTCACCGATCAAAATCGCAACCTGGCCTTCGCCGCGCTGTGCCCGTTTCCAACCCTCCAGCACCAGCCCCAGTTCATGCTCCCGTCCAATCATCGGCAGGGCATTCGATTCTGCATCGGATTCAAACCGGCTTGCCATCGAGCGCTCACCGACCACACGCCATGCTTCAATCTTGCGTTCAAGGCCTTTGACTTCGACACTGCCCAATGCCGTAAGGTCGAATGTGTCTTTCAGCAATTGGCGGGTTGTCTCTGCAACCAGGACTTCATCCGGGGCTGCCAGTGACTGCAGCCGAGCAGCCAGATTGGGCGTGTCGCCCACAACCGCCTCTTCGCGCGCAGCACCTTCACCAATCAGATCGCCAACCACAACCAGTCCAGTGGCAATGCCGACGCGCGCGGCGAGCTTTTCTTTTGTCGGATTTTTCAACTCACCGAGTGCAGACAGGATCTTCAAGCCGGTACGCGTGGCCCGCTGCGCGTCATCTTCGTGGGCCATCGGCCAGCCAAAATAACAGAGCACACCGTCGCCCATATATTTGGCGACATGCCCCCTGTGACGGGTCACCAATCCGGCGACTGAATTCTGGTAACTGAGGATGATGTCCCGCATGTCCTCCGGGTCAAGGCGCTCTGAAATCGAGGTAGACCCGACAAGGTCAACAAACATGGTGGTCAGCTGTCGGCGTTCTGCGGCGGCCACGGTTTCCGCGGTGGTTGCAGTCACGGTTGTGGGCGGGTTGGCGCTGTCGGAGGAGGAGGGGACTGTTTCGGAACCCGCTCCACGACCAGAATCGATGGCCGATCGCAGTCGTTTGCGCAAACCGAGCGTCAGGCCGAGTTCCTTCAGCTCGTCATCGGTGAGATCGAACAGAATCTCCATATCAATGTCGTTGGCTTCGAACACGGTGAGAAGTTGATCAAGTTTGTGATCCCTCAACCATTCAGAAATTTGAGCCACGTTGCTTTACCCTTGGCATCCAGAAACCCCCGACCAGTGCCGATGTCGCGTCGTTCAGCATCATCACGGTGATGACTGTTGGTCGAGGCACCCTTGTCGCGATTGGTTATTTCGTTGCAATGATTGTGTCCGTATTCGTTGACATTATTCAAGTCGAAATCAGCGAGATTTATCGAATAATGAACAGGCGACCAATTTGATGCTGGCGTGAAGAGTTTGAAGATAAAATTGCGCAAATTTACTCAATTCCGTCATGCAAACTTAACCGTTCAACGAAACTGGCCATCGTTTTGGCCGATATTTAAGATTCGGTCAGGTTATGTAGCTCAAGTTTATTGCACTTGAGCGCAGGAGGAAGATGATGACCGGAATTCGCAAATTTGCAGGGACAATGGCGCTGTTAGCGTTGTTTTTGTCAGGATTTTCCACCGCAACGGCGCAGGCCGGGTCGGACAATCAGGTTCTGGTTGCCGTTAACACCATTCGGGCCAATTTTCGCTTGCCGCCCCTGCAATGGCACCCTTCGCTGCAGCGGGCAGCGCAAGAACAGGCCGTGATGATGGCAACTGAGCGCAAGATGAGCCACAAGGTTCGGCGCGGGCAGGGTTTTGGTGCGCGCATGAAACGAATTGGTTATCGCGGCCTAGCAGCAGAAAACATTGCCCGAGGGCAGACTTCGCTGGCACGCGTATTGCGGAGTTGGTTAGAAAGTCCGGGTCATCGTCGAAACATGCTGCATCCACGGATGCGATTCCTTGGTTTGGCGGCGTCCAAAGGTGGCGGGCGCAATTATTGGGCCATGGTGCTTGGTGGCTAGAACCCGCCAGTGCCTGCCTTGGGCTTGTAGAGTGTGACCGGATGCGGCAACCCTTTGACCGGATAGGTACCGCAATCGATGAACTCGATCTCAGGCAGCCGGTCACAGATTTGCTGTGATACCAACAGCTTTTCATCAACCTGGCCGCACAGGTCGGCCATTCGAGCGGCGAGATTCACGTCCCGACCAATCACGGTATAATCCAGTCGAACGCCGGAGCCGACATTGCCATAGGCGACTTCACCATGGTGCAGCGCCGTGCCGATCTCAAATTTTATTTTGGCTTTGAGATTGTGCTCAGTAACGGCGTCCAACCCCTGTTTGGCCGCCTTCAATGCCCGTCGACCAGCATCGGCAGATTCATCTTCAACACGGAACATCGCAAGGATGCCGTCACCGATGAATTTCAGCACCTCTCCTCCATTGGCTTCGATGGCGGGAACAACACAGTCATAATAATCATTCAGCAGCGCGGTGGCATCCTGGGCCGACAGACTCGCGGTCAGACCGGTGAAATCGCGCATATCGGTGAACTGAATAGCGGCCTGGCAACTGGTTACTTCACCGCGATGCACATCGCCGGCCAAAATCCGCGCATGCGGTTCTTCGCCCACATATGTCCGCGTCACTTCCTTTAATATTCGATGGGTGACCAGAATTTCCTGACAGGCTTCGATTGCAGGAAACGTGGCCCGCAGTACCGCCAGATGATTTTCTGTAAAACCACCCGGCTGCTTGGTGGCAAATGTGAAGACGTTCTGCATCCGGTTCACCATCATCGTCGGCGCGCAGACATAATGGGTGAATCCCGCCTGTTTCAGTTCCTTGATGATGCCAAACGCATCATCAGGAACGTCTTGAGGATTAAACGCGACCCACTTGTTGTGAGCATGGGCCAATGCTGAAGGAGACTGGTCGTACATGCCGTCGGCTTCGGAAGTGAAGGGAATGGCGAAATCAGTTGTTCCTTCTCCCTCTTCCCATTGCCTCAAGGAAGCCGTGTTGATGGCGTGCAGGATGCGCACGATGGTGACACAGCGTTGCAGTGGTAGTCCGGCGTCGACGAATCTGCGTGAAAGTTCGGCAAGCGTTGCATTGGGGTCACCATTCAATCGCCCATCGGAGAGCATATAATCGCGAATGGCGATGGATTTTCGAACCTGTTCTGCCGAAAGCATCGACCACGGATCCTCGTCTGGCGGCGGATCCGGTAGAACGAATTTGGATAGTTCTTTCATGTAAATTCACCGGTGCCGCAGCAGACCAACTCCGCCCTTCCAATGCCCATCGTCTGTTCTGAGATAGTCGCATTACTTAACAATAATGTAAATTAAGGAGAATCGATGATCTGCCTGATGACTGTAAGATTGGGAAGGATTGTTATTTCTGCTGGTTTTGACGGGTATCTTGTCGTTGAAAATGGCGCGGATATCGTCCCTGATAATGAAAATCATCTCGACCTTGCCGAAATCCCGCAAATCCGCTAAACCCGCGCCAACTTTCCGCTGGCATTACGTCGGCGGACACAATAGAACACCCTCCGAACACGAACGACCAGCGGTCCGGCCCATGTACTGGCTGATTGAACCGCAGATATGAGAATACAAAGGACTCATTCCATGCAGGTAACCGAGACGATCAACGAAGGCTTGAAACGCGAGATCGCCGTAGTTGTGCCAGCCAAAGACATGATCGCGAAGCGCGACGAGAGATTGGTTGATCTGAAAGACAGAGTGAAAATCAATGGTTTTCGCCCAGGCAAAGTTCCGATGTCTCATGTGACCAAACTCTATGGCAAATCGGTCATGGGTGAATTGGTCAATGAAACCATCGAAACGGAAACCAAAAACGCGCTTTCCGACCGCGACGAAAAAGCGGCACAACAACCCAAGATTTCGATGACCGAAGACGAGAAGGAAGCTGAAGCGATTCTCGACGGTCAGAAGGATTTTGAGTTCAAAATTGAATATGAGGTGATCCCACCTTTTGAGATTGCTGCATTTGACAAAATTAAGATTGAACGCCCGGTCGTTGATGTGACCGACGAAGAAATCACGGAGCAGATCGAGCGTATCGCCGAAAGCAATGCTACCTACACGACGAAAAAGGGTAAAGCGGCGAAAAACGATCGAGTAACAATGGACTACGTCGGCAAGGTTGATGGCGAACCATTCGAAGGCGGAGCTGACGAAAACTCCAACCTGGTGCTTGGTTCACAATCTTTCATTCCGGGCTTTGAAGACCAATTGATCGGTACCAAAGCGGGTGATGAACTGGAAGTTAAAGTCACGTTTCCAGAAGAATATGGTGCAGCCCACCTGGCCGGCAAGGATGCTGTGTTCGATGTCCACGTGCATGAAGTTGCCAAGCCGGGTAAAACTGAAATCAATGATGAACTCGCCAAGACGCTCGGCCTCGATGATCTGGATAAGTTGAAGGAAGTGATTCAGGGCCAGATCGAAAGTCAGTACGGTTCCCAGACACGCCAAAAGGTAAAACGCCAGTTGCTGGACCAACTTGACGAGCAGCATACTTTTGAATTGCCGGAAGGCATGGTTGAGCAGGAGTTTGAAAATATTTGGAGTCAGATCACCAATGACCTGACCCAGGCCAACAAAACTTTTGAAGATGAGGACACCACCGAAGAAAAGGCCCGTGAAGACTACATGAAGCTGGCTAAACGCCGGGTGCGTCTTGGATTGGTGCTGGCAGAGATCGGTGAAGAGGCTAAGGTCGAAGTGACCGAAACTGAAATGCAGCAGGCTCTGATGCAGCAAGTCCAGCAGTATCCGGGTCAGGAAAAAGAAATTTACGAATTTTTCCAGAAGAATCCGGATGCGATCGGTGGTTTGCGTGCGCCGATCTTTGAAGAAAAGGTTGTTGATCACATTTTGGAACAGGTAACTGTTGAAGACAAAACTGTGACCAAAGATGAACTGATGAAAGAAGACGAATTACCGCTCTAGCGGCTCATCTGAATTCTCTGACTTAGAAGGGCCGCTGTTTATAACAGCGGCCCTTTTTTATGTGTAGATCAGTTGCAAGTCATGGCTCGTTTGTTCTTATAGGTGATGAAGCTGCATTGAAAAGTTTTGCCAACATGGGTTCGACGGTCGATGACCGCCATGTTGGCATCACCGGCAGCCGCGCGAACCCCCCGGCTTACGCCATCACCGTACCAAACGTGTTGGCGGAGAAGCTTCTTCAGTTTCTTGTGATCGGAAGCCGTGGCGGTGACTGAGCTTGCAGCGCTCGTGCTGGATATTTGGTGAACATTGCCGGCAATGGCTTGCACGGGAACAACGAGCGGAAGGGCGATTGCAATGGAGGCGATTGTTTTGATCAACATGGGAATATCCTTTCGGTATCGTGCTTCGGGTGAAACACTGGATTAAACGTAGGCGTGGGTTTGCCCATTGCCAGACCTCTCCCAACCCTGTGAAAGAGCGTGATGGACAGTCGCTTCACTACAATGAAGCGCTTGGAGTAGAGCCAATTTGATGGGTTTTGCGGCCTCACAATTCGGTCATGCCCACGTTGTTCGCCTATCGATTCCTCGATGTGTTTGAATTTTTTCGCCAGCCGCGGCGATAAAAAACGATTATGGCGCGAGCACGTCCTCCACCAGCTGTACCCAGTAACTCGAACCGGGAACTAAGGCGTCATCGTTGAAATCGTAGTCAGTGGCGTGCAGCGGTTGACCGTGGGCACCGGTTGCACCATTGCCTGTGAATAGGAAGCATCCAGGGCGTTCCGCGGCCATATGAGCAAAGTCTTCTGAGGCCAATACCGGTTCGCGCTGGGTATCCACATTCAACGCGCCCACAAGCGAGATCGCGGCATCTGCCGCACGGTCTGTTGGTTGGGTAGCATTGATTGTTGCCTTAAAGATTGTTTCGTAGTCGACGGTCGCCTCAACACCATGCGCCAAGGCTATTCCGGCCACAATTTGCCGCATGTTCTTTTCGATATTTGCGTTTACCTGAGGTGTCAGTGCTCTGGCGTCCCCTTTGAGGCATGCATTACCCGGCAGTTTATTGCGCTGACCATCGGTGGTAAATTCGGTCACTGATACAACGCCGTTTACCCCCGGATTGAGTTTTCGTGAAACGATGGTTTGCAAAGCTCCCACCATCTGTGCGCCGACGGTAATTGCATCA
>CAJQPW010000429.1 GCA_905480295.1 uncultured Rhizobiaceae group bacterium | reverse complement strand
CCGGGTAGAACGCGATGGTGCAAGCAATCTCCACGTCGCTCAGTTTGGCGTAATCGCATTTGATGAGAGTAGCGGGACACAAGATGAGGACGCCACAGTTCATCCTGCTTTGATTGACCGTTTGATGCTTCATGTGGATCTCAATGTGGTGAGTATTCGCGGCGCAACGGGATTGGAACCGATTCAGCAATTAGAACCGCGCCGGGTTTCAATTACCAACGACCAGATCGAACAGATTTGTGCACTGACATCGGGGTTTGGCCTGGAATCGTTGCGCCCTGCCCTTCAAGCAGTCAAATTGGCAAAACGCGTTTGTCAGTTGGACGGCCGTGATGTGGTTTCCGAACTTGATATTCAGATTTCAACTCGATTGAGTTTGCTCAATCGGGCCATTCAACTTCCAGCTTCCCAAGAGCCGACTGATCAGGAGCAACAGACTGAACAATCACAGGAGGATCAATCGCCAGAACAATTGTCACCACCTCAGCAAAATGAAGAACAAGTCGGCGAAACCTCTGGTGATATGCCCAAAGACATAGACATCGAAGGTATCACAACCGCTATCCCTGCTGGCATGCTCTCGTTACTGAAAGCGAAGCTCAATGCAAAACCAAAAAACTCAAAGTCAGGAAGACGGGGAATAAGTTGTAAAAACGCGCAACGCGGCAGGCCTCTGGCCAGTCGTCGTGGCAACCTACGCAGCGGACACCGCCTTGATGGGTTGGCGACGCTGAGAGCAGCGGCCCCTTGGCAGAAGCTTTATGGCGATTTAAATACAGGCTTCCGCAATTGCCAGCCCATTCGTATTCGTCGTTCCGATCTCCATGTACGCCAATATAAACAACGTTCTGAAACATCCTCGATATTCGTTGTTGATGCTTCGGGGTCGACCGCCCTGAACAGACTGGCAGAAGCCAAAGGTGCAGTGGAGTTGCTACTTGGTGCCAGTTATGCTCGCCGGGATCACGTAGCCCTTGTCAGTTTTCGAGGGCGCGACGCAGAGGTTTTACTGCCCCCCACCCGCGCGCTTGTTCGCGCCAAACGGGCGCTTGCCGCCTTGCCTGGCGGTGGTGGAACTCCACTGGCCAATGGATTAAGCACAGCGCTGCGATTGGCTGAGGACGAGTTACGGAAGGGACGCAGCCCATCGCTGATTCTACTGACTGACGGCAGCGCCAATATCGATGCCAATGGAGTGTAACAGACCTCAAGCGGCAGCGGATGCACAATCCGTGGCTCGTCGAATCGAATCAGCTGGATTTCCAGTAATCTTGATTGATGTGGGTCGCCAACCACGCGCCCAGGCGAAAGACTTGGCGGCCACCATGGATGCGCATTATGTGCCCATGCCAATTGCCAATGCACGGTCATTGTCCGAAGTCGTCAGGGCACACCAATGACAACCGTAGATATCCCATCTGTCAGACTCTCCAGCCAAAAGGGGCATAGCTGTGGACTGGTATAAAGAGGGGCCGAATTGGCCAAACCGTCATTTAAGCCGGTTCGTTTCGTTGGCTAATAATCGTTGGCATCTTCAACAAGATGGGACTGGGCCAATTATTTTACTCTTGCATGGCACCGGTGCCACGACTCATTCCTATGCCGAGCTAATTCCGGAATTGAGCAAACGCTTCAGCGTTGTTGCTATCGACCTGCCCGGTCATGGCTTCACCAGTACTTTACAACGACAACGCCCCAGCCTTGAAAACGTCTGCGCTGCAATTGCAGAGCTCCTTTCCTCGGAATCGATCATGCCCGATTATGTGGTCGGGCATTCTGCAGGAGCCGCTATTGCTGTGCAAATGACAGCGGAACGAATGATCCAGCCACGAGCTTTGGTCGCCATAAACGGAGCCTTCTTTCCGTTTCCAGGATTCAGCGGCCAGATATTCCCGGCAGCTGCCAAGCTTCTACTGCTCAACCCATTTGCCCCTCATATCTTCGCTATGAGCGCAAGCAATATGAATCGATTGTCTGCGTTGATGGACTCAACCGGATCAAAGCTCTGCAATCAGGCCCTCAAGCATTATCAATCCGCATTGGGGTCTGCCCAGCACGTGGAAGGAACCCTGGCCATGATGGCCAATTGGGATCTGAAACACATGGAGAGCAAGCTCCGGCAACTTGAATGTCCTATGCTGCAGATCATTGGCGGGCAGGATGGAACAGTGGATCCACAACTTTCCCATCGCAGCCATCGGTTGCTACGGAATGGCACTCGAACAGTCTTCAAAGGATGCGGGCACCTGGTGCACGAGGAGCAACCACTGGAAATGTGTGATGCCATTGCATCTTTTGTCGCGACAATGGGAAGTCGACCCAGGTCATTTCAAGGAGCACTTCAATGACAGCATTCATCATCTTTGTACTGCTCAATATAATGGCGGCCTCAAGCGGCAGCATCTTCTCTCCAGGTGATTGGTACAAAAATCTGAACAGACCCAGTTGGCAACCAGCAGATTGGGTGTTTCCTGCGGTCTGGACAGTCCTTTATCTCATGAATGCTTTTGTCGGGTGGTTGGTTTGGGAAGCAATGGGGACAACGGGGCTTGGATGGTGGGCCATGGCAATCTATGTGATTGCCCTGCTGCTAAACTCTGCGTGGTCAGCCATTTTCTTTGGCCTAAAACGAATGGGGTTAGCCATGATCGAAGTCGGACTGCTGTGGATCGCCATTGTGCTTCAGGGGATCATTTTCTTCCAGATCGTGCCGCTCGCCGGTATGTTAGTCATCCCATATGTAATCTGGGTATCCATTGCTGCATTCCTGAATTTCACCGTATGGCGTCTCAACCCAGAAGCTCCAGAATCTGCAATGTAAATTGGGTCATTGTGACCTGCGTGGCATGCGGAAGGGCAGCAAGAAACGCACCCAGTTTTTGGAAAAACGTCTCAGGTCAAGACTTTCATGAACCGCCGTGACGGGTTCGTTGTGAAAATGACTTGCAATCTGAGAGCGGGTGTAAAATGGAGTATCCTCAAGCATCTGCAGCGTTTTTGGCTTGGGATCATTGGCAAAAGCCGGCGTTGTGCGTGGCATTCTCCATATAGGACCAGGGTTCAACTCTACCGAATCTGGCATTTCGCATGTTTGAACTTGGCCCGACCTGTCAAAGTGCAATGCCAACCGAGAGGGAGCCCCATTTTTCAAAACAGCATCATAGTAAATTCCAGCCCCTTGCCGTGTAGCACTCCGTGACCAATTCCAGAATTGAAATCCAGCCTCCAGTGGCTCACTACCCCAGTTGCTATCGAGATAGGCATGGCCCTGCCAGGACATATCTGGCTTGTCGAACTCCACCTCAGCAAGCGCCATTGGTGCCACTGGTTGCCAATAATGGCGACCGGCATGATCCAGCTTAAAGGCTGATTTTGTGACTGCAGGTATTTTCAACCGGATAGTTCCGCGTAGACGACGTGGAATGGGCACGTTCCATTCTTCAATGGCAATTTCCAGACAGTCTCCACGGCGAATTACCTGACTCGGTCCAATAATCAATTCATCTGTGGATTGCTGCAGCGCACCTTTCCCCCTTTCGGTCAGGGACCAGCTCCTCACTCCTTTGCCATATAGCCCAACGTTCAACGCAACATGGTTATGCGGCTCGTGGCGTCCGGACCAAGCATAATATGGCGAGAATACTGATCCGATCATTGCAATGATAGAAAAGCCGAACCGTCCATCATCGCTGACTGCATCTGCATACCACCAGGCATAACCTTGCGGTGGAACGATTACATCAAAAAGTGGGCCAGAACTGTCAGCTGCCACGAAGGTTTTGGGCGGTTTGCACGATGGGTTTTGGGTGACTTGTAGGGCCATTGGTACCTTTGATGCGGAAACAGTTGAAAGTTGCTGTTGATTTACGATCAGATATCGTCAATATTTATATCCAATATATCTTGTCTAATTTTTTTGACAACAGGGAAGAAACTATGGAGTCAGCTGCACGTATTGAGCAGAGCCTGGAAGCGGCAATTGACCGCTCAACGGCAAAACCTTGTCCGCCAACCCTGGCAAAAGCAGTTCACTATGCGGTTTTTCCTGGCGGTGCACGGGTTCGTCCCAGTCTGACACTCGCCGTCGCTTCAGCGTGCGGCGAAAAAGTCAACACTGTGACAGATGGTGCAGCAGCAGCCATTGAGATGTTGCATTGCGCTTCGCTGGTACATGATGACCTGCCCTGCTTTGACAATTCAGATCTACGTCGCGGCAAACCCTCAGTTCACAGCTTATATGGGCAACCCCTTGCGGTGCTTGTTGGTGACGCGTTGATCGTCGAAGCCTTTAACACCATCGCGTTGACCGCAGCCCATGACCCAGCGAAATTAACAGCGCTTATTGCTTGTGTATCCAATGCAGTTGGCATGCCTAATGGAATTGCTGCTGGTCAGGCTTGGGAAACTGAAAAGACAATTGACGTAATTGAATATCACCTTGCGAAAACTGGCTCCCTTTTTGTCGGTTCGGTGAGCGCGGGCGCCATTGCGGGCGGAGTTGATCCGTCCGAGTGGCGCCCGCTAGGGGAGAAAATAGGCGAAGCCTACCAGCTGGCAGACGATTTGCTTGATGCCACCGGTAGCTCAAACGAGTGTGGCAAGCCGGTAGCTCAAGACAGCATCAACTCCAAACCCAACGCGATTTTGGAGTTTGGACTAGAGCACGCGATGAAGCGCTTGAAACAGACAGTCCATGATGCCGCAGACGTTGTACCAGTTTGCGACGGCTCCGATGACCTGCGTGAATTGATCATCAATCAGGCGACACGCTTGGTACCGGCAAAATATTCAAACATGGCCGCCTAGGGCATATACAAGGAGCCAGTGTGAGTCTGCTTGATCGATGGTGGGACTTCCGTGATGTTTGTTTAACATCTCCACGCTTCCACAAATTTGCCAGCAGTTTCCCACTTACAAGACCAATTGTTCAAAAGCGCCAAAGTGAGTTGTTTGACTTGGTTTCGGGCTTTGTCTACTCGCAAATATTGCTTGCCTGCGTTGAACTTGACCTTCTGGCCAAGGTCAGAAACGGACTGGACCTCGGCGAACTTTCCAACCAAATCAATCTGCCGCCTGACGAAACACGCCGGCTCGCAGATGGTGCGGTCGCATTGAGAATTCTACAAAAGCGTGGCACGACTTATCGACTGGGTGACCTCGGCACTATCTTGCTTATCAACCCGGGCGTAAGGGCGATGATCAAGCATCATCCCCTGTTATACAAAGACATGTTAGACCCTGTCGGCCTGCTTAAGTCCGGTCGTGGCGAGACCAATCTGTCGCGCTATTGGGATTATGCCCTCAACCAGGCGCCAGCTGAGGCGGATGAACAAAAAACCCTAGCCTATTCGGAGTTGATGACCGCCAGTCAGACAATGGTGGCAGAAGAGGTCAATCAGACATTCGACTTCTCGAAATATACGACATTGATGGATGTCGGTGGCGGACAGGGAACATTCATCTCAACAATCGCCAGATCCAACACCCAGCTTCAGTTCAAGCTGTTTGATCTGCCTTCCGTCGTCGTCCGGGCAAAAGATCGATTCCGGCAGCAGGGATTAGCAGATCGAACAGAAACATTTGGTGGTTCCTTCTTCGAAGACTCATTACCTGAGGGGGCAGATTTAGTCACGTTGGTGCGTATCCTGCACGATCACGACGATGCAGAAGTAATAAGGTCCTGCGTGCTGTTCACAATGCCCTGCCCAAAAACGGCAAACTGCTAATCTGCGAACCAATGTCCACAGGCAAATCCGCCCATCGAATCAGCGACGCTTACTTCAACTTCTACCTCTACGCCATGGGCAGTGGACGGCCAAGACCGCCGAAAATGCTCATGGAAATGCTCAGTTCGGCAGGATTTTCA
>CAJQPW010000428.1 GCA_905480295.1 uncultured Rhizobiaceae group bacterium | reverse complement strand
GCGCACATCGTCGAACGGTGGCTTGGTGTTGTTGGTGGAAAGGATTGTTTCGCCTTCCGTTGACCCGATGACCACGGTGAAACGGGGATCAGCCCGCAATTGTGGAATGGTTTCCGGTGCCGGGAAATTGGCGAATGCGTCAAGATCTCCCGCCAGCATGGAAGACAGGGCCGCAGCCGGGTCGGAAATGAAGCGGAATGTTGCCTTTTCCAGTGCAACCGGCTTGCCCCAATAGGAAGCATTCTTCACCAGGTTGACGGAAGCGCCCTTCACCCAACTGCCGAATTTGAACGGTCCGGTACCAACCGGATTGGCCTTGTTGCCTTCAGCGGTTTCAGGGGCAACGATAACTGCGTCTCCCCATCCCATGTTAAACAGGAAATTGCCGGCTGGTGATTTGAGTTTGACGACAACGGTCTGAGCGTCGCTCACCGATACGTCGTCAATGCCTTTAAACAGCGCTTTTTGGGCGTTGGTTGAACCTTCGCCCCGGGCCCGATCAAGAGAAAATTTGACGTCACTGGCGTCAAAGTCGGAGCCGTCATGGAACTTTACACCCTGACGCAGGTGAAACGTGTAGGTCATGCCATCGGCAGATATGTCCCAACGTTCCGCCAAGGCGGGCAGAACTTCACCTTTTGAACCGATACGGGTCAGTCCCTCAAACAGATTGGCGTAGACAACTTCATCGATGGCGGCAGGGGCGCCGGCAGTCGGATCCAGATGTGGCGGCTCCAATGCCATGCCCATGATCAGGCTGTTCTTTGCTGCCAATGCCTTGTCGGCCAGTGCGGCGGGCAAAATTGCCACCGAAACAAGGGCGGCCAGGGTCAGGTTTTTGAGTCCGTACATATTCAACATCTCCCGATTAAACTGCCACCAGTTAAGCACCTTGTCCGGCGCGTGTCAGTACTGGTCTGACCCCATTGCGGGTCTATTTGGCTTGTTTTTTTGAATTGTGCAGATGTCAGCGAAGGCAATCATCACGAAGCCCGCGCATCTCCCGTCAACAAGACATGAAGGGCGTGGCCCATGACTTTGGCGGATTCAACCATGTCATCAATGCCGACATATTCATCCGCCATATGCGCCAAATCGAGAATACCAGGACCATAGGCGATGCAATCATGCAGGTGACCGATGCGCGCAATGTGTTTTTGGTCGTAGGTGCCGGGGGATATCACATATTCCGGTTCCTTGCCCAGGACGCTGCGAATGCCATCCGACACCGCCTGCACCACCGGGGCGTCCCGTTCGGTCATGGTTGGCAAGACCTCCATGATGTCCTTGATCGCATAGTCGAAGGAGGGCCTGTCCGATTTTAATCCTTCGAGAATGGACACCACTTCATTTTTCACCGTGCTGAGATCTTCTTCAATGAGAAACCGCCGATCGAGTATCATGCGGCAGCTCTCGGCAACATTGGGACTGGGCAGGCCGTCATAATCGTCCGGTTTGCCCCCGGCGCCGGTTTCTGATTCGCCACCATGAATGGAATTCAGGTTCAAAGTGGACTGGCGTGCGCCTTCCGGCACCACCGGCATCTGCGTGCGTTTGTGGGCCAGCTGCGGATAGAGTTCGGATTCAAAGGCATGCAGCACGGAGCCCATGTGACGAATGGCGCTGTCCCCCAGAAAGGGCATTGATCCGTGGGCCTGCACACCGAAGGTTTCGATTTCGGCCCACCACACGCCGCGATGACCGAGGCAGACACGATCCTTGTTCAGCGGTTCGGGAATGATGACATGGTCAACGCGCGGCCGCGAAAACAGGCCCATGCCCGCCAAATGGGCGACGCCACCAAATCCACCGGATTCTTCGTCGACCGTGCCCGACAGCTCAATCGCGCCATTAAATTGGGGATTGGTATCGAGATAGGCCTGAATAGCGATCATGGAAGCGGAGAGCCCGCCTTTCATGTCGCAGGAACCCCGGCCATAGATTTTGCCGTCTTTCACCTCGGCGCCGAACGGGTCAACCGTCCAGCCTTCACCGACTTCCACGACATCTATGTGCGAGTTGAAATGCACGGTGGGTCCGGGGTGTCGTCCCTGTTTTCTCGCAATCACATTGGTGCGGGGGAACCGGTCGCTGTCTCCCGGGGTGTCGTGGGCGCGGATGTAATCAACCTGAAAACCCATTTTGGCCATCCGTGCGCCAACCAGTTCAGCGCAGGGTGTGTAGGCATCTCCCGGGGGATTGATGGTTGGAATCCGGATCAGGTTCTGGGTCAGCGCCACCAACTCGTCGCGCTTGTCATCAATGCGCCTGTTCAATTCGTCCAGCACGGTGTTTTCCCCATGGAGAGGCGGTGTTTTCTCACTGGATTGTGATCAATTCCAACGCTGGCCTCCGTTGGAAAGATATGTGTAATATTCTGCAGGGGCAACGAAAGGGCGTGAAATTTCCCAACTGAATGTGTCCAATGTCACTGTATTAGTGGAAAATTTACGCAAAATGAAAACGGACCAGGTGATCGGTATTTCCTGAAGTGCCGGTTAAGGTCTGACGTCTAGTTTCAGCATGTGGGAAAGAATTCCGCATATTTTTTAGTTGGGTAATTAGGAAAACAACCAGGCGTTGTTGGAATAATACAGAGTAACTGGAGGGGACGATATGAATAGAATAATTGCATTTGTAACGTTGCTGGTGGGGTTGTGGGTAACCCCGTTAATGGCGGCCGAAAACAAGCTGTCCAAGGAGTTCCGTGCACCGGAGCAAACCAGCACCTATGTGAAGAAAGACAAGGCCTACTGGACGAAGGTCTGGCACCAAAAACAGGCCCGCAAGAAGAAAAGAGCCCGCCGGTATTCCGGTTCGGGCCGGATATTGGCCAAGGTCGATCTGTCATCGCAGACCATGAACGTCTATCGCGGTGGACGGCATCTATACAGATGGAAAGTATCCACCGGCCGGTCCGGATATGGCACGCCAACAGGAACCTGGCGTATCCACCGCATGCACAAGCGTTATTTCTCCAGAAAATACAATAACGCGCCCATGCCCCACGCCATGTTCTATTACCGGGGGTTTGCTGTGCACGGCACCAACCATATTTCGCGACTGGGCCGGCGCGCTTCGCATGGATGTGTGCGCCTGCATCCGTCCAATGCGGCAAAGCTGTTTTCAATGGTGCGTCGCAGCGGTGGTACGGTCAAAGTCACCTACTGATTGCGCAGCGAACAGTTGATTGGCACTTGAAAAAGGTCGGTTCGGATGAACCGGCCTTTTTTGTTTTGGTGTCGGTTTCTAATTTCTGGACCCATCCAAATTCTTCGACTGGACCCTATTGGAGTCTGTTCAACATACGCCTTCTGTGATGGAGTGCGGCACACCCAAAAACCGGTGCGCTTCACTTTGGAGATAAGTCATGAATGTGCATGTAGGCGAAAACGATATCAGCCATGTGGTTGCGGCCGATAAGGCCCATATCTGGCATCATCTAACTCAACATAAAAAGTTCGATATTTCCGACCCCCTGATCATTGTCGAGGGCAAGGGCATGCGGGTCTGGAATCAGGCGGGCCGGTCCCACCTTGATGCCGTGTCCGGTGGCGTCTGGACCGTTAATGTTGGCTACGGCAGGACATCAATTGCTGATGCCGTGCGCGATCAACTGGTCAAAATGAACTATTTTGCCGGTTCCATGGGCAGTATTCCCGGCGCTCTGTTTGCTGAGAAACTGATTGAAAAAATGCCTGGAATGAGCCGGGTTTATTATTCAAATTCCGGTTCTGAAGCCAATGAGAAAACCTACAAGATCGTGCGTCAGATTGCGCACAACAAGTATGGTGGCAAGAAGCACAAGATTCTGTATCGCAACCGCGACTATCACGGCACCACGATCACGGCGCTTTCCTCCGGTGGGCAGGATGAGCGCAAGGGGCAATACGGACCGTTTACACCGGGCTTCGTTGAGGTTCCCCATTGTCTTGAATACCGCTCGCAGTTGGGCGACGTGGATGACTACGGCATTCGTGCTGCCAATGCGATCGAAGAGGTTATTCTGCGCGAAGGCGCCGATACGGTTGGTGCGTTGATCCTTGAGCCGATTACTGCAGGTGGTGGTGTGATCACCCCTCCAGAAGGGTATTGGCCTCGGGTTCAGGAGATCTGTGATCAATACGATATTTTGCTGATCATCGATGAAGTTGTTTGTGGCATGGGCCGGACCGGTACATGGTTCGGTTACCAGCATTACGGCATCAAGCCGGATATGGTGACCATGGCCAAGGGTGTTGCTTCCGGCTATGCGGCGATTTCCTGCACGGTGACCACCGAGGAAGTTTTCCAGATGTTCAAGGCGGATCCGGATGATCCGATGAGCTATTTCCGGGATATTTCAACCTTTGGTGGCTGTACGGCAGGACCAGCAGCTGCGCTGGAAAACATGCGTATTCTGGAAGATGAAAACCTGCTGGAAAATACGACCGCAATGGGCGAATACCTGCTGGAACAACTGGAAGGCCTCAAGGCCAAGCATCAGATTATTGGTGACGTGCGCGGCAAAGGACTGTTTGTCGGTGCCGAACTGGTCAGCGACCGTGAAACCCGCGAACCTGCTGATGAAAGCATCGCGGCTGCGATCGTTGCGGAGTGTTTCAAAACCGATGCGGTGGTGATTGGCATGACCAACCGATCCCTGGCGGGCTTCAACAATACGTTGTGCCTCAGCCCGGCTTTGATCTGCACCAAATCCGACCTCGATGAAGTTGTGGCCAGCATTGATGGTGCGATCACCCGGGTGTTGGCTGCATAAATCAGAAATTGACATGAGAGGCCGCAATTGGTTGATGCCGGTTGCGGCCTTTTTGATTCAACGGTAAGCGGTGACCTGCAGGACCTGCACAGATGACGGCTGGTCGCAAATATCTCAATCACTTTTACGATGTGCGGCATTGTCGCAATTGACATGAGCGTGTTGCTGGTAGACAAGAACTGGACCTAATGCTGTCGCGGTTCTGGAGCCATATTGAGAGATTTTTTGATTTCGCTGGACCGCGACGCCAACAAGAGCCTGCAGGCTCAGTTGCGCGAAGTGCTGGTTACGGCAATTCTGGCAGGCCACCTGCGACCCGGCGATAAGCTGCCGTCCACCCGCTACCTGTCGCGCCAATTGGGCATATCCAGAAACACATCCGTTCTCGTGTATCAGGGACTGACCGATGATGGCTATCTGCGCACGTCGGAACGCTCGGGCTATTTCGTTAATGAAACCGTGCTCGAGATGGGCGTTTACAATGCGGCAAAACCAACCATGGTTCTGGCCGAAGGGGATGATGCCGGCACCGTGGACTGGGCCGCGCGTCTGCTGAAGAAACCCGGGCAACAGCGCAATATTCACAAACCTGTCGAGTGGCAGAAACTGCCCTATCCGTTTATTTACGGTCAGTCGGATCAATCGCTCTTTCCCATTACTGACTGGCGCGACTGCGTCTACAAGGCCATGGGGAAGAAGTGGCTGGACGAATGGAGCCAGGACACGTTGGATAATGACGACCCGATGCTGGTCGATCAGATCCGCACGCGTATTCTGCCGAGACGGGGCATTCTGGTTGGCGAAAACCAGATTCTGGTGACGTTGGGGGCCCAGCAGGCCCTGTATATCCTGGCCAGTCTGCTGGTTGGGCCGGAAACCAAGGTGGTTGTGGAAGAGCCTGGTTATCCGGATGCCCGCAATATTTTTGCCCTGCGCAGTTCCCGCATCACCCCGGTCTCTGTTGATCAAAGCGGCTTGCCGGTTGATGAGCGGTTGGACGGGGCCGACATCGTCTACACCACGCCCAGCCATCAGCTGCCGACGACGGTGACGATGTCTGATGAACGGCGTCGCGCGCTGTTGAAAAAGGCGAGCGACGAGGATTTCCTGATCTTTGAAGACGATTACGAGCTTGAGACCAATTATGTCGGCAAACCGCAACCGGCGCTGAAAAGCGTCGATCAGGAGGGGCGGGTGGTCTATGTCGGCTCGTTCTCAAAAACATTGTTCCCCGGACTGCGCCTGGGGTTTGTTGTCGCATCGGAAGAATTGATCCGCGAAATGCGCGCGCTTCGACGGCTGATGGTGCGCCATCCACCAACCAACAATCAGCGCAGCACGGCCTTTTTCCTGTCGCTGGGATATTATGATGTTTTCGTACGGCGCCTGCACCGGGCCTACCGGGAGCGGTGGACAGCGATGGGTACGGGATTGGCCAAACATTTTCCCCACGCGAAATCGGTGCAGGGTATTGGAGGTTCATCCTATTGGGTACGGCTCAATGATGAAGCGGGTGTCGATACGGACCAGCTTGCAAAGGTTGCGTTTGATCATGGCATCCTGATCGAACCGGGCAGTGTCTATTTCAGCGAAAATGATGACCGAAACAGCTTTCGGCTCGGCTTTTCTTCGATCCATCATAGCAAGATCGAGCCGGGTCTCGAACTGCTGGCCAATCTGTCGCTGAACATGCCGAAAG
>CAJQPW010000427.1 GCA_905480295.1 uncultured Rhizobiaceae group bacterium | reverse complement strand
CGTAACGTCGACCGATTTCAAAGCGAGACGCACAAACCAAGCGACCTGGCCCTATTTGGGCTTCATTAGTATGAACCCCGCATTTTCAGATGACATTGGTCCACCGTCTCCAGGGGCTGACTACACAAATGAATACGCATTGAAGGCGGATCGCGCTTTTGGATACAGATTGGGCGCTTCGTTTGAAATCCCCAAAATCGCCCTGCGTGCGCAGATCATTTACGACTCGGTTGTGAATGCAAAGCTGAAGGGTTCACAGCGTGTATTTAGGGGCTCCGATGTCATTGCCGACGTTCCGGCTTTTTTAAATCTCGAATTGCCCCAAAGTGTGTCTGTACGGGTTCAATCTGGTATCAATGAGACCACACTTCTCTACGCAGGTGTGCGCTGGATGGACTGGAGCGAAGTTGCCGCGTTGACTATCAACGTTCCAAGCAATGCAGCGCTAACTAAAGTACTAACCACCGGATATTCCGATGGCTGGACTATTGAAGGTGGTATCCAGAAAAAACTCATGGAAGATTTGTCCGGTTCGGTTGGGCTGAAATGGGATAAGGGTATTGGTGGTGGATATACCGATACCTGGTCGCTTTCTGGTGGTCTCGCCTATGATATTGACGATAATTGGCGGGTGAGCCTGGGGGGCTCGATCTCAATGCTGACCAGCAGTAACGAATCTTCGGGATTTCCCAACAGTCCGGGTGGTGGATTTAGCACCAGCGCTTATCGTCAGGGCACTGACTGGGCCTATGGCATTGGCACACGGCTTCAATATTCAATCAAGTGATTTTGGATCCTCGATCCTGATATCTTCAAAGGCGGCTCATCGGGCCGCCTTTTTTGTTTCTTCCCGTAACTTTGTTAGCCTGAAGGCTGGAGGAGCCCGTTCTGTTTGAATCGATTGCGCTGCCGGTCTGGTTTGTCATTCTGCTCGCCCTGTTCGGGGCGATTGGTCTGCTCGACCGCATCATCACGCCCGGGCTGCGCTGGTTCTTTCGCCGCAAGGCTAACCGCGCGATTGAAGAGCTGAACACAAGACTGCATCTGCGCATTCAGCCGTTCAAGACAACAAGGCGTCAGACTCTGATTGATCAGCTGCTGCTGGACACCGAAGTGGTTGGGGCGATCGAAGCGCATATTGAAGAATCCGGTGTGCCCCGTGACGTGGCAATGGCCAAGGCTCAGCGCTATGCGCGAGAGATTGTGCCCGCCTTCAATGCTTATGCCTATTCCCGCATCGGGACACGGCTGGCGCGCTGGGTTTCCAATTTCATTTACCGGGTGCGGTTGGGTCATCACGACGATGCAGCGCTGTCGGATATCGATCCGGAAGCAACTGTGGTTTTTGTGATGAACCACCGGTCGAATATGGACTATCTGCTGGTTACCTATCTCGCATCGGCCTCCGCGACCCTTTCCTATGCTGTCGGTGAATGGGCCCGGATCTGGCTGTTGCAAAGTATCATACGGGCCATGGGGGCCTATTTCATTCGCCGCGACTCCGGCAACCGTCTGTACCGCCGGGTGCTGGCACGTTATGTCGCCATGGCCACCCGATCCGGCGTCACCCAGGCGATCTTTCCGGAAGGGGGGCTTTCCCGCAACGGCATGTTGCGTGATCCGAAATTCGGCCTGCTCGGCTACATGATTGGCGATTACGACCGCGAACGCGACCGTGATGTGGTGTTTGTTCCGGTTGGGCTGAACTATGATCGGGTGCTGGAAGACCGCATCCTGCTGGCCGCCGATGCGGCGAAAAACAACACAAAGACGCAAAAGAAGATCGGCGAGCGCACGTTTCAGTTCGGGATTTGGGAGGTGATGCGCTTTTGCGGCCATCTGCTCGTCCTGCGGTTGAAGGGGCGGCTCTATCGCTATGGTTATGCCTGCGCCAGTTTTGGTCGTCCGATTTCTCTGAACGCGTGGTGCGAGGAACACGCCGCCACGTTTGCAGGTCAATCGCGGGCGCAGGTTTTTTCTAATGTTGACCAATTCGGAAGGGCGCTGATGGAGCAGGTGGGGGCTGCAGTTCCTGTTCTGCCGGTTGCCCTCGTTGCCTCTGTTTTGGAAAAAGCAGGCGAAGCCGGACTGGACGGACTGGAATTGAAATCCCGTATCTTCACTTTGATTGTGACGCTGGAAAAGGCAGGGGCACACATTCATTTGCCCCGGGCTGATCTTGACTATGCCATATCAACCGGCCTGCGCATGTTGACCCTGCGCCACATCGTGCAGGCGAAGGAGGGGGCCTATCGCGTTGTTGAAGACAATGCCGATCTGATCACCTATTACGCCAATTCCATCCGACATTTATTGCCTGCACAACCTGATGATAAACCCGCAGCGTGAGGGTCTTCCTGCTACCCGGAACCATCGATAATCGATGCGATGCAATTCAGACGGCCAACCTGTCTGCAGGGGAGCTGGAAAATTGCTACTGATTCGTGCAATTGGCCCCTTTAATTGCTGCATTTCATCACCTATTTTGTGGAAAATGGATTCGCGGTGCGATTTACACCTAGAAACAGGACACAAATCGACGACGTTAATCCTCTCTTAGCTTTCAACCTTTTTCCTAACCCATTAGCGAATCTCCCCAAAGAAAGGAATCCTATGAAGGATCCCATCGAAACCGCGATGAACCTCGTTCCCATGGTTGTGGAACAGACCAATCGCGGCGAGCGGTCATACGATATTTTTTCCCGCCTGCTGAAAGAGCGCATCATTTTCATCACCGGTCCGGTGGAAGATACAATGGCCGTGCTGGTCTGCGCCCAATTGCTGTTCCTGGAAGCGGAGAATCCCAAAAAGGAAATCTCGCTTTACATCAACTCGCCGGGCGGCGTGGTTACCTCGGGCATGGCCATCTACGACACGATGCAGTTCATCAAACCAGCGGTTGCCACGTTGTGCATGGGGCAGGCGGCGTCTATGGGCTCGCTGTTGCTGACCGCGGGACAAAAGGACATGCGGTTTGCCTTGCCGAATTCACGGGTGATGCTGCATCAGCCCTCTGGTGGATTTCAGGGGCAGGCGTCGGATATCGAACGCCACGCGGCTGATATTGTGAAACTGAAGCGTCGTTTGAACGAAGTCTACGTCAAACACACCGGCAACGATTATGACACGATTGAATCCACGCTGGACCGTGATCACTTCATGACGGCTGACGAGGCTGTTGAATTTGGTGTCATCGACAAGGTTATCGCCTCTCGTGAAGAGATCGAAGGTGGCGACGGCAGTTGATAAACTGTCGCATATCCCGGATTTAGCGAATTCGCTAATGTGTTAAGGGAAATTTGAAATGATTGTTGCTAGTCTTGCCAAGTTGTGGCGAAATTGATGCAACGCAAACAAACATGCTCATTGAGTATGTAGGTCTGAGAAGAGGGCGGTTATCCGCCCAATTAAGGAAATGGCATGAGCAAGGTTTCAAACACCGGCGGAAGTGGCAGCGGCAGCAGTAGCGGCGGTGGCGATTCTAAGAATACGCTTTACTGCTCGTTTTGCGGGAAGAGTCAGCACGAGGTTCGCAAGCTGATTGCCGGCCCTACCGTCTTCATCTGTGATGAATGCGTTGAGCTGTGCATGGACATCATCCGCGAGGAGAACAAGTCCAGCCTGGTCAAATCGACAGAAGGCACGCCAACACCCCAGGAAATTCTCGACGTCCTGAATGACTATGTGATCGGCCAGCCCCACGCCAAACGGGTTTTGGCGGTGGCGGTGCACAACCACTACAAACGTCTCAACCACGCCACCGAAAACGAAGATGTTGAGTTGGCAAAATCCAACATCATGCTGATTGGCCCCACCGGGTGTGGTAAAACCCTGTTGGCGCAGACGCTGGCCCGTATTCTTGATGTGCCGTTCACGATGGCTGATGCCACGACGCTGACCGAAGCCGGTTATGTGGGTGAAGATGTTGAAAACATCATTTTGAAACTGCTGCAGTCGGCTGACTACAATGTCGAGCGGGCGCAACGGGGCATTGTATATATCGACGAAGTCGACAAGATTTCCCGCAAGTCTGACAATCCTTCCATTACCCGCGATGTTTCCGGGGAAGGGGTTCAACAGGCTCTGCTTAAGATCATGGAAGGCACGGTTGCTTCTGTTCCGCCTCAGGGCGGTCGCAAACACCCGCAACAGGAATTCCTGCAGGTTGATACCACCAACATTTTGTTTATCGCAGGCGGCGCCTTCGCGGGTCTCGACAAAATCATTTCCGATCGTGGTCGCAACACCGGCATTGGCTTCAGTGCCAATGTGGAAAGCCCTGAAGATCGTAAAACCGGTGAACTGTTCAAAAACCTTGAACCTGAAGATTTGTTGCGTTTTGGACTGATCCCGGAGTTTGTTGGCCGTATCCCGGTTCTGGCAACGCTGGAAGACCTGGATGAGGATGCATTGGTCCAGATCCTGTCGGAGCCTAAAAACGCGCTGATCAAGCAGTATCAGCGGCTGTTTGAGATGGAAGACACCAAATTGTCGTTCCAGGAAGATGCGCTGCGCGCTATCGCCAAGCGGGCTATTGTTCGTAAAACCGGTGCGCGCGGCCTGCGCTCGATCATCGAATCCATTCTGCTGGAAACGATGTTTGACCTGCCCGGAATGGAAGGGGTTGAGGAAGTTGTCATCTCCGAAGAGGTGGTCAACGGCAATACCCAGCCTCTGTATATCTATGCCGATAAGGCACAGGAAGATAAGGCTGAAAGCGCCTGATAATATTTATCATTATTTTTCAAAGGCCTGCAATTTTGTTGCAGGCCTTTTTTTTGCTCAATTTCACGAAAAATTTGCCTTGAATTGCCTGTTAACGACCCCACATTCTGAGCAGGCGATGCACCACCTGCCAATTTAACCCATTTCCCTGATTTTGGTTGATGCGGCAATTGTGACGGTGGGCATGGCTTGAAATGATGGCTATTGTAGCGTCGAAGATTCGTAATGCGCTGACGCGGTTGCGAACAGAGTAAGGAAAAATTTATGGCTGAAGACAGCAACGAAGAAAAAGCCAGAAAAGAAATCGATTTCGACGCCAATGGTGGTGTGTTTCCGGTTCTTCCCCTGCGCGATATCGTGGTGTTTCCGCATATGATTGTGCCGTTATTCGTGGGACGGGAAAAATCTATATCCGCCCTTGAAGACGTCATGCAGGACGACAAGCAAATCCTGCTGGTAACCCAGAAAAATGCTGGTGACGATGATCCGGCTCCGGCTGGCATGTATTCGATTGGAACGCTTGCAACTGTGTTGCAATTGCTGAAACTGCCCGACGGCACGGTAAAGGTGCTGGTGGAGGGCTATGAGCGTGCCTCGGTCACTCGGTTCACCGACCGTGAAGACTACCACGAAGCGTATGCTGTCCCGGCGCCTGATGTCGATGAAGACGAGGTTCAGATTGAAGCCCTGTCTCGCTCTGTTGTGGCCGAGTTCGAAAATTACGTGAAGCTGAACAAGAAGGTCTCTCCGGAAGTCGTCTCTGCGGTAACGCAGATCGAAGACTACGCGAAGCTGGCCGATACGATCGCTTCGCATCTTTCTGTCAAAATTGCTGAAAAACAGGACATTTTGTCCCTGTTGTCCGTCAAGGAGCGCCTGGAGAAGGGGCTGGCCATGATGGAAAGCGAAATTTCCGTTCTGCAGGTTGAAAAGCGCATCCGCGGCCGCGTCAAACGGCAGATGGAGAAAACCCAGCGCGAGTATTATCTCAACGAGCAGATGAAGGCCATTCAAAAAGAACTTGGCGACGGCGAAGAAGGCCGCGACGAGATGGCCGAGCTGGAAGAAAAAATCAAGAAGACCAAGCTTTCCAAAGAGGCCGCCGAAAAGGCTGATGCGGAATTCAAGAAGCTGAAACAGATGAGCCCGATGAGTGCTGAGGCCACCGTTGTGCGCAACTATCTGGACTGGTTGCTGGGTATTCCGTGGGGCAAGAAGTCACGGGTTAAAACCGATCTGCTGGCCGCTGAATCGGTGCTTGATACCGATCACTATGGCCTGGAGAAGGTCAAGGAGCGCATTATCGAGTTCCTTGCCGTACAGAGCCGTTCAAACAAGATCAAAGGACCGATCCTTTGTCTGGTTGGTCCTCCCGGTGTCGGTAAAACGTCGCTTGGCAAATCGATTGCCCGTGCAACGGGTCGTGAATTTGTCCGCATGTCGCTCGGCGGCGTGCGGGATGAAGCCGAAATCCGTGGTCATCGCCGCACCTATATCGGCTCGATGCCCGGCAAGGTGATCCAGTCGATGAAGAAAGCCAAAAAATCCAACCCTCTCTTCCTTCTCGATGAGATCGACAAGATGGGGCAAGATTTCCGGGGCGATCCGTCCTCGGCGCTTCTCGAAGTGTTGGACCCGGAACAGAACAATGCTTTCGGCGACCACTATCTTGAGGTTGATTACGACCTGTCGAACGTCATGTTCGTCACCACAGCCAACACGCTGAATATTCCTGGTCCTCTGATGGATCGTATGGAGATCATTCGTATTGCTGGTTACACCGAAGACGAAAAGGTCGAAATCGCCCGTCGCCACCTGATCCCCAAAGCAATCAAGAACCACGCTTTGCAGGAAAAGGAACTGACCATCTCCGACGATGCTCTGCAAAACACCATTCGCCTGTATACCCGCGAAGCCGGAGTACGGAATCTGGAGCGTGAACTGTCAACAATGGCCCGTAAGGCCGTGACCGAGATTTTGAAGTCTGACGGCAAGACCAAGACGGTGAAAATCACTGGCAAGAACCTCAACGATTATCTCGGCGTGCAGCGGTTCCGCTTCGGTCAGGTTGATACCAAAGACCAGATTGGTGTTGTTACCGGTCTCGCCTGGACAGAGGTTGGCGGCGAGTTGCTGACCATCGAAGGGGTTATGATGCCCGGCAAGGGCAAGATGACCGTTACGGGTAATCTGCGTGACGTGATGAAGGAATCGATCTCTGCGGCGGCGTCTTACGTGCGATCCCGTTCGATCGATTTTGGTATCAAGCCACCGCTGTTTGAAAAGCGTGATATCCACGTTCATGTGCCGGAAGGCGCGACACCGAAGGACGGCCCGAGCGCTGGTACAGCCATGGCGACGGCGATCGTATCCATGCTGACCGGAATTCCTGTTCGCAAGGATATTGCGATGACCGGTGAAATCACCCTGCGGGGCAGGGTGCTGCCGATTGGTGGATTGAAAGAGAAACTGCTGGCCGCCCTGCGCGGTGGAATTACCAAGGTTCTTATCCCAGAGGATAATGCCAAGGACCTGGCTGATATTCCCGAGAACGTCAAAAACGCTCTGGATATCATTCCTGTTGCCCATCTCGACGATGTGCTGCCCCATGCATTGGTGAGCATGCCGGAGTCGGTGGAATGGGATGAGGAAGAGGCCGAAGCAGCAGCACTGGCAGCTAAGGCCGACGTTGAGGCGACCCGAATCGCCCACTGATTGGGACGTAAATAACGCTTAAGAATCACCCGCACATGTTTTGACATTTGCGGGTGATTTTTTGTTTGGGGCACTATTTAGCGGGCAATCGCAAGTTTAGGCGGCCATTTTCGGTGAAATTTCGATATATTGTTGCAGGATTTCCCTCCAAACCCCTTATTTTCTGGGCTTTCGTATTGTTTCGACCGGGTGAAAAGGCGAAACTGCGTCCAACCTTGGTGAGTCGTGCGTACGAGGGGAGTTAATGACAACAAGGATGTCTCTTATGAATAAACAAGAACTAATTTCAGCCATGGCTGCGAAGTCTGACCTGACCAAAGATCAAGCGGGTGCTGCCCTTGAGGGATTTATTGACTCGGTTACTGACTCTCTGAAAGCCGGCGACGATGTAAGACTGCTGGGTTTTGGCAATTTTGTGGTTTCACGCCGTGAAGCAAAAATGGGCCGCAACCCACAGACTGGCGCCCCAGTCGAGATCAAAGCGGCCAATGTTGCCCGTTTTAAAGTCGGTAAAGGCCTGAAGGACAAAATCAACTAAGTCCAACCGATTTGATGACACATTGAGCCCTGCGCTTCGGCGTGGGGCTTTTTGTTTTACCGGAGTGAAGAGATGAGTGATCTGCAGGGCAAAATTGATTTTATTCTGGAACTGGAGAAATTGAAGGCGGTGTTGCGCAAGACCCGACCGGTTGGTTTGGCCCGGTATGAAAACAGCGCGGAACATTCATGGCAGACAACGCTGACCGCCCTGGTGCTGCTGGACGAAGTTGACCAACCGCTGGATGCGCTGAAAGTTTTGAAAATGTTGCTGATCCACGATGTGGTGGAGATCGATGCTGGTGATGTCTTTGTCTATGATGCCCAGGCCCGTGCCGACATTGCCGAACAGGAACTGGCTGCAGCAAAGCGGATTTTTGGCCTGTTGCCTGCGGAACTGGGACAGGAGCTATTGGACCTTTGGCTCGAGTTTGAAGCGCGGGAGACGGCAGAATCAAAATTCGCCAAGGCTATGGACCGGATCAATCCGGTGCTGCAAAACCTGTCGTCTAAGGGGCAGAGCTGGGTGGAGAATAACATCACCCGTGACCAGGTCATTGCAATCAACAGCGAAATTGCCACGGTCAATCCCGCATTGTGGGCGATATTGAAGAAACGCATTGATGCGGCCCCGTTCTTCAATGCCTGACCAACGGGCTACTTTTCACGACAAGGCGACTGCCGGAACTGGAAAAACCAGATTGGATAATATTCCAGCGCGTGGGAGCTAATTTCGGTCTCAGGGTCGGTTTGATGGGGTGTCTCCCTGAGGGGAGACTGGTGGGCGATGACAGGCTCGAACTGCCGACATCTTCGGTGTAAACGAAGCGCTCTACCAACTGAGCTAATCGCCCATCAAAACTGCCTTGCGGCACTATGATCCACAATTCCGAGGAAAAGTGGCGCGAGTGACGAGACTCGAACTCGCGACCTCCGGCGTGACAGGCCGGCACTCTAACCAACTGAGCTACACCCGCGTGGGTCGAAGGATGGTTGGTCCTTCGGGTCGACAGACGCAATACGGACACGAAGAAAGTAAGTCAAGGAGATTTGGCGATAAAAAGTCGAGATTTTTTCAACTCACGCGAACAGGAAAAAAAAGCGGGCCAGGACCACTAAAATCCAACGCAGATTCCGAATGCAAACTTGCTTTGCAACCCACGCTCGGCTATCGCTTCCCGTAACAGATCATGGGAGCCTGAAATGCAAGAATTGCTTCTGTCCTATTTGCCGGTACTGATTTTCATGGGCGTGGCGCTGGTTATTGGCCTGGCGTTGCTGATAGCGCCCTTTATTGTGGCGTTTCGTGCGCCAAATGATGAAAAACTTTCGGCCTATGAATGCGGCTTTAATGCCTTTGATGATGCCCGTATGAAATTTGATGTACGATTTTATCTTGTCGCCATCCTTTTCATCATTTTCGACCTCGAAGTTGCCTTTCTGTTTCCATGGGCGGTGAGCTTTGGCGGACTTGGCTGGTTCGGTTTCTGGTCGATGATGTTGTTTTTGGGCATTTTGACCATCGGCTTCATCTATGAATGGAAGAAAGGCGCGTTGGAGTGGGATTGATCCCTTCGCTGTGATCAATCGGCAGTCAACTGAAAGACTTATTTATGCAAGACACGTCATCAACCCTTATCGCTCCAACTCCCAAGGGAGTTATTGATCCCGCCACGGGAAAACCCGTTGGCAATGACTCGCCATTTTTCGGTGAGATCAATGACGAATTGGCCGACAAAGGCTTTATTGTTACCTCGACCGATGATTTGATTCATTGGGCACGTACCGGGTCATTGATG
>CAJQPW010000426.1 GCA_905480295.1 uncultured Rhizobiaceae group bacterium | reverse complement strand
ATCCCTTCGGTGCGATGAAGCGCGCGAGGGCTGGCGGCACTTTGACGGTAAAGCGGGTCGCCTCCCCTTCGGCCTTGACGGCGACAATCGTGGCGGTGCCGTCAACATGACCGGACACCATGTGGCCGCCCAACTCGTCACCGAGTTTCAGCGCGCGTTCCAAATTCAGCCTTGTGCCGGTTTGCCACCCGTCTGCGGTGGTCAAGCGCAACGCTTCTTCCCACGCCTCGACCTGATAAGTGCCGTCCGTTTTACCGACCACCGTCAGGCAAACGCCATTATGGGCAATCGATGCACCAATATCGATGCCGGATGTGTCGTAATTGCTCGCTATCGTGAAACGCTTCCCTGATTCCAGCTGCACGACGTCTTGTACGGTCCCGATATCGCTGACAATTCCAGTAAACATGGCTATTTCCTTCGCATGATGGTCAATGTGTCACCACCAAGACGCAGTTGCCGATTGACAACAAAACCGGGAGGACGTTCACCCGGCAGTATCGGTGAGACAATACCGCCCGAACCCACAACCATAGAAGACGCAAATAACCAGATTTCGTCAACCAGATCAGCGTTCAAAAAGGACGCCGCAGTTTCAGCGCCACCTTCAACCATCACCGAGAAAAAGCCTGCATTCGCAAGGTCTTCCAGAATCTCTGGCAAGGCCAGACGATTATCAAACTCTTCTGCCGCAAACAGTGCGACACCAAGCTCCTGCAAAGAAGACGGGAGTTCAGACACGCTGGAAATCAGCGAAACCGGGACATCATTTGCGGACCGGGCCAGACGCGAGACCGCTGTCAGCGCGGCCTGTGAATCCAGAACAAAGCGGTGGGGAGAGCGGTCTTCCAACCCGGGAAGACGGCAGGTCAGATCCGGATCATCGGCATCAACTGTGCCCCGGCCCACCAAAATGGCGTCATGTTCGGCCCGCATCCGATGAACGGCATTGCGGGCAAGCGGACCGGTTATCGCCACTTCCTCATCGGGACGGCCCAACATGCCGTCAGCAGAAACGGCAAGTTTAAGAGTCACTTGCGGCCGGTTCTTTTGTTTTCGATTCAAGTAGCCGCACAGATCGGCGCGTGCTGTTTCGTTGTCCTCGTCCATGATCACATCGATGCCAGCCTGGCGCAGCATTGCATGACCTTTTCCATCGACCCGCTGGTCCGGGTCGGTCCACGCTGTAACGACCCGTGTCACCCCGGCATCGATCAAGGCCTGAGCGCATGGCGGTGTAGCCCCATGATGGGCGCAGGGTTCCAAAGACACATAAGCGGTGGACCCGTTCGCATTGGATCCTGCGGCTTCAATGGCGATCGGTTCCGCATGCGGACGGCCACCCTTGGCGGTTATGCCCTTGCCAACCACCTGGCCATCTTTGACCAGCAGTGTGCCGACCGAGGGATTCGTGCCGGTCTGACCACGGTGGCGCCGCGCGAAACGCAGGCAGGCATCAAGGTATCGTCTGTCCTGTTCGTTCAACATCAGCGCCCTTTCCCCCGTCAAACCGTATCAGATCACGTGTCCTCATCTGCTGATGTGGACAATTCGCCGAGAACATCCTGGAAGTCGGATGCTTCAGAAAAATCTCTATAGACGCTGGCAAAACGGACATAGGCCACATCATCAAGGCCCTTCAGCCCTTCCATGACCATGGTACCAATGGCGCCAGCATCGACGTCCGGTTCACCGGACGATTCAAGACGTCGTACGATGCCGGATATCATGCGTTCGACGCGGGCACCATCCACATTTCGCTTGCGCAGGGCTACAGCGACCGAATTGGCTAATTTGTCGCGGTCAAACGGGACCTTGCGTCCAGATTTTTTAACAACGGTGAGCTCCCGCAACTGGATCCGTTCAAACGTGGTGAAACGTCCACTGCAATCGGAGCACACCCGGCGCCGACGGATTGCGGTATTGTCATCCGTCGGACGGCTGTCTTTGACCTGGGTATCATCACAATTGCAAAAGGGACAACGCATCAGCGGCTGTCCCCGTCGCCATCATGTTTCACCACCAACATCATCTGACCTGACAGCTTAAAGCGTCGAATAGATCGGGAAACGGTTGGTCAGCTCGATGATTTTTGCAGCAACGACCTCTTCAACCGCACCATTGGCTTCTTCACCATTCTCCGCCAACCCATCCAGCACCTCGAGAATGTGTTGTCCGACCTGCTGAAATTCTGCAACACCGAAGCCGCGGGTCGTTGCAGCAGGTGAGCCGAGACGGACGCCAGAGGTGATGGTTGGTTTTTCGGGATCGAACGGCACGCCATTTTTGTTACAGGTCATGTTGGCACGCCCCATTGCGGCTTCGGCGGCTTTGCCGGTGAGCCCCTTTGGACGGAGATCAACCAGCAACACATGTGTGTCAGTGCCACCGGACACAAGGTCAAGACCGCCGGCCCGCAGCGTTTCCCCCAGTGCCTTGGCGTTGTCTACGACGGAAGCCACATAAGAGCGGTATTCACCGGTGAGTGCTTCGCCAAATGCCACTGCCTTGGCCGCAATTACATGCATCAGTGGGCCACCCTGGATACCAGGAAAAATGGCCGAGTTGATTTTTTTGGCCAGAGCTTCGTCATTGGTCAAAATCAATCCGCCGCGCGGTCCGCGCAGGGTTTTATGGGTGGTAGATGTCGCAACATGAGCATGGGGAAACGGGCTGGGATGCACACCACCGGCCACAAGGCCAGAAAAGTGAGCCATATCAACCATCAAATACGCGCCGACGCTGTCTGCGATTTCACGGAACCGGGCAAAATCAAGCTGACGCGGATAGGCCGATCCTCCAGCGATGATCAGTTTTGGCTTGTGCTGTTTGGCCAGAGCTTCCACCTGCTCAAAATCAACAAGATCATCATCCTTGCGAACACCATATTGGATGGCGTTGAACCACTTGCCCGACTGGTTGGGTGCCGCTCCATGGGTGAGGTGTCCACCAGCGTCCAGGCTCATGCCCAAAATCGTGTCTCCGGGCTTGATCATTGCCATGAAGGCTGCCTGGTTGGCCTGTGATCCGGAATTCGCCTGAACATTGGCAAAGTCGCAGCCAAACAATTTCTTCACCCGTTCAATTGCCAATTCTTCTGCAATATCAACGAATTCACACCCACCATAATAACGCCGTCCGGGATAACCTTCTGCGTATTTGTTGGTCATAATTGACCCCTGTGCCTGCAATACAGCACGGGACACGATGTTTTCTGAAGCGATCAGTTCAACTTCGTGGCGTTGACGTCCCAGTTCACCATCAATGGCGGAAAAAATCGCAGCGTCCGTATCGGCAAGCGAGCGATTGAAAAAAGTGTCGGTGACGGCTGCGGACATGTTTTCGACGATGGCCATGGCTTAGATCCCAATATGAAAACCGCAGCCCAGCCTGATGGCTGCCGCGGTAAAGGTAACTGTTGTTAATGTTGAGCATGCCGTGCGAACCGGCAATGCACCTGCCGGAGCGCATTTGCGCCCCTGAAGGCTTCTTACTGACTCAATGCCAGTTCGTCTACACCATCACGCTGGTAAATATCGTCGCGGAACTGGACCACATTATCGTCCGTGGACCATGCGCTGATGTAGGTAAAATACACAGGAACCGGTTCGGCCAGTGTCAGATCCGTACGCTCGCCTGAAGCAATAATCCGTTCGATTTCTCCGCGGCTGCCGCTCGGAGTCCGTTTGGCCAGCCACACCAGCAGGTCACGCACGTTTTTGACGCGTACACAGCCCGATGAATCAAACCGCAACAGCTTGTTGAACAAGCCCTTTTGCGGCGTGTCGTGCATGTAAACCGCGTGAGGGTTGGGGAAATTGATCTTCACCGATCCCATGGCGTTGATGCGACCGGGCTCCTGTCTGAACCGGTAATTGACAGCTTCATCGGTTGACCAGTCGACCTGCGTCGGGTCTACCAACTGGTTTTGTGAATCAAACAGCAATATCTTGTTGTCGCTCAGATAGCTCGGATCCTTGCGCATCAGCGGGATAATGTCTTTGAGAATGATCGACTTCGGCGCCGTCCAATACGGATTGAGATTGAGCTCATAAATCTTGGAATTCAAAATCGGTGTTTGTCGGCTGATCCGGCCAACAATTGCTGTATGTCGTTGAGCCACCTGCCCGTTTTCGACCGCTTCAATCTGGGCGGCGGGAATATTGACCATGACATAACGCTCGCCGAGAAAACCCGACATGCTTTTCAGCCGCACGATATTGGTGTGAAGCTGACCCAGCCTAATGTTGGCGGGGATGTTCAACGCGGCGAAAGAATATCTTCCCAAAACGCCATCGGCTGGCAATCCGTGGCGCCGCTGAAATCGCTTCACAGCGGCATCAACATAGGTATCAAACTGGTTGGACAGGCCGGCGCTCGGCGACATATCACCTGAGATCATCAGCCGTTTTCTCAACACCTTCACCGTTGATGTGGAGGCACCAATCTTCAGTTTTTTGTTTGCCGGCACGACAGGCCAGCCGCCACCGGCTACGATATTTTGATGTTCAGCAATCGCTTGTTGAATATAATCAATGGTTTGCGGTGCAAATACCGGAGTATTCGAAGACACCCGAGACCTATTTCCTGACCGGGCATCAAATTGATCGTTCCAACTGTCGCGGTTATTCGAATTGAGAATCCGGTCGATCGCTGTTTCCGCCAGTGCTGCCGTGCTGGCAAGAGGACCAGCAGCACCGGTTGCTCCGAGACCGAAAGCTGCCATCTGTGACAGCGCCTTGCGGCGGGACAGTTTTGTCTGCCTTTCCTTCGAGCCTTTGATTTTGGGCGTGTTCATTGAACCCTCTTAAAATGCGTGCCAATTCGCGCGTTAGGCAGATATATGCCGCATTTATGGTTAACAGTGTTTAACCAAATGCAATTTTTTAATGCAGCGCCAATCCGTGTTCCTGAATGTGGTGTCGTTACCCTTGATCATTTCTAATTATTGATCCCTACGGCGAAAACAAGGCGATAGCAGATAAAATGCGCCAGATCAGCAATTTGTGATCAAACAAAAAAACCCCGCTTCCGGCTGGAAGCGGGGTTTTTTTGGTAAAATCGACTGCTAATTAAAGGCGATAGAGGATTTGATCCGTCCAAAAGCGTTCCAGGCGCTGCAGCGACCGGTTCAACACTTCAAAACTGCCTGAATCAATCTGTCCGATCTGCTCCAGCGACCGGGTGTGACGCTCATACAGGGCGTCGACAGTTGCTGCCACTTCCTTGCCGGCATCGGTCAGGCTAACACGGACCGAACGGCGGTCTGTGCGCGAACGCTGGTGGTGAATGTAACCCATATCAACCAGTTTCTTCAGATTATAAGAAACATTGGAACCCAGATAATAACCCCGGGTGCGCAATTCACCCGCTGTCAGTTCCAGATCACCGAGATTGTACAACAACAATGCCTGTACAGCATTGACCTCTCCACGACCTTCTCGGTCAAACTCATCCTTGATCACATCAAGAAGGCGGCGGTGGAGGCGCTCAACCAATGTGAGCGCTTCCAAATATACGGGTTTAATATCGCGCTGGTTTGTCTCTTCGACCTGTGCAACGCCGATCATGTCGGTACTGTTCATAATATGCCTCGTCATCCTGTTGCGGCGGTATTTTTTTTCCGCCTTGAGACACAAGGTAAGCGAAGCGAATAAAATTTGAGTCAAACGACAAACTTAATTGGTTCTTACCGTCAAATTTATAACCAATTGAAAACATTGATTTTAATAAAATGGAAAGGCTGGCGATTCACTCTTTCTTGTCGATAACATACAGCATGCCCTGCAAAATCAGGTAGGAAACCAAACAGACAGCATGGAAAAGCAACACCCAGCGCGACTGGATGATAATATCCGGAAACCGCAGGATGGAAACTGACTGGAAGGTAATGGCAAACAGCCAAATAACCCGTCCCCACGCCAGGGTCGTCCACAGGCCAACGCTGGTGACCGGCAACATCACAAGCATCACCGCGCTGTAGATCTTCAATTCAACCGACATCGTGTCGAAGCGGAAGTTGGCTCCCTCCCAAAATCCGACGGTCGCAAGCCAGGTATATAAAGTGCCCGCAAAAAATATGACTGCCAGCAGACGCAGGTAGGAGTTGAGCAGAAAATTCAGCAACCGCCAGAATTTTGACTGATTGTTCCTTGTGTCGGCCATTTCAACGGTCATGGCAGTGTGAGCTCCTGTTCGCCGAGATCAGCGAAATGTTTGTCGATGTCTGCCGCAGCAATGTCCTGCAATTGTGCGGGTTGCCAATTCGGGCTGCGGTCCTTGTCAATAATCGCTGCCCTGATCCCCTCGTAAAACTCGGTTCCGGTCAGGATGCGGCGAACAATGCGATACTCCATTTGCATACATCCGTCGATATCCAACTGTGCACCCAGCCCGATTTGTCTAAAAGCAATTTCGAGGCTGGTTGGAGATTTTTGCCGCAGAGACTTCAGTGTGCGTCCAGCCCAATCAGCCTCTTCTCCCCCCTTGTTTGCCGACTGTTCCAGGCTATCCAAGATTGCAGCAACGGTGGGTGCGTCAAAGTGAAAGTCAATCCATTCCTGTGCACTTTCTATAGGACCTTTGGCATCCAAGCTGGAAGATTGAGCTTCCGTGAGTTGAGTAAGCAGCCCATTGAGGTTTGGCTCGTGGCATAGGTTTTGCACAATTTTGGGCAGATCATCGGTCAGACATCCATGGGTCGCAAGGCCGCACCAAAGGGCATCCGGCTTGTTAACCCGTTCACCAGTCAGCCCAAGGTAAAGCCCGGTTTTCCCTGGCAGCCGTGACAGGAAATAGGAAGCGCCAATGTCGGGGAAAAAGCCAATGCCAACCTCCGGCATGGCAAAAGATAACCCCTCACCCGCAATTCTGTACGAGCCATGGAAAGAAACTCCAACTCCCCCACCCATGGCGATGCCGTTGATCAGCGCGATATAGGGCTTGGGAAAATTTGCGATACGGGCGTTGAGCCGATACTCGCGTGCGAAAAATTCAAAGTCATATTGCTTGGAAATCCCACACTCATAGAGATGGCGGATATCCCCTCCTGCCGAAAAAGCGCGACCCGGCACGGCCTGAATAATCACACGTTCGACTGAATCATCACCTTGCCAGACATCAAGCTGGGCATTGAGCGCCGTGAGCATGTCATCGGTGACGGCGTTCAACGTTTCTGGCTTGTTGAGCGTGACCAGACCCGCCAGACCACTGCGCTCAAAGATTATGTCGTTGCCATCGCTCATGTGGAATTAAGCCTGTGGAGATTTTGGTGAAACTATTGCGAAGCAACGCTGCAGGCAATGGCGGAGAATACGTCAAAACCGCTTTTCCAGCGCCAATAGTATGATAAGTCTACCCGCAACAGGACACAGGAGCGGCATTGCGATGTCAAAAACCACAACAGAGATTGTCGATGCGGTAACGGGTGGCCGGCGATTGCGTCGCAATCGCCGCTTTTCCTGGACACGTCGCATAGTTCGGGAAACCCGGCTCAGTGCTGACGATTTGATCCTGCCATTATTCCTGATGGAAGGTGACGATTGTGAGGAGCCGATCACAGCAATGCCAGGCGTTTCCCGGTACAGCGTCGATCGGGCCGTTAAGGTGACCGCACGAGCCCGCGACCTGGGCATTCCGGCTGTCGCCCCCTTCCCTAATGTCGCCCGCGAAAAGCGCGACCAGACCGGCAGCGAAATTGCCAATCCCGACAATCTGATCTGTCAGTTCACCCGTGCGGCCAAGGCAGCTGTGCCCGATATCGGTATCATTACCGACGCCGCACTGGATCCATTTACCGACCATGGGCATGACGGGGTTTTGCGCGACGGTCAGATCGTCAACGACGAAAGCGTTGACCAGATTGTCGAAGGTGCATTGCGTCAGGCGGAAGCCGGTGCAGATATTATTGCACCATCCGACATGATGGATGGCCGTATCGGCGCTATTCGTCTGGCTCTGGACGAAGCTGGTTTTCAGGATGTCGGCATCCTGTCTTACACGGCAAAATACGCATCCGCCTTCTATGGTCCCTATCGGGAAGCCATTGGCACCGGCGGACTGCTGCAAGGCGACAAAAATACCTATTATGTGGACCCGGCAAATTCTGAGGACGCCATGCGAGAAGCGGAAATGGACATTGCGGAAGGGGCCGACATGTTGATGGTCAAGCCCGGCATGCCCTATCTCGACATTGTCTATCGCATGAAACAGGAAACCGGCATGCCGGTCTTTGTTTATCAGGTCAGCGGAGAATATTCGATGATTGAAAGCGCCGCAGCCAACGGGTTTATTGATGGCCAGCGTGCCATGATGGAAAGCCTGCTCGCGTTCAAACGGGCCGGTGCCGATGGCATTTTGACCTACCATGCCCTGCGGGCAGCAGAACTGATGGCCAACTAGTCGCAATCACTGCAACATAGGAAGCCACGAATGTGCTGCTAATGGCTTTGCCCCATGGCCAGCAATGTGTCGCGGGTCGCATCATCGGCCGGGAACATCATTTCTATCTTGATTTCACTTAGAGTGATGTCTTCTGCCGATCCGAATTGGGCAAAAGTTGAAAAGAACGACAGCGACAGGCCGCCAAAATTATAGGTGGTTGGCACAAAAGCCGGTAGCAGACCGGGTTGATGCTGGAGTCCTTCACCAATCAACGCACTGATCCTGGTCGCTGCAGCATCCAGAACCGGGTCCCCTCCCCAATGCGCGCTTTCAGTGCGCAGCCGGGTTCTGGTGTGGAAAGCCACTTCCGACAGGTTTTCGATTGACTGCTGGATTTCCGGTGATTCCAGGAACGCGTCCAAAAGGCTCTGCCCCGGACCCAGCCCCATTCCCGCCAGCAGTTTTTCTGCGGTCCCGTTCAACCGGGTGATAATCCAATGCCGATCCATCGCAATTGCCGGAAAGGAATCATGCCGTTGCATCATCCAGTGCACAGCATCCTAAGCAGGTTTCATGTCCCTCTCGTCCATGCCGCGGTCTGCATAGGCCGGAGCAAGACCGGCGGCCACCAAAAGCGCATTTCGGTCCGGACGCGGCACGTCCAGTTCTTCACACAATTGCAGCACCATGGTGCGGCTTGGTTTCGACCGCCCGGTTTCCAGGAAAGAAATATGGCGCGCTGAAACATTGGCGCTGAGGCCCAGATCAAGTTGGCTCCGGCGACGCTGTTGTCGCCATTGTTTCAGTCCGGCCCCAAAATCCGATTGCATATTCCAACTCCTGTTTCGCTGACATCTGCAGCCCGATCATAGTTCAGCGCCTTGCGTATGACACTTACCTGCAAGGTAATTGTTTTGCGCCCGCGCGGTGGACAATGTGTCTTCATTCTACCCCAACGGAGACCGTGTCATGACACATCAATTCAAAACCACCTTCCTTGTTTATGCCGCTTACAGCCTCATTGGCTTTGGCTTATTGAGCTTTCTCAGCCCCGTTACGCCCGTCTCCCATATCATGGCCCTTTTCATGGATCTGACATTCTGGTCCCAGTCGACAAGCGCCCATGGTTTGGCAAGCGAAGCCGCCCGGTTGTGGATTGGAATATCAGGAGGTCTGATGGTCGGTTACGGCGCGACACTGGCCATGGTGGCGAACGGGGTCTACGCCAATGACAAGGTTTTGGGCGGTCGCATCATCATGGTCGGCATTGCCGGCTGGTTCATCTTTGATGGCCTTGGATCAATTGCTGCTGGCGCAGGGATGAACGCCATTTTGAACATAACGTTTCTGGCCATGTTCTGTGGCCCGATACTTTGGCCGGAAAAGGCAGCGGCAAGCCATCATCCCGCAATTTGATCACCTTGTTCTTGAATCCCCCCCTCTGATTCCTACATGAAATGGGAAACAGAGGGGATGAACCATGGTGGAAAACATTATCGACAACGACACCGGCGCTCGCATTGTTACCCCGGAAGAACTCGATGGGGTTCGTACCGCACGGGTGATGTCGTTCTTTATCGATTACATCATTATTGGCCTTTTGAGCATTCCCGTGGCTCTTGTCATTGGTGTACTTGGCATTCCGACACTGGGTCTGGCCTGGGGGCTGTTGCCGCTGGCTCCACCGGTCGTTGCCCTGCTTTACCTGGCGGCCACTATGGGTGGTCCACGTCAGGCGACCATCGGCATGGCCTTTATGGGTGTGCGCATACGCAAGCTTGATGGTGGAGCTGTGGACCCGCTGCTCGCCTGTTTACATGGCATCCTGTTTTGGGTCATTCACTCCTTTGCCCTGATCCTGCCCCTGTTCGTTTCCTTCTTTTCTTCGCGCAAACGTCTGCTGCATGACGTTTTGCTTGGCACATATGTGGGACGGGCCTAAACTCCCCTCGTGAACAGGCGGCGTCGCGCTGCCTGACCAAAGGCGAGCTGTGACCACGCATGGAAAATTTTCACATGTGGATGACCTTCGCGGTCATTATCTGCACGATTGTCGCCTTCGCGCGCGAAAAATGGTCGATTGAAGGCGTATCACTTGCCGCTCTGGTGGCTTTGCTTGCCCTGTTCAGTCTCGTCCCCCAACCCTTTGCCGAACCGGTAACGGCGACCGACCTGCTGATGGGATTTGCAAATCCGGCGCTGGTTACCGTTCTTGCACTGCTGGTCATTGGACAGGCGTTGTATAATACCGATGCGTTGGAACGGCCCGCAGAGATCCTGTCCAAATTCGGTGGCAGCAGCGCAAGGCGAACCATTTTGGTCCTGCTGCTCACCGCAGGCGTAACCAGCGCATTTTTGAACAACACACCGGTGGTTGTGATGTTCATCCCGATCATCGTGGCAATTGCGACACAACGCAAATTTTCTGCCTCTGCAGCGCTGCTGCCGCTTTCCTATGTTGGCATTCTGGGGGGCATGACCACCCTGATCGGATCATCCACCAACCTGCTGGTGGCGGGGGTTGCGGAACGATACGGATATACGATCGGGTTTTTCGACTTTACGGTTCCCGGCCTCGTTCTGGCCAGTATCGGGTTGTTGTTTGTCGTCTTTGTCATGCCAATTCTGTTGGGAGAACGCTCTTCGGCGGACCCGACCAAACGCGCGGCCACCGGGCGCCAGTTTCTCGCCCAGATCCATATTGCCGACGACCATCCGCTGGAAGGTGTGCAATCGGTTGCCGGTCTGTTTCCATCTCTCGCCAATATCACCGTTCGCTCGATCCTTCGGGGTGGCGAGACAATTCTACCTCCCTTTGAAGATACGGTACTGACCACCGGCGATATCGTCATCGTTGCGGCCACCCGCCGCGCCCTGACCAATGCCCTGTCGGAAGGACTGGCCAGCCTGCCACAAATGGCTGCAGAAGATCATGATCCGACACGGCAAAGCGATACCCTGTCCCGGGTGAACGAAAACTTCATGGTCGCTGAAGCCGTGATTGCTCCGGGATCACGCTATACAGGACGAACCATCGAATCTTCCCGAATCCGCGCCACATACGGCACCATGATCCTGGGCCTGCAAAGACGCAGCGCCATGGCCCGGGGACTGGTTCGGGAAATTCGGCTGGAACCGGGGGACACGGTTCTGATCGGTGGGTTGCAGGACGATATCGAACGGCTGCGTGCCAGTCGTGAACTGTTGCTGCTGGAACATTCTGCCGGTGAAGTCCCCCTGCGTGCCTTTGCACCCCGCGCAATCGGCATCTTTGCCCTGGTCATTGCAGCGGCATCGCTTTCCATTGTGCCTATTGTTGTTGCTTCCGTGATCGGTGCCTATGCGGTAATCGCGTCAGGCTGTCTTTCCATCCGCCAGGCAGCGCGGAGCATCGACCGACAGATCTATATGATGGTTGGTGCATCGCTGGCGGCGGCCATGGCCCTGGAACGAACAGGGGGAGCGGCCTTCATTGCCACCGGGGTTATCGACCTGTTGCAGGGTCATTCGGCGGCTATGATCCTGTCGGTTCTGTTTATCGTCACCGCCATATTGACGAACGTCTTGTCCAACAACGCCACAGCGGTTCTGTTTACTCCGATTGCAATTGGCATGGCGCAACGCTTGAATGCGCCCGTTGAGCCCTTTATTGTTTGCATCGTGTTTGCTGCTAACTGCTCATTTGCCACGCCGGTGGGATATCAAACCAACTTGTTGGTGCTGGGACCGGGCCGCTATCAGTTTGTTGACTATCTCAGAAGTGGAATTCCCTTGATTTTGCTGCTTTGGATAGCGTTTTCCTTATTCGCTCCTTTCTATTATGGTGTGTGAATGACGGCCCACTCTCTTGATACTCCGCAATTCTATCTCACTGCGCCAGCGCCCTGCCCCTATCTTGATGGCCAAATGGAGCGGAAAGTTTTCACCCATCTGGTTGGTGAACGCGCCCGGATGACCCACGATGATCTGTCTCAGGGCGGTTTTCGTCGCAGCCAGAATATTGCCTACCGCCCCGCGTGCGAAACCTGTCGCGCCTGCACTGCAACGCGGGTGTTGGCGGACCGGTTCAAACCGACGAAATCGATGCGACGGATTAGCAGGCGCAATGACGATCTGGTTGGCAATGTTGTGAAAAACACGCCGACATCGGAACAATATTCCCTGTTTCGGCGGTATATTGACAGCCGGCATGGTGAGGGGGGCATGGCCGGGATGAGCGTGCTCGATTACGCCATGATGGTCGAAGACAGCCATGTCGACACGCAGATTATTGAATATCGCAGGCAGGGTCCCGATACAGCCATCAATGGCAGGGGTATGGGTAAGCTGGTCGCTGCAGTTCTCTATGACAGGCTCAGCGATGGTTATTCGATGGTGTATAGTTTTTTTGACCCTGCAGAAGACAAACGCAGCATCGGCACTTTCCTGATTCTCGACCACATCTATCGCGTACGCCACGAAGGGCTGAAATACTGCCACCTTGGTTATTGGGTCGAGGGTTCATCGAAAATGGAATACAAATCCCGTTTCCTGCCACAGGAGCGGTTGCAGGCCAGTGGCTGGGTGGAATTTAATTGAACCCATAGACCGACCTCTCTACGGTGGTTCGATCGCGTGGAATAATCGAGTGACTGCCGTGCCTGGACTCCCCCTTTTCCAAAACAAGACATGCTGAGATGACGTCGACACTGGTTCATCACCCTCGGCAAGGTCTGGGGCTGGCCTTTACCGGCGGGTTTGCCCTGTCGCTGGACATTCCCCTGATCAGGCTGGCTGGCAGTGACCCCTATGTTGTGATGGGCTTCCGTGGCTTCGGTCTTGCCATCATGCTGGCGCTGTACTGGCGGTTTTTTGCCAACCGCAGCGCCATGCCGCGTGAACTTTTTGCCGACCGTGATTTCATTGTCGTGGGCGCCTTGTCCGGTCTCAACAACATATTCTTCACGTTGGCGGTGTTTAATACGTCGACTGCAAATGTGGTGTTCATTCTGGCGTTCAATGCCATGCTTGCAGCGATAATATCGTGGCCATTGACCAATGAGCGTCCTTCCATACCCACTTGGATTGCCATCGTTGCGACCATGCTTGGTGTCGGGATCATAGTTGCTGATGGATTTGGCAGCGGTAATCTGCTCGGCGACTTCTACGCTTTGGTATGTGCTGTGCTGCTTGCGGTCTCGCTGACGCTTGCCCGAAAATCTGGCAAGGACCTGTCCCTGGCGCCCGGTTATGGTGGTTTGGTGTCTGCTGTGTTTGCGCTACCGATGATCATCTGGGCTGGCACCATGCCGTTGGCGCCGATCTGGTTGATCCTCGATGCCGGTCTGCTAATCCCACTGGCGGGTATCACGCTGTGGTTGGCCCCCCGGTTCATTCCTGCCCCACAGGTCGCACTGTTTTATCTTCTGGAAACTGTTCTGGCACCGCTCTGGGTCTGGTTCGTGTTTGCCGAAGTGCCCGGACCCAATGTATTTGTCGGCGGTTCGCTGGTCGTCGCAGCGATTTCAGGCCATGCCCTGTGGGAACTGAAATCGATACGATAGAAATTCGCTTCCACCGTTTGCAGTGGCTGGCAATTGACCTATGGTTTGACTTCCAAAAGACGCCGATCAGCCAAAGGTCTCACCAATGAATTGTGTGTTTATGCAAGTGCGATGCTTACCGGGAAAAACCTACGAGGTCGCCGACAAGATTTACGAACGGGAAATCGTATCGGAGCTTTATTCGACCAGTGGTGAATTTGATCTGCTGGCAAAAATCTATGTGCCGGACGGTGAAGACATCGGTAAGTTCGTCAACGAAAAAATTCTCAATATTGACGGCATTGTTCATTCGCTGACAACGCTGACCTTCAAAGCCTTTTAGCGGAAGTGGCATGTGACACGGTTGGATCCGTTCTTTCCTTGAATCCGTCGCCATCTGTGGATTAATCGCATTTGCCTGCGCATCAGGGGCAAAATTGACCGACTGGCTCGTCTCCCAACAAGCATTTGAATCTGCTTGGCTTTGTGAGATTCAATCCTATGCCAATTGTCTGATTTTCCCCAGCGACAGAAATTGTGATCTCCAAATCGTCCCGATATCCTTGACAACCTCGCTTACGAGTCCCATTGTTTAGTCATCGCACATTAAGATTTTCAACGCTAAATCAACGATTTAGCGACCGTTGATAATCTGTTACATTTTTCGATCTTGATTGGTATTTTGTGACCTCGATGGATAAAAATAGGGTGCGATGGATTGGAGGATTGATGATACCACCAAAACAGCGGACGGGCCCAACCCGAAGGGGCGGCCACGGACGGTGACTTCGACGATACTAAAATCCATGTATTGTCAGATCAAAGCCCCAGTAGGCAAACCCCCGAAAGGCGGCGATCAGGAGCACGGCCCGAAGCTCAATTCACATTATTGAAATTACACTGGCAGAGAAAATTTTCTGCTTTGAAATCTGGCTGTAAATGCAGCCACTCCATTGTACCCCGTCGGCGCAAGTTTACAGAGCGCGACGGGGTCTTCGATTTATCGGTTCGACGTTTGCCGCACGTATCCCCCGATCAGCGCCTATTGACCAATAGCGAATGGGTGCGCCTGTCAGCCGAATCCAGTGGCACCTGTAGAGGACCGTTGTGGGCGGGAAAACCGCGCTTGCTACTCCCCAAAACCCATGATTTCAATAGATTTCACGGTGGATGATCTGTAGGGTTTCGGGGGAGGACTTTTTGTGGAACGACGACTGGCTGCGATCTTGGCTGCGGATGTTGTCGGCTATACCCGAATGATGAGCCACGACGAAGCCGGAACGCTTCAGTCCCTGTCTACCCTGATCAAGAATATCATCACGCCGCTGATCGAATCCCATAATGGTAGAATCGTCAAATTGATGGGTGATGGCGTTCTCGCCGAATTTGGCAGTGTGATTGACGCCTGCGCCTGTGCTGTCTCTTGGCAGGAGCAAATTCCCGTGGGCGATGAAGCAACAATTGCGTTCCGCATTGGCATCAACCTCGGCGATATTATCATCCAGGACGACGATATTTTTGGCCAGGGGGTAAACATTGCCGCCCGGCTGGAGGGACTGGCTGATCCGGGCGGGGTTTGCATTTCAGATGACGTTTTCCGCCAGATAAAAGGCAAATTAGACACAGTCTTTGAAGACATGGGCCCGCAACACCTGAAAAACGTTGAAGGGGACGTTCGAACACACCGCTGGGTCAATGGCAGTCAGCCCATCACCGGGCCGTCACCTTCCCTCGCCCCCGGGGACGGACGTGATCGACTTTCCATCGCGGTTCTGCCGTTCGAGAACATGTCTGGTGATCCGCAACAGGAGTATTTCTCCGATGGTATTTCGGAAGACATCATCACCGAACTTTCGCGGTTTTCCGAACTGTTCGTCATCGCCCGGAATTCTTCTTTTCTGTTCAAGGAGCAGCGGGTTCCCAGCAAACAGGTCGCCAGCAAACTGGGGATTCAATATCTGGTTGAAGGAAGTGTGCGCAAGGCTGGAAACCGGGTGCGGATTTCTGCCCAGTTGATCGATGCCCATGCCGATAACCAGCTTTGGGCGGATCGGTTTGACCGCAGTCTCGAAGACATATTTGAAGTGCAGGATGAAGTTGTTCGCTCAATCGTCGCCGTGCTGCCCGGTCGTATTGCGGAAGCGGATATGCGAAAAAGCGGACGCAAACCGGTATCGGATCTGAACGCCTATGATCACTTGCTGAGGGGCAATTTTCTGCTGGCCAAGCGCGGTAACAATATCAAATCGGCAATCTCACATTATCGATTGGCCGTTGAGATCGACCCCGAGCTTGCCGCAGCTCACTCCGGCATCGCTATCGCCGAAGGCATGTCGGTCTGGGACTTGTCGACCTATGACGACGACCCGCTCGACCGGGCCTACCAATCCGCTAAACGGGCCCTTGAGCTTGATTCCAATGACTATCGTGCCCACGCGGCGTTTGGAGAAGCGACCCGTCAGCTTGGGCAGCACTCGATTGCTCACAGCCACTTGCAGCGGGCGATGAAATTGAATCCCAACAGTGCCCAGGTTCTTGGCTATTGGGCAATGCTGCAGGCCTATACCGGCGATCCCGAGGGGGCGATTGAAACCTACCACAAGGCGGCACAGCTCGACCCGTTCAGTCAGGATAATTTGCGCAAAGAGATCCTGGCTGAATCCTATTACAATTTGCGCGAATACCAAAAGTCGATTGATGTGCTGGAATCAATGCTGACCTTGCCGATTTTCTATGTGCATCAGCAGATCGCCATCGCCTATGCGCAGCAGGGAAACCACCAAGCCAGCGCACGTCATCTGCAGTCCTATCGCACGTCCTTACCCGACAGGTATGACGAACATCTGTTGTTTGAAAGCCATCTGCGCCTGTGCGCTCTCGAAAGCAACCGGGAACACTGGGTCGAGGGGTATGGACTTATCGGCCTGGAGCCACGCTCTGCGCAAGAGGCTGTCCCGGCCAAGCCAACTGTTGCGGTCCTGCCCTTTACCAACATGAGCGGAGATGCCGAGCAGGACTATTTTTCCGACGGCATGTCTGAAGACATCATCACCGAACTATCCCGGTTCCGGACCCTGTCGGTGATCTCGCGAAAATCATCTTTTGCGTTTCGTAACGCCGAATTGGATATCAAGGAAATTGCCGAACAATTGGGCGCGCAATACGTAGTTGAAGGCAGCGTGCGTCGCGCCGGAAACCGGTTGCGGATCACCGCCCAGCTGATCGATGTCGAAACCGGAAAGCACATCTGGGCGGAGCGTTATGATCGCGACCTGGAAGATATCTTTGCTGTACAGGACGACGTCACGCAATCAATCGTGGCCATTCTGCCCGGCCGGGTGCAAAGTGACGTAGCCAGCCGGGCGTCTCGAAAACCAACAAACAACATGAAGGCCTACGAGCTGATGCTGCGGGGAAAGACCCTGCGCGACAGCCTCAATGCGGAAGACACCGCCCGGGCGCGCGAACTGTTCGAAAGAGCCTTAAAACTCGACCCCTCCTATGCCCGCGCCTACATGTATCTCGCTGATACCTATGTGGTGGACCACTGGCTGGGTCTCTCCGATGACAATGGTGCAGATATGGCCTTGCAGTTGGCGCGCAAAGGCGCCGCGCTCGACAACAAGGATGTGTTTATTCAGGACCAGCTGGGATTTGCACATCTGTGCGCCGGCCTGTGGCAGGATGCGGAAGTGCAGTTTGACAAAACCCTGTCTCAAATCGTCAACGAGGCTGAATCGATGGCGTGGTGCGGCTACGGATTCATGATGTTGGTGCAACCGCAAAAGGCGTTGGAAATTCTGGAGCGTGCGACAAAGCTTGACCCGTTGCACCCCCCTGCCCTGGATTGGATTTTGGGTCAGATCTATTTCTTCTGCGGACGTTATGG
>CAJQPW010000425.1 GCA_905480295.1 uncultured Rhizobiaceae group bacterium | reverse complement strand
CTGATGTTGCTGCGCAAGGCCGGATTTACCGACATCACCAAAGTCAAATATATTGGTGTTGATGGTGGTGCGGATGCGATCACGCAGACCATTGGTGGATTTACCCAGGCCATGACCGGCGACATGTCGGAAATCGTTGGCTTTTTGAAATCCGGTGAAGTTCGTGCGCTGGCTGTTTTGACCGAGGAACGCGTTCCTGGTTTTGAACAGGTGCCAACCGCTAAGGAACAGGGCTTCGACGTTGTTGCTGTGAACTGGCGTGGTCTTTACGTGCCTAAGGGTGTTTCCGATGCCACGTTCAACGACTGGGCTGCAAAATTGCAGAAAGTTGCTGACAGCGCTGAGTGGAAGACCGCCATGGCCGCAAACGGACTGGCACCCTTCACCAAGGTTGGTGGGGACTTCCAGGGTTACATCGACGGCGTTGTCGCCGATGTTCGCCAGCTTTCCAAAGAAATCGGCGTTATAAAATAGTGGCCAAATCTGACCGCATATTCGGTCTGGTCGTATTGGTTGTGGCGCTTGCGTATATCGCAAGCGCCACACAAATCGAATCCAGCTTTCTTTCCGATCCTGTAGGGCCGAGAACCTTTCCGATTGGCATTGGACTGGTGGCCGCAGTGTCTGCAGTTTTCATGATCGTTCGCCCTGACGAAGATCCAAACTGGCCGCCCCTTCGCATTTTTGGCGTCCTCGCCATCGCGGCACTCGTGTTGATCGTCTACGCGCTGATGCTGAAGCCGCTGGGCTTCCTGCTGCCAACGGCGATTTCTGCAGCGATACTGAGTTACCAGCTTTCCGATCGTCCGGGACCGGCTGCCCTTGCGGGTATTGGACTGTCGATCGGGCTGTTTTTGATATTTAAATATGCCTTGGGTCTCGGGCTTGTCGCCTTTCCCAAGGGTCTCTTTTAGGACCGCGTTAGATCATGGAAATTCTTTCAAATCTGGCGCTCGGGTTCAGCGTCGCGTTTTCACCGACCACGCTGATGCTGGCGATTATCGGTTGTTTTCTGGGCACGATCATTGGAGCCTTGCCCGGTCTTGGACCGTCTAACGGCGTCGCAATCCTGATCCCGATCACGTTTACGCTGGGCCTCGATGCGACCTCTGCACTGGTGCTGATGACATCGGTCTATTACGGCGCCATGTATGGCGGGCGGATCTCGTCCATTCTTCTCAATATTCCCGGCGACGAACCGGCCCTGATGACCACGCTGGATGGCTATCCCATGGCCAAGGCCGGCAAGGCCGGTGACGCGCTTGTTCTTTCCGGTGTTGCGTCATTTGCCGGTGCGTTTCTGGCAACAATCGGCCTGATCCTGCTGGCACCGATGCTGGCCCGCGTCGCCTACCTGTTTGGCCCGGCTGAATATTTTGCACTGTATCTGCTGGCCTTCTGCACGTTGGGTGGCATGGCTTCCAACAACCAGGCTAAATCGGCGATTGCCGCCTGTATCGGCCTTGGTATTGCGATGATTGGTGTCGACAACAGTTCAGGCATGCCGCGGTTGACCTACGGCAATCTGCATTTGATCGATGGGATTGATTTTCTAGTTGCCAGCGTCGGCCTGTTTGCGATTGCCGAGGTATTCTTCTTTATCGAAAGCCAGGGCAAGGAAACCTCCATTGGTGTCAAACTGGAAAAGGTGACGATTCCCTGGAAGGACATTATTGCGACCAAATGGACCATGCTGCGTTGCAGCGTCATCGGCTTTGTCGCCGGGGTTCTGCCGGGAGCAGGGGCGTCGCTTGGCAGTTTCATGGCCTATATGATGGAGAAATCCTTTGCCGGCGAAAAAAGCGGATTTGGTACCGGCGTGCCCAAAGGGGTGGCGGCGCCGGAAGCGGGCAATAATGCCGCTGCCGGTGGTGCTCTCGTGCCGATGCTGACGCTGGGAGTACCCGGTTCCGGGACCACGGCGGTTCTGCTGGCGCTGTTGATGACGCTGAACATCACCCCCGGTCCGACCCTGTTTACAGACCGGCCGGAAGTGGTGTGGGGTCTGATTGCATCGCTGTTGATTGCCAATTTCGTGCTGCTGTTGATGAATGTTCCCATGGTCAAGATTTTTGTCCGGGTTCTTCAGGTCCCGGCCTGGGTGTTGTTGCCCGGTGTGACAATGATTTCCTTCGTCGGCATCTATTCGCTTTCGGGCAGCTATTTCGATCTGCTGTTGATGGTGGCATTCGGTGCGCTGGGCTATTTTCTGCGCAAGCTGGATGTGCCAACCGTTCCGGTAATCATGGGCATATTGCTCGGTGGACATATGGAAGACGCCCTTCGCCGGGCGATGGTCCTGTCTGACGGTGATGCTATGTATTTGTTCTCAACACCGATTGCGATCGGCCTGTGGGTGGCGGCCATTCTTGGTTTCATTGCTCCCATGTTCCTGCGTGGTATTTTGAAGAAGCCGCAAGCGGTAACAGACTGAGGCGATGACGAAGGTCCTGATCCCCACCGGTGCTCTGGGACTTGGCTTTGACAGCGATGCGTTGGACGCCGGGGTTGCTGCAGCCCCGGATATCATCGCGATCGATGGCGGGTCCACTGACAGCGGTCCCTATTACCTGGGGACGGGAACCTCGAAATATTCCCGAAACACAACCAAGAGCGAATGGCGGGCGCTGATGGTGGCGCGGGCGCAGGCCGGTGTGCCGCTGGTTATCGGAACATCGGGTACCTGCGGCGCTGATCAGTGTGTCGACTGGATGTATGACATCACCATCGAGCTTGCTGCGGAACTGGGTCAGTCGCTGAAGATAGCCCGTCTGTATTCCGATCAGTCAGGGGAGGTGGTGAAACAGGCGCTTTGCGAAAATCACATCAAACCCCTTCATCCGGCACCAGCCATTGATGGAACCGTGTTGGACGATTGCACGGGGATCGTCGCCCTGGCCGGGGTTGAGCAAATTCAGGCTGCACTCGACACCGGTGCCGACATCATCCTGGCCGGACGCACCACCGATACAGCGATTATCGCCGCGCTTCCGCTTGCCAGGGGTGCCAATGCCGGAGGCGCATGGCACGGGGCGAAAATCGGCGAGTGTGGTGCCTTTTGCACGACCGATCCGCGCAGCGGCACCATTATGGTTGATTTCGACGAGACCGGATTTTCGGTAAAGCCGATGGCCAACGGCGTGCACTGCACCACGCAGACCGTGTCCGCCCATATGCTTTATGAAAATTCCGACCCCTTCATCCTGTATGAGCCGGGTGGCCATCTTGATGTTACCCATTCCCACTATCAACAGCAGGATGTAAATACGGTTCGGGTTTCGGGGTCGCAGTGGGTAACGGCAACCGACTACACGGTTAAGCTTGAGGGATCACGAATCGTCGGATTTCAAACCGTTGCGATGTCGATCCTGCGCGAACAGCGCTACATTGAAAATGTGGATCAATGGGTGGACGGTATCCGCGACAGCGTTGCTGAACGGATTACCAATAATCAAATCGCCGAACCCGAAGAATTCGACATGGAGTTCAGGCTGATCGGACGAGATTCTGCGCTGGGCGCGTTGGAATCACCGACCACGCCACCCCGCGAAATTGGCGTGATGGCAATTGTCACGGCCAGGTCGCAGGCGATGGCAACCGAGATTGCAAAAATGATCAATCCCTATCTGTTGCACCATCCGCTGACCGCCAATGAAGCCACACCAACATTTGCGTTTCCGTTTTCTCCTGCCGAGATTCCGCGCGGACCGCTCTACGAGTTCTGCATCAACCATGTGATGGTGCTGGATGATCCGATGGATGCTTTCAGACTCGAAACAACGGAAGTTCATAATGGCTAAACTCGGAGCGGTTGTTGAGAAAGTCCGGTCGAAAAATGCCGGACCGTTCTGGCTCACCATCGATATCTTCTGCGGGTCTGCTGAATCCTTCAACCGGGTTGACCGGCAGCTGTCCACCGGGGCCGTGGCCAAAACCCTGCAACAGGACGAAGGATCCTTCAAACGGTTTTCAATGCCCGAGCTGAATGTGCTCAAATTCAGCGTGCCCCGGCCGCACGTTCAGGGCAGCCGCCTGGACCGGGACATGCATGGTGCCCAGTGGGCCCTGTTGATAGAAGAAATCGATCTGGCCGACTGACCGCTCTTTCTACTGCGCCAGAACAACGCCTTCACGACGCGGATCGGCACCTCCCTCCATGCCATCTGGTTTGATGGCAATGCCATGCAGGCCGGAGTTCAGGTTGCGCACCACGACTTCAAAGCCAAGCGCTTCAAGCTGCGGTGCCATC
>CAJQPW010000424.1 GCA_905480295.1 uncultured Rhizobiaceae group bacterium | reverse complement strand
AAGCTGCCCCGCATCGGGTTTAAGATAAAACTGTTCGTCGATGTCGACGGCAATCGGGGCGTGATCTAGATCGAAACCGGAGGGCTGGGGGACGGTCATCACGGTGCGGCGTTTCGGCACCAGGCCGATTCTGGATGCGCCAGCCAATGTGGCAATATCATCAGCCCAGGCCCCTGCCGCATTAACAATCGTGGTCGATCGATAGGGCTGTTCTGCCGTCTTGACCAACCAGTTGTCAGTGTCGCTGCTACGCTCAAGCTCCACAACCGGACTGTTGCAGATCAATGTGCCACCGGCTTGTTTAAGTTGGGCGAGAAAGCCGCGATGCAGGCTGTTGACATCGATATCAAGCGCACCGGGGTCATGCATGGCTGCGGCGGCATAATCCGGTCGCAGCAACGGGAATGCCGCATTGGTTTGACGACGGTCAAATCGGTGGACTTCTGTCTCATCAGCCATTTCTTCAATCGCGCGATCAAGCTGATCAATCTGGTCTTCCCGCGCCACCATCAGCGCCCCGCGCGGTGTCAGAAGCGGCGAAGCAGTAAAGCCATCAGGCGGGTTGTGAAAAAATGCCGCCGAACTCCGGGTCAGTGCCCGGATCGGTTTGGGACCGTATGTCTGCGTAAACAAAGCCGCCGATCGGCCGGTTGTGTGGTACCCCGGCTGAGACTCCATCTCCAGCAGCAGAACATTTCGGTGCAGCGCCAAAAATGCGGCAACAGAAGCGCCCGCGATACCGGCACCAATTACAATCACATCATAGGTTTGCGGGTTTTGAATCAATTTTGATACTCAACGGTTGAGAGGCAAGCGTAGGAATAGGGCGGGCCAATCGTCAGCCCACCCATGACATTACTGATTGCGGCCGCGGATGAAAAGTCTTGGCGCGCCGATCTGATTGCGCCAGATGTCACAACATACTGGTCAATTGGCGGTTGAGGTAACTCGTTAACATGTTAAGACTTGCTGTCGGCATCGATGTCGCACAATGCAACCCGTGATGCTGAAGGAACGGCAATCATGTTTTCTGATCGCATCGAAGGCAAGTGGATCAAATTCCTGGCAGAGGCTTTCGCACTGTGTGGTGTGAAAGCGGGTGATGAGGTTGTCATCCTCTCGGAAACCCAAAGCCGCTCCATCAATGTGCACCTGAGCGAACTGGCGCTGATCCAGCTCGACGCCCGCCCCGCCCATGTGGTGATTACCACACCAGCGCAATCCGCAGCCGTTCCGATCCGCTCAACCGGTGCCTCAACGGCACTGCAGGGTCATGGGCCGGCCCTCGCCGCGCTATCCTTTGGCGGATTGGTAATCGACTGTACGCTTGAAGGTCTGTTGCACGCCGCCGAACTGCCAAATATCCTCAAAAGCGGTTCCCGTGTATTGATGATTTCCAATGAGCATCCAGAAATTCTTGAGCGGGTTGGCAATGACGAAGCCCTCAAAGAACGGGTCAAAACCGGCATGAAGCTGATGCGCAGCAGCGGTGAAATGACCGTCAGATCGAGCGCGGGAACCGATCTTACCATCAACCTGCAAGGGGCAGTGGTCGGTGGCGGCTGGGGGTTTACAACAACACCCGGCACAATCACCAATCTGCCGGGAGGACTATGTCTGGCCTTTCCCGCGCGTGGCAGCGTCAACGGCACCCTGGTGCTCGACAAGGGTGATCAGAATCTGACGTTCAAACGCTATCTCGAACAGCCCGTTCATCTGACCCTGAAAGATGATTATGTGATCGACATTCGCGGTGATGGTCTGGATGCGGAACTGATGCGGGAAGCCATGGCGGTATGGCAGGACAAGGATGCCTACGCGACCTCTCATGTTGGCTGGGGCATGAACGATGCCGCAAAGTGGGTTTCAATGGCCCATTATGACAGGAGCGATCACAACGGCACTGAACAGCGGGTATTTGCCGGCAACTTTCTGTTCTCAACCGGCGCCAATGAAATTGCCAAACGCTATTCACCCGGTCACTTCGACCTGCCGATGCGCAAGTGTTCAATTGCCTTGGATGGCAAAGATGTGGTCGTCGAAGGGCAATTGGTTGAAGCGCTGAAATGACTGTTTCTCTTCAAAGCCACGGTGTTGGACCGGCCGTTATCTTCCTTCACGGCGTCGGCAGTGGAAAAGAGGGCTGGGACCACCAGATCGATACCGTTCTGCAGGCCGGGTGGCGTTTTGTGGCAATCGATGCACCGGGATTTGGTGACACACCTTTGCCGTCTGAAATCGGGTTTGAACCGCATGTGGATGCCGTCTTGCAGGCCATGGACAGGCTTGATTTACCCAGCGCCGTCTTGTGCGGGCATTCGATGGGCGGCATGACAGCCCAGGCGGTGTATGCCAGCCACCCTGACCGTGTCGACGGCATGTTGCTTTCGGCGACAAGCCCGGCCTTTGGCAAACCAGACGGCGATTTTCAACGGGCCTTTTTAAAGGCCCGTTTTGAGCCCTTTGATCAGGGCATGACCATGCCCGAATTTGCACAGGCTTTCGCCCCCAGGCTCGTTGGACCGCATCCCCGCGACGGTGCAGTGGAGGAAATCAGATCGGTTCTTTCCACCGTGTCGATCGAAGCCTACCGGCTATCCATGCACACGATCACAACCTTTGACTGCCGCCATAATCTACCCAATATCGATATTCCGACCCTGTTGATTTCCGGGGAACATGATACAAATTCCCCATCAGCCATGATGGAAAAAATGGCTGGTAAGATCGACGGTTCGGAATTTGTCGAACTGCCGTTAACAGGCCATATGGCACCGATTGAAAGTCCAGACCAATTCAACCACCATCTATCTCAATTCATCCAACAGGTATCGCGACCATGAACAGCCAGTCGCCCGAAGACAAAACCCCTGCACCGCTGCCGATCGCCCATGCTGACAACACGCCTGAGCAATTAATAGCCATTGCCAGACACCTTGGTGAACATCGGTTTGCACCACGGTCTGCTGCCTATGATCTCGAAGCCGTTTTTCCCACTGAAAATTATCAGGACCTGCGCGATGCCGGCCTGTTGGGGCTGACCATTCCTGCCCGATATGGTGGTCTGGGTGCCAGCTATGAAACCTACTGTCAGATCTCCAGCGAACTCGCTCGATGGTGTGGCGCAACGGCGTTGACGTTCAACATGCATGCTCAGACCATGTTCTGGACCGGCGATATGTATGACAGCCTGCCAAAGAGCGGCGACGCCCATGAGATGCAGAACCAGCGCCGGGAAGAGCTTTACCGCAAGGTGATTGAAGAAGGTGCGATATTTGCCCAACCGTTTTCTGAGCCAAATTCTGCGGCGGCCGCTGGCAAAGCACCCTTTGGCACAACGGCCCGGCGCGTTGACGGTGGATGGATCGTAAACGGCATCAAACATTTCGCCTCCCTGTCCGGGGCGGCCCGTTATTATTCGATGGTCTGCACCATCGATTCAGATACAGGTGATGCCCGAACCAGAAATGCGGTCTACCTTTGCGTCCCGGCCGATGCCGACGGTTTTGAAATCATTGGCGATTGGGATCCGCTTGGTATGCGGGCGACGGTGTCACGCGGGTTGAAGATGGTTGATGTATTCGTGCCCGACGATTTGGAATTACTGCCTCCCGGAGCCTATTTCCGATTGGCAGTCAAATGGCCGCATATGTTCTTCACGCTCTGCCCCACCTATATGGGCATCTCGCAGGCAGCGTTTGATTTCACCGTTTCCTACCTGCGCGGTGATATTCCCGGCGTTCCACACTCCACCCGACACATTCCATCCAAGCAACAGGCCGTGGCGCAGATGCGCCTGAAGCTGGAACAATCGCGCGCGTTGTTTGAAACAACCATCAGCGAGGCCCGGTATGCGCCGGAGAAGGCCAGTCAGATGCGGGCCCATGCCGCGCAATATACAATTATGGAACATGCCCAGGAGATTTGCGCGCTGGCACTGCGCACATGCGGAGGGCGCACTCTGCTGAAAAATTTCCCGCTCGAACGGCTGTATCGCGAAAGCCGTTGCGGTTCGCTGATGCTGCCCTGGACAGCGGAAATTGCCGAGCAGAGGCTGGGAGAAGAAAGCCTGTACAAGCAGGGCGAGAACAGGGATTAGGAACAATCCATGTATCTCAACGAGCAACTGGACCATTGGGCTTCAAACACCCCGGATTCGCAAGCCATAGTATTTGAAGGGAAAGCCATTTCCTTTGCCCAACTGGCTGGCAAGGTGGCTTGCGCGCGTGGCTTCCTGTCTGAACATTGTGGCATCAGGGCCGGAGATCGCGTTGCCTATCTTGGGCTGAACCATCCCGACATGCTGGTAATCCTGTTCGCGTGTGAGAGCCTGGGCGCGATATTTAATCCCCTCAACAGCCGGCTGGCCCGCGAAGAATACGCGTTTCTACTCGCCAATGCCGAACCGAAACTCTGCTTTGCCGAGCCATCTTTTGCAGACATTTTGCATGATATCGGCAACGGCGATGTTGAGATTCTCTCAACCGGCAATTTGTATGATAAGCCTGCCGGTAGGGATCGTTCCGCAACGTCGGTGCCATCATCACAGCCCCTGCTTCTGGTTTACACGTCCGGCACCACCGGTCGCCCAAAGGGTGTGCTGCTCAGCCGTTTTGCCGTTCAGGTCAATATTGAAAATTGTCAGGACTTGTTTCAATTCCGGCAGGGACAACGCATTCAGATGACCCTGCCACTGTTTCATGTCGGTGGTCTGTGCATCCTGCTGTTGCCCGCACTGATGCATGGTTCGACCATCCATCTGCACGCCAGGTTCGACCCCGAGGATACGTTGGCCGAGATCGAAGCCGCAGCAATCACAACTTCCCTGCTGGTGCCTGCTCAAATGGCTGCAATGATGGAACATCCGGCATGGCAGACAACCGACCTTTCAAAAATGGAATATGTTGTTGTCGGTTCCTCGCTGATTCCAATCCAGCAGATCAAAAGCTTCCATGACCGCGGTATTCCGGCCAGCCAGATTTATGGTGCGACTGAAACCGGCCCCGCTGCCATTGGTCTGAAAATTGATGAGGCGATGGCGCATGAAGGTTCTGCCGGACAGGCGATGAAACACTGCCGTATCGATGTGCGGGATAAAGATCGCCAAAGCTGCCCGGTTGGAGAACGGGGGGATGTGTGGGTTTGGGGAGACAATATCTTTTCGGGATATTGGCGCGATCAGAAGGAAACCGACAAGGTATTGGTCGATGGCTGGTACAATACGGGGGACGTCGGCTATGTCGACGAGGAAGGATATTACTGGATTGTCGACCGCTCCAAGGACGTCATTATCTCGGGAGGCGAGAACATCTACCCTGCCGAGATTGAAGCCGCTTCACTGAACCATCCGGCCATTGCTGCAATCGCGGTCGTGGGTAAAGCAGACAGTCGCTGGGGAGAAACTCCCGTTGCGGCAGTTGAACTGGTCGATAACAGCGATCTGGATCTGGAGCAGTACCATTCCTTTCTGGCCGACAGACTTGCGCGGTTTAAGCACCCCAAAGAACTCCTGATCATGGCATCCCTACCAAGAAACGGCATGGGCAAAGTCGAAAAATCAGAAATCAAGAAAAGAATTCAACAACAAGGCTGAACGCAGCTCCAGGACACCGTGGCAATCGCTCTTCAGCAAGTTGCGGGTTCGAAGGCATTAACAAATTCCGCATTAAAAACAAAACGCTAAATCGCCTGGAACGCTGCAGATTTGGGCAATTTCAAGGCTGACAGCAGCGGCGCTTTAACCAAGGACAGGTAAATTTGGCATAATTCCGCATATTATTTTGACTACACTGCCTTCTTTATGCTGTTTTTTACCGGAAAAATATTTTCAGCTAATCCTCTCTCAGGGCAAGTAAGGAAAATTCTCATGAGAAACATATTGATCACACTGTCAGCTCTGGTCTTTCTGACCGCCTGCAACGCTACCCAGCGTGGCGCAGCGGTTGGTGCGGGCGTCGGCGCTGCAGCTGGTGCAATTGCCACCGGAACACCAGGCGGCGCCGCTGTTGGCGCTGCTGCCGGTGGTTTGGCTGGCGCTTTGATCGGTCGGGCAACCGAAGATGGCAAGTGCCGCTATAAAGACAGACGCGGTCGCATCTATATCGACGACTGCTGATTGGATTGCCGGGGAACGACAAATTCCCCGGCTCCATACCCCGTGGCCAAGGCCACAATTGACGCCAGAGGGTTTGTATGGCTGACCGGCAGTTCCAGGTGCGCGCACTCGGTGAAATTGCGATCCGGTGTTCAGACATGGAAAAAATGGTCGCCTTCTACAGCGACATTATCGGGCTGGAACTGCTCACCGGCGGTCATCGCGACGACATAACATTTTTTAAGATTGCCGATGGTTTTGCCGGCCACACCAGCGTCCTCGCACTGTTTCACCACGCCGCTGGCAATCCTGCCTTGCATGAGCAATCTCCGAAGGGCCCCTTCACGGGAGCACGCTCCTCGCTGCACCACATTGCGCTGAGCCTTCCCTTTGAAGAACAACAGGCGGTGATGGACTGGTACGATCAACACGACCAGCCCTACCACGTTGAAGAGTTTTCCTGGATCGGATGGCGGGGTATTTTCACCACCGATCCCGAGGGAAACACCGTTGAGCTGGTGGCCCATTCCCCGTCTCTGGAACGACCGAATCCGTAATACAGCGCCTGAATCAGTTTCAAATTCCTGATTTCCTTGAAAATTCCACCGAGTTGCTTGTTTATTCAAATACAGAATGTAAATATTCGAATGTTGCATAAGGAAAAATTGGGGGAGCAACACGGATATGGAAGAATTGAAGTCAATTCCCATTCTTTCGCAGATGACGGATGAGCAGCATGCCAGCTATTCAGCGCGATGTTCCTGGCGCGTCTACGAAGCCGGAGAAATGATCCTCGATCACGAAGAGACTTCCAATGACGTGCGCTTCATTGCGGCTGGGTCCGTTCGCATTGTGGCACGCGTGGCAGAAGGACGGGAAGTCATATTCAATGATTTCGACGCCGGTCGCTTCTTCGGAGAATTATCGGCCATCGACAATGGAATCCGCTCTGCCAATGTCACAGCGCTTACCCGTGCGCGGATTTGCATCATGCCCCAATCTGTATTTGCCGAATTGTGCCATGAAGTTCCACAGGTTGCATGGCAGGTGATGGAACATCTGACGCAGATGGTACGGTTGCTTTCTGACCGGCTCTCAGAATTTACGTTTCTAAAGGCCAAACACCGCCTTTACGCCGAATTGATGCGAATGTCGCGTCCCCGGGATCCACAATCTGAGCAACGCATCATCAGTCCCATACCACCGCAGGCGGAAATCGCGGATCGCATTTCCAGTCAGCGGGAAATCGTATCCCGCGAAATGAAGACCCTCGAGCGACAGGGCCTGCTCGCCCGTGAACGCGGCGGGCTGGTGATTCTCGATCCCCATGCCCTGAGCAAATTGGCCGCCGCCGGCTGGATCAATTAGATCAGCCAGCACAGAACCACACGACTGAGTGTTCAACTCTCTCTGAATGCCCGATTAAAGGAATCAGTGAGCGGTTTTGTCAGATATTGCAGAAAAGTGCGGTTGCCCGTCTCGATGAATGTCTCCACCGGCATGCCAGGGAAAATCTGCGAGGCTTGCAGGCCATCCGGCAAGGTTTCGGCAATCTTCAGTCTGGCTGTGTAATAGGGTTCATTGGTAACAGGGTCGATCAGACGGTCCGCAGAAACATAGCTGACTTCACCTGCAACTTCAGGTGTTGTACGCGCATTCAGTGCCGAAAACCTTAGACTCGCCGATTGACCAACGATGATCGAATCGACGTCCAATGGATTGAGTTTGGCTTCAACAATCAATTCTCCACCAACCGGCAGAATGACGAACAAATCTTCCCCCTGACGCACCACGCTACCCGGGGTGTTTTTGTTGATTTTCACCACGATCCCTTCTGAGGGTGATCGAACAACAATTCGGCTGAGTACATTTTCAGCATTCAAAATGCGCTCCTGCACATCAGTGATCTGCTGTCGCAATTCGTTCAACGCCGTCACGGCCGTTTCAGCCCTTTCTGCGTTCAGGCGCGACTTGCGCTCCAACGCCTGGGAGATTGCAGAACGGGCCTCACCAATACTGGCGCCCAATTCACCGAGCCTGCCCTGAAGTTCCGAGCGGGTGCGTTTCAACCGCAGATAGTCGGAGCGGGGTGTCAGCTTCCGTTTGACCAGTTTTTCCTTAACGTCGATCTCTTCGTTCAACACATCAATCTGGTCGCCGGTGGATCGCCTCTGAATTTCTATGCCACCGATCTGCTGCTCCAGTGCCAGGATTTGCTGATCGATAATATTGGCGTCCGTGCGATAACGTTCCCGCCGCTTTTGAAGCTCGCTGAGCTGTTCCGCCAATGCATTTTCCAGACCCGCCTGCTGTGCGGCCCTGATCAGATCTTCCTTAAATACAACATCGACATCGTCCCGTTCGGCCTCCAGCCGCTGCGACCGTGCCTGCATGACAATCAGGCCTTTTGACAGGCGGTCGCGGTCCGAAAGGGCACGGGTCGAATCGAGCGTCAGCAACGATTGACCTTTCTCAACCTGCTCGCCTTCGCGCACCAGAATTTCGTTAATGATACCACCCTCAAAGTGCTGCACGCGAAAATTCTGTCCGCTGGCCGTAACCACGCCTGTCGCAACTGCTGCCCCTGCAAGCGGTGCGCTGGCTGCCCAATAGCCAAATGCGGTGATAAAAGCCCCAATCACCAGAAACCCGAAAATTGCTGGTCCGGCCACGCCGGTGCGCACCTTTGCCGCCCAGGCCTCCCCCCTGCCCATGTCGGTTTTAGCACTCTTCTGTGCACCGGTTTTGGCTTGGGCAATTAATTTTGCGTGTTCACTGTTGCCCGCCTTGGCCTCGGAAGCCGGGACCTTTTTGACGGCAATTCTTGCTAGCTCTTCAGACATCGTTACGCCCTCTCCGTATCTGTTTGAGGATTGGCGACAGCAGAGCCGTTCCCATAATTTTCAGCCGTATCCCCGGACGTGTCTGGACCCGGCACAATTTTTGGTGGTGTTTGGGTGCGGATCGGTCTGGATCCACGTGCCGCTTCCGCCTGCTGGCGGTGTTTTTGCAGCAGGGTAACGAATTCATCGCGCGAACCGTGAAAGTCAACCTTGCCGGAATGCAGCCGAAGAATCTTGTCGACCACATTGAGGATCTGCTTGCGCTGGGTGATCAGGATCACCGTGACCCCGCGTGCCCGAGTTGCCGTCATGGCCCGCTGCAAGGCGAATTCACCATCATCATCGAGGTTGGCATTGGGTTCATCGAGAACCATGATTTGCGGATTGCCGTAAAAGGCTCTCGCCAATCCAATTCTCTGCCTCTGCCCACCGGATAGACCAAGGCCGCCGGGGCCGATTCTTGTATCATAACCTTGGGGCAGATTTTGAATCAGACCATGAACCTGCGCCATTCGGGCTGCATCCAGTACGGCCAGGTCATCGGGAGATTCACTCAAACGGGCAATGTTTTCTTTGACGGTGCCTGGCAGAAGTTCAACATCCTGCCCCAGATAACCAATATGCTCGCCCAGCTGTTCAACATCCCAGTTCTGCACTTCAGTACCGTCAATTCGGATGGTTCCGCCCTGTGGTTGCTGTGCACCCACCAAAAGCCGCGCAAGCGTGGATTTTCCTGACCCGGACGGCCCGACTATGCCGAGCACCGTACCCGGCTCAATATCAAAGCTGACCCGGTTCAGGATCGGGGCTTTCGACAGGCCGTCAGAGCCCAGCACCACTGCGCCTTCAACCGAGAGCCGTCCTGCCGGAGCTTCCAGCAATGTCCGCTTGCCCTCATCCCTTTGGGTTTCCAGCGTGGATTTCAAACTTTGCCAGGCACGCCAGGTGGCAGTAAAATGCTTCCAGCCGCCAATCACCTGGTCGATCGGTTGCAGGGCACGACCCGAAATGATCGATGCGGCAAATATCATGCCTGCAGTCATTTCATTATTCAGGACCAGCCATGCACCAACGCCCAGGATCGCGATCTGCAGCCCCATCCTCAACGCTCTGGAGAGGCCGGAAAGTACCGCGTTATTGGTATCAACGGAACCCTGCTGCGTCATTGATTGGGCATTGAACTGCCCCCACAGCGCAACACCGTTTTGGGTCATTCCCATCGCATGAAGGGTTTGCGCATTGCGGGCCAGGGACTGCGCCATGATCATCGCGGATCCCTGTTGGGCCGCGGCCCGGGCAGTCGCCGCCTGCGTCACTTTCTGGTTGATAACGGCGAGGATCAGCAACAACACGGCACCCGCCAGCGTCAGCCAGAACAGCACCGGATGCAGAATGTACAAAATGCCGATAAATATCGGGGCAAAGGGAAAGTCCAGAAGTGCAAATACCGACCGGGATGACACAAATTGACGAATAGTCGCAAGATGACGCATCGGTTCAATACTCACTTCACCGATGCGGCTGTTATCCATCGACACCCGCAGGGCATCGGCCCCGATTGTGGTTTCGAGCTTAGCAGCAGCCCTGCCCGCCAGCATCGCACGAACGGCTTCCAGCAAGCCCAGCACCATCAGCGCTCCAGCAGCGATCACGGACAGGAATACAAGGGTGTCCATGCTGCGGGTCGGCAAAATCCGATCATAGATCTGCAACATGTAAAGCGGCATCACCAGCAGCAGCAAATTGACGACAAGGGAGAATGCAGCAAGCAGCAGCAACACCCGACGAAACTGCGACTGCGCCTGAATCAAATTTTTCATGAATTGCCCTTGTTGCCCATGTTGCCCTCGCCACCCGGATTGTCCGGGCCACCGATTTTGATTTCGGTCACTTATGATAACAAAGCGACCTTTACGGCCTGTTAACCGTGCGGCAGCATCTACTGATGCGAAAGCCAGTCCACCAGACGGTCGGTGGCCACTTGGATCTGCGCGGGATCACGCATGAAACAGGCCCGCAGGAACTGAGAATGGTTGGTATAAAACCCTGTACCGGGTGACAGACCAACGGCAGTTTCATCCACCAGTCGCATCGCCAAATCGCGGCTGTCGACATGGCCATCAATTTCAAAAAACAGATAGAATGCGCCCTGTGGTCGAGCCAGGCGTACCTTACCGGTTGCGAGCAATCCGTCACACAATATATCGCGGCTGGCCAGGGCACGCTGCTTCTGCATGGCGAAAAATTCCTCACCATCCCGCAGGGCGCTGCACACCGCCCGCTGTGTGAAAACCGGGACGCCGGAGGTGGAATATTGAACAAGATTTTCAATCACCTGACCAATTTCCTGCGGCGCACAGATCCAGCCTGCACGCCACCCAGTCATCGCCCAGTTCTTGGAAAATGTATTGACCAACATTACCCGATCATCGGGATCAATGATGTCATAAAAGGACGGCGCCCTGTCCGCATCATAGACAAATCGGGAATAGACTTCGTCGGCGATAATCCAGATTCCGCGGGCGCGGGCAAATTCCAGAACCGCCCGTATTTCTTCAGCGGACGCTGTCCATCCGGTCGGGTTGGAAGGTGAATTGAAAAAAATTGCCCGCGTTTTGTCAGATACCGCATCAAACAGACGGTCAAGATCAAGCGACCAGCCATTCTCACTGAAGTCCATTTCGACATGGACGGGTGTTGCGCCGGATACCTGGGCGGCGGCATGAATATTTGGCCAGACCGGCGTTGGCATTACCACTTCATCACCCGCACCAGCCAGTGACTGGACCGCAATCTGGATGGCCTGCATGCCGGAGCCGGTTACAAAATAGCGTTGTGGATCATTGGCGATGCCATAATGGGTTTGATGATAGTCGGCCAAACCCTGTCTCAGTTCAGGAATACCGCTCTGCCAAGTGTAAAATGTCTCGCCAGCCACCAGCGATTGATGCGCCGCATCAACGATAAAGGATGGTGTCGGCAGATCGCCCTCTCCCACCCATAAGGGTATGAGACCGGGCATTTCCCGCGCGTGATTGACGATTGCAACAATGTCGCTCTCATCAAGATTTGCCGCACCGGGTCGCAAACTGCTCAGAATTGACATGGCGTCGTCCGCATTTGTCTTGAGAAAGGAGAACTGCGACTTCAATAAACAAACCCCGCAGAAAATCTGCAGGGTTCGATGTCAGTATAGCAATCGAATCTGGGCAGAATTATCATCTACCCACGGTTTTCGACCGAATTTATTTTTTCAGGGCGTCACGAATCTCAGTGAGCAGCACAATGTCGGCCGGTGGCTCAGGCGGAGCAGCAGGTGCGGCCTCTTCTTCCTGTTTTTCCATGCTGGCCTTAATCTTGTTGACGTAGCGCACCATCATGAAAATGATGAACGCAATAATCACGAAATTTATCACCACGGTGATGAAGCTGCCATAGGCAAGGACTGCGCCCTGCTTTTTCGCTTCGTCCAGCGATGCCGCTGTCACATCAGATGATAAGGCCAAGAAATAGTTGGAGAAATCCAGACCCCCAAAAATAGCGCCGACGATTGGCATAATCATGTCACCAACCAGCGACTTTGTTATCAATGCAAACGCGCCACCGATAATCACACCGACCGCCAAATCCATCACATTGCCCTTGGCAATAAACGTCTTGAATTCACTTAACATGTTTCATTCCTTTGTTTTTTGACCTGATGGGGCGAATACTTTCAGGCCCTCCCAATTCGCCCTATACCCAACGCTCCGGCGAAGTTCAACTGTGCGACGCCCGGTATAGACCTACCATATAGTTTACGTAACGGAAACCTGGCGCTCTGCCTTACCGGCAGCGGCCCGTTGCGCACCGTGAGCAAACTGGACTCACCCGCGCGCATGTGGTGTTAGTGGGGAAGCGAGCGTCTGCAAGGAGGGAACCATGCAGGGCTGGGGCATTATATTTGCTGCCATAGCTTATTTGCTGTTCTTGTTTGTGGTTGCCAGCTATGGCGACCGGCGTTTGACCAGCGATCCGCGTCACCGGCGCGACAGCCGGTCCCGCTCGGCCATTTACGCCCTTTCACTGGCAATCTATTGCACGTCCTGGACGTTTTTCGGATCCGTGGGACTGGCATCGAAGTCAGGACTCGATTTTCTGGCGATCTATCTTGGCCCGATCCTGATGATCACCCTTGGCTATCCCCTGTTCAGCCATATCGTTGCGGTGGCCAAAAGCGAGCGCATCACATCGATCGCGGACTTCATCGCCTCACGCTATGGAAAGAGCGCCTCGGTGGGTGCCTTTGCGGCTGTGATCGCCATGCTTGGCACCGTCCCCTATATCGCCCTGCAGCTGAAAGCGATTTCGACTACCGTTGACACCATGATCGTGCGTGTCCAACCCAGCGTGGTCGGGCTGGAAGGCGCACCTGTCGACACCTCGTTTTTTGTCTCGGTCCTGCTCGCCCTGTTTGCAATACTGTTCGGCACACGCCACACAGACGCCACCGAGCACCATGATGGGCTCATTCTTGCAGTCGCAACCGAGTCGATCGTCAAGCTGGTCGCCTTTCTCGCCGTTGGGCTTTATGCGACCTTTTACCTGTTTGGCGGGATTGGTGATCTGGTCAATCAGGCCCAGCAGTCCGACTACGTTTCGACCACTTTCTTTGCCGGGATCAACCCGTCGCGTTTCCTGATCTATACCCTGCTGAGCTTCGGTGCGTTCGTTCTGCTGCCGCGCCAATTTCATGTTGGCGTGGTGGAGAACCATTCAACCCGTGAAACCCGCACCGCCCGATGGATGTTTCCGCTCTATCTGGTGCTAATCAACCTGTTCGTCATTCCCGTTGCAATCGCCGGCATGTTGATCTTCGGCAGCAGCGTGGACGCCGATACCTACGTGCTTGCCCTTCCATTGGAAAACGATGCATGGGCCGTATCGTTCCTGGTCTTTGTCGGCGGCCTGTCGGCGGCCACTGCAATGGTGATTGTTGCCTGTGTGGCACTGGCTATCATGATATCCAACAACCTGGTTTTGCCGCTATTCCTGCGTCTGCAACGCGATGGTCGCGGTCGAACACTCGGTCTGAAAACCGACATGTCAGACAAATTGCTGACCATTCGGCGCACGGCGATTTTTGTCATACTCGGCCTCGCCTACATATATTTTCAGGCCGTCGGAAATTCCGCAGCCCTGGCTTCCATCGGTTTGCTTTCCTTTGCCGCGCTGGCCCAATTCGCACCCGCATTCTTTATCGGACTGTTCTGGCGGCGGGGCACATCCGACGGTGCCCTGTGGGGCATGGGAACAGGGTTTGCCGTGTGGTTTTACACGCTTTTCCTGCCAACCATTCTGGGGCCGGATTCCAGTCTTCTGTTGAACGGCCCCAATGGCATGGAGTGGCTGCGGCCCCAGGCCTTGTTTGGATTTGAAGCCGAACCACTCAACCATGGGGTCCTCTTCAGTCTGCTGGCCAACACGCTGGCCTATGCCGTTGTCAGCCTCGGACGTCAGCCAAAAGCCATTGAACGCATGCAAGCCGGCGTTTTCTCAATTCGCGGTCGCGATGCCGACGCTGTTCCGGAACGCGACGGACGGGCAATCACCGTTGCCGACCTGAAACATTCCGTTGCCAATTACTTGGGTATTGAGCGAACCGAACGGGCCTTCAATGCCTATTTTGAGAAGAGCGGTGAGGTCGC
>CAJQPW010000423.1 GCA_905480295.1 uncultured Rhizobiaceae group bacterium | reverse complement strand
CTTTCTGGGTTTTCTGGTGGCGCCTCATTGAATATGGGAGCGGAATATTTGCTTGCGTCGATTGCCGTGGTGGTGATCGGCGGCACGTCGGTAGCCGGCGGATATTCAAATCTCCCGGGCCTGTGGGGGGCTTCCCTCTTTATGTTTTTGCTTGTGACAATGTTAAATACATTTGGTCTCTCTGCGGGGGTCCGGTTGATTATAACCGGCGCCATCATTGTTGGTGTGATCGTATTGGCCGGTGGACGCAAAACCTGAGTGAGCAGGCAAGGCATCGATCTACACCCCACGTTTCTAGGCGTTGCGTGGTGGTGAACCGCGATCAATAAGGATCGGCAGATGTTTCGACTGCCGCCAAGCTTAGGTTTTCCGGATCAACAGTCTCTATATGTTCAAATTCCACCAAGAACCGAAATCACGACCATCTCAACTTGCTCTTAGAGCAGCGTTGCTGAACTCTCCTGCTCGACCAACCCTTGGCGAACAGTCCCAAATTTGTTTTCCAGATGTTGCTTCAAAAGTATACCCAGTTCGACGCCGGCCCGGTTCTCCAAAGCGGTTAAAATTTGTCTGTGTTCCTCGACCGCTTTCTGCCATCGGTCAATCTTCATATTGGCAAGATAGCGCGCCCTGCGAATGCGCTTTGACAAGGAGCGATGCTGGGCCACGAGTGTCGTGTTCCTTGATGCATCTAGAATGATCTCATGAATGCGATGGTTGGCTTTGAAATAGTCCTGTCGATTCCGATCATCAAAATGTTTCACCATCTCGACATGGGCAACTCTCACCGCTTCAATTTCATCATCAGTGATGTTCTGGCAGGCGAGCTCGCCTGCCAGACCTTCCAGTGCGCCCAATACTGGAAAGACTTCTTGTAATTCTGCAAGGGTGATCTCGCGCACCCAGGCCCCACGATTGGGTTCAAGTGCAATCAGGCCATCTGATGCGAGCACTTTCAACGCTTCGCGCATAGGCGTGCGGGAAACACCAAATTGCACGCATAATTCCTTTTCGGGAACCTTCGCGCCTGGTGATAATGTTCCCTCAATAATCAGGTTTTCAATCCGCTCAACCAATTCTTCATATAAAGAAGGTCGGGCGATAGACGCTATGGATTGTGACAAGCTCATCCTGCAATCTCCTTCGTTTTGCCTTGCTCAGACAAGGCCAATTCAAGAACACGAGCGACGTGCAAGGCCTCAGTTTGAGTCCCGTCAGCAATCTGGTGGCGGCAGGATGTACCATCTGCGACAACCAGTGTGTTTTCTTCGCGGGACCGCACTGCTGGAAAAAGATCTAACTCACCCATCTTCATGGATATAGCATGGGTATCAGTTTTGTACCCAAATGATCCTGCCATGCCGCAACAACTCGATTCCACCGTTCCTACCTCGGTGTCGGGGAGCAGCCCAAGCACTTGCTCGACTGATGACATGATGCCAGCTGCTTTTTGATGGCAATGCCCATGCAACAGAATCTTGTCTGCAGGTGAGCGAAGTTTTCCCGCCAGACTTTCTGTGTCCAAATGTTGTACAATATATTCTTCAAACAGCAGCGCATGTTTGGCTACCAATTCGGCGTCCGGTCCCGGTACAAGTCTGGGAATTTCGTCCCGCAATGTCAGCAAACAACTGGGCTCCAGACCAACAATATATCGTCCGGCTTTCGCGTGGGGTACGAGTGCGGCAATCAGCCGGCTGGCTTCTTCTTTCGCCCTTTCCACCAATCCAGATGATAGAAATGTTCTACCACAGCAGAGTGCTCTCTTGTCATGCGCCGGCCTGGCAATCTCGAAGGCAACACCTGCTGCGCTCAGAACACGTACTGCAGCTCGCAGGTTTTCCGGTTCGAAATATCGGTTAAATGTATCAGCGAAGAGAACGATATCGGGTGCAGGGACATCCGGAACTTCAGAATCGCTGAAAGCATCGCTGCGCCACATCGGAAGCTTTCGTTTGGCTGAAAATCCGGTGGCTCCTTCGAGGGCCCGTGCCAATCCTGGCAGGCGATTTCGAAGGTTCATTACCCAGGATAACTTTGCTGCTGTTCCAGCATATCTCGGCAAATGAGCAACCAGTTTGTCATGCAGCGAAACTCCATGCTTTGCGGCGCGGGCTGCCAAGACCTCTATCTTCATGGCGGCCATATCAACGCCGGTCGGGCATTCGCGCTGGCAACCTTTGCAAGAGACGCACAGTTTCATCGTATCGAGCATCTCGTCGGAGGCAAACGCGTCCTCACCCAACTGACCGGTGATTGCCAGGCGCAGCGAATTGGCACGCCCACGCGTCAGGTCTTTTTCATTGCGTGTAACCCGATAGGACGGACACATGGTGCCGCCCTTTAATTTTCGACAAGCTCCATTGTTGTTGCACATTTCCACCGCACCGAGAAAACCTCCACCCGCTCCCGGCCAAGCTGACCAATCGAGTGCTGTTTTGAAATCCGGAGCGGCATAGTCCGGACCATAGCGGAACAGACTCCGATCATTCATCTTTGGTGCATCTACAATTTTTCCGGGATTGAACAATTTGGTCGGGTCGAACAGGTTTTTCACCTCTTCAAAGGTGGCAACCATGCGTTTGCCAAACATCTTTGTATGAAATTCGGACCGTACGATGCCGTCGCCATGTTCGCCGGAATGGGAACCTTTATACCTGGCCACCAGATCGAAAGCCTCCTCGGCGATGGCCCGCATGGTGCCGACGTCCTTGTCCAGTTTCATGTTCAAGACCGGGCGAACATGTAAACACCCCACAGAGGCATGGGCGTACCACGTTCCCTTTGTACCGTACTTTTCAAAGATCTCGGTCAGGCCAGCAGTGTAGGCGGCCAGGTCGGGAAGTTCGACCGCACAGTCTTCAACAAACGAAACAGGCTTTCCGGCTTCCTTCATGGACATCATGATATTGAGGCCGGACTTGCGAACTTCCGCAATGGCGTTTTGTAATCCGTCGTCGGGGACATCGACAACACCGCCCCATTGATCGCCTTTACCCTTCCACGAGAAACCCAGCTCGCCCATCGCATCGTTCAATTGTTCAAGTTTTACGATGTTTTCATCCGGATGTTCTTCGGCAAATTCCACAAGCAAAAGGGCTGCTGGGTTGCCTTCTACAAATTGTTCGACTGTTTTGCGAAACATAGGGATGTCGCGGGCGAGCGCGATCATCGTAGAATCGACCAATTCAACAGCTTGCGGCTTTAATTTCACCAAATGTTGGGTGGCATCCATCGCCTGATGGAAGGTTGCAAAGTGACACACCCCCATAACTTTGCTGGAAATTAAAGGCGAGAGCTTTAGTTCTATCTCAGTTGAGTAGGCCAGGGAGCCTTCTGAACCAACCAGCAGGTGAGAAAGGTTGTTGGGCCCGGAACCGGGAACCAACGCATCGATATTATAGCCGCCAACCCGGCGAATTACCTTGGGAAAGCGCCTTTCAATTTCTGCGGCTTCTCGTTCACCGATTGCGGCCAATTCACGAGAAAGGTTCGTGATTTTTGGCTCCGCTGCCGTGCCAAAATGGGCATGGGTGCCATCGGCCATGAGGCCGGCAATCGAGAGCACATTATCCCGCATGGTTCCATACCTTATGGATCGCCCCCCGCACGAGTTATTTGCAGCCATCCCGCCGATTGTAGCCCGGGATGCGGTTGACACATCAACGGGAAACCAAAGCCCGTGCGGTTTCAAGGCGCGGTTCAGTTCGTCAAGAACGATACCAGGCCGGACCACGCAACGTCGATTCTCGACATCAAGTTCGAGAAGGTCGTTGAAATACTTGGAGTTGTCGATCACCAGAGCATTGTTGACGGTCTGCCCGCATTGCGACGTGCCGCCACCCCGCGCCAGAACGGGAACGCCCTCCTCTCGGGCCAGTCCGATTGCCGTTTCAATATCGGTTTGGTTTTTTGGGACAACCACGCCGATTGGCATCATCTGATAGATAGAAGCATCAGTTGCGTAACGTCCGCGACTAAACCGGTCAAAGAGGACATCGCCCTCAATCTCGCGACGCAGTAATCGCTCGAGTCCTGGCTTTGCGAGGGCATGTCCAGCAGTTCCTGTCATACACAGTTCCAAATATTTTGCTTGACCGAATTATGAATTCATAATTCAATATGCAAATTAGAGATACGTCAAGCGGCCATCGAGCGTCGTGCAAACAGCCAAAACAACTTTGAATTGGCTCCCACAGACCGTCCAGGGTTGAAGGAAGAAAATGAGAAAAGCCGGCCGTCACTTCCTGCAAATTCCCGGACCCAGTTCAGTGCCGGACCGTATTCTCAATGCAATCTCACAACAGGTGATAGATCATCGTGGCCCTGACTTTGCCAAGGTTGGCTCAAAGGCGCTCGAAGGCCTGAAGACGATCTTCAAGACCGAAAGCAATGTCTTCATCTATCCCGCATCGGGCACCGGTGCCTGGGAAGCTGCGTTGGTGAATGTTCTTTCGCCAGGTGACAAGGTCCTGATGTATGAGACAGGTCACTTCGCGACACTTTGGAAATCTATGGCTGAGCGTTTGGGCGTGAATGCTGAATTCATTCAGGGCAATTGGCGCGGCGGCGCAGACCCGGATCAAATCGAAGCCCTGTTGAACGAGGACAAGGCGCAGGAAATCAAAGCGGTTTGCGTTGTTCATAACGAAACCTCAACGGGTTCAGTGTCTCCCATCGCCGCAGTTCGCAAGGCAATTGACGCGGCGGGACATCCAGCCCTGCTGATGGTGGATACGATTTCCGGACTGGCCTCTATAGACTATCGGCATGATGAGTGGGGCGTAGATGTAACGGTTTCCGGCTCACAAAAAGGCCTGATGCTCCCGCCGGGGATTTCATTCAACGCTGCCAGCGAAAAGGCGCTTGCTGCCAACAAAACGGCAAGACTTCAAAAGTCCTATTGGGATTGGGCTGATATGATTGGTCCCAACAAGACCGGCTATTTTCCCTATACGCCAGCGACAAATCTACTCTACGGCCTGAACGAGGCCATCGAGATGCTGCATGAAGAAGGCCTTGATAATGTCTTTGCCCGTCACGCGCGCCATGGTGCTGCCACACGTTCGGCCGTGCGGGCATGGGGACTGGAAGTGCTCTGCAATCAACAAGGCCAGGAGAGCGGTGTTTTAACCGCCGTGAAATTGCCAGACGGGCACAGCGCCGATGGCTTTCGCGCCAAAACACTGGCGGAATATGACATTTCACTCGGCAACGGTCTTTCAAAGGTTGCTGACAAGGTATTTCGCATTGGACACCTGGGTGACTTTAACGATCTCATGCTTATGGCCACGCTTTCCGGTGTGGAAATGGGGTTGGGAGCAGCAGGCGTGCCGCATACGTCTGGCGGTGTTCAGGCTGCACTGGACCAATTGAAAACTTCGAACCCAACATAAAGATGGGAACAACAAGCGTAAAACTTCATCAATCGATCACTTCTGGGAGGAAAGATCATGAAAATCAAATCAATACTGCTTACAGCCGCTGCCACGCTGGCGCTGACGACCACCGCACAGGCCGCAGATCTAACGCTAAAATTTGGCCACGTCGGTAAACCTGGCTCGTTGTTCGAGGCCAGCGTCAACGAATTTGCGAAATGTTCTAATGCAGCGCTTGGCGACAAAGCTGAGGTTGTTACCTTCGGTTCGTCGCAATTGGGTAAAGACAAAGAACTGCTTCAAAAACTCAAGCTGGGGCAAATTACATTTTCGCTGCCATCATCTGTGATGTCGTCGGTATCCGACACGTTCGGCGTCTTCGAAATGCCTTACATCATCAAAGACCGTGAGCATATGAAACGCGTGCAGGCAAAGCTGGGTGAAACATTTCAGGCAGCGGCAAAGTCCAAAGGATATCGCATTCTTGGATATTTCGAGAATGGGTTCCGCCACATCACCAACAACACACGCGCCATCACGGTTCCTGCTGACCTTGCAGGCGTTAAACTGCGCACACCGAAAGGTGCATGGCGTGTGAAAATGTTCAAGCTTTACGGCGCAAACCCAACGCCCATGGCGTTCTCCGAAGTGTTCACCGCATTGCAGACGGGTGTTATTGACGGGCAGGAAAACCCATACGCGCAGATAGCATCGGCGAAATTTCAGGAAGTGCAAAAATATCTTTCCATTACCGGCCATGTTTACACGCCGGCTTATGTTTTGGTGTCGGATTCCGGGTTTTCCAAACTGCCAGCGGATGTCCAATCCGGACTGGAGCAATGTGCCACGGAAACACAAGCGTTTGTCTATGACACAGCTGCGCGGCTCGAAACCGAGTTGTTGGACGTGATCAAGGCAGCCGGTGTTGCGGTCAATAACGCAGACAACGATGCGTTCATCGCCGCTTCCAAAGCCATATATGACGAATTCGCCAGCTCAGTTGATGGCGGTTCCGATTTGATCAACACCGTACAAGGCCTGGCGAAATAATCGGGTCTGTCTAAAACTCAGGTTGGGGCAAAGTGCTCCAACCTCTCTATCTGCGCGCCCTGCGGCGTCAATTTGGAACGGCAACATGGTGGCTGCACTACGACGATATCTGGAAGCCGCATTGGAATGGTTTGTCATTTTTCAAATGGTCGTACTGACGGTCGTTGTTATTGTGGCCGTGCTGTTTCGAATTTATGGAAACTCATTGTCGTGGTACGATGAAATCGCAGCCATACAGCTTTCATGGATCACCTATTATGGTGCCGCACTTGCTGCCCTGAAACGACGGCATATTGGTTTTGATAGCGTATTGCTTTCGTTGCCTGTGAACTTGCGCATGGCCGGGGTTGTGCTGGCTGAAGCCTTTGTAATCGCTTTCTTCGCCGCGCTCGCCTGGACGGGGTGGCAGGTTCTTCAGGTCCTTGAAGGTGACATGCTGGTGTCATTGACATGGATGCCGGTACAAATCACTCAATCTGTTATTCCAATCGGCGCCGTGCTTTTCATCATCTGCGAACTGCTCAGTGTTCCGGATTATTGGCGCGCAACAAAAGATGGCAAATCCCTTGAGCACATGGAAATTGAGGAAGAAGTAGAAACCGAGCTTCAGAAAGCTGGAGCGCGCTAGATGCTGATTTTACTTATTCTGCTGGTTCTCATTGTGATGATCTGCCTCAACGTTCCCATTGCTGTTGCCTTGGCGATTTCGGCTATCCTGGGTTTGGTTGCGACCGAAGGCATGGGCAGTCTCGTGAGTGTCGCATTGGATATGTACGATGGCTCGACCAAGTTCGCTCTGATTGCCATCCCCATGTTCGTTCTTGCAGGGGCAATCATGAACGCTGGCGGGGTGACCGACAGGTTGATCAACTTCGTCACAGCCATTATCGGCTTCGTGCGCGGTGGACTTGCGATGGTCAACATTGGCGTATCGTTGTTCTTTGCAGAAATTTCCGGCTCCGCCGTTGCCGACGTTGCAGCGCTGGGCTCGGTTCTCATTCCCCAGATGAAAAAGCGCGGTTACGGTGCGCCACTGTCGGCAGCAGTAACATCATCGTCGGCCTCACTGGCGATCATTATTCCCCCTTCCATTCCCATGATCATCTATGCGTCCTCAGCAAATGTGTCGGTGGAACAATTGTTTGTCGCGGGCATCGTGCCCGGCCTTCTTGGTGCTGCGGGTCTGATGTTCGTCGCTTACATGTTTGCGGTGAAATACAATTTGCCTGTCGAAGAAGCGTTCAATCTCAAACGACTCCGCGAGACCTTTATTGATGCGCTGCCTGCATTCGCTCTTCCGGTCATCATTCTCGGTGGTATTTTTGGCGGGTTCGTAACGGCAACCGAAGCAGCAGGCCTTGCAGTGTTGGCCGCATTTGCCGTCGGTCTGTGGTATCGAGAAATCAACCTGAAACATCTCAAGCGAGCCATGCTGGATGGTGGTATGCAAACGGCCGTGGTCATGCTGCTGGTTGCCGCATCGGTCGTGATGGGAGGGTTTCTCACCCGCGCTCAACTTCCTCAGGAATTGGCTTCCGGGCTGCTCGAAATCACCACCAATAAATGGCTGATTCTGCTGATCTTGAATTTCTTCTTCCTGATTATCGGCTTTTTCCTGCATTCGGCTGCTGCAATCATATTGGTTGTGCCGATCGTCATTCCACTCATTGCTGCGGTTGGCATTGACCCGGTTCATTTCGGATTGGTGGTCACGCTGAATCTGGCCATCGGTCAGCAGACACCCCCTGTAGCAAGTGTTCTCATCACATCCTGCGCCGTGGCCCGAGCAAACATCTGGGACGTCTCCAAGGTCAACATCTATTTCGTCGCCGTGCTCCTCACGGTTCTTCTTCTGTGCACTTACGTTCCCTCTGTGCCAATGTTCCTGGTGGAATATTTCTATCGATAAAAATGGGGCATGCTTTGAGCGATTTTGAATATGAGATCAGAGACGGTATCGGGTTCGCGACGCTGAACCGACCGGAAGTGCGCAATGCTCTGACGTTTGAGATGTATGACGGGTTGGCCAAGGTTTGCAGAGAAGCCACAATCGGGGGACCGGTAACGTCCATCATAGTCTCCGGGGCAGGGGGTAAAGCCTTCGCCGCCGGCACCGACATGAAACAGTTTTTGGACTTCTCCAAGCCTGAAGATGCACTGGGTTACGAAGCACGGGTCGATCAGATTGTCGGTGACATCGAAAAATGCCCGGTTCCGACGATCGCGGCCATCACGGGTGCCTGCACAGGCGGAGGAGCGGCGATTGCTGCAGCCTGTGATATCCGCATTTGTGATCAGAGACTGAAGTTTGGCTTTCCGATTGCGCGAACACTTGGCAATTGTCTGTCCATCAGCAATCTCAACCGGTTGTTGGCCCTTATCGGTGCTGGCCGACTGCGTGAATTACTGCTTACCGCGCGCCTTATGGAGTGTCGCGAAGCCGAGGCCATCGGGCTGGTTTCTGCGGTACTGGAAGATGAGGAAGCGGTGCAATCCCATGCGCTTGAACTTGCGAGAAATCTGGCCGCCAATGCACCCCAGACAATGCGCGCTTCCAAAGAAGCACTCCGGCGGCTTCGTGAAGATGGTTCGCAGGCAGATGGCTCTGATCTGATCATCGATTGTTACATGAGCGCCGACTTCAAAGAAGGTATTGATGCGTTTCTGAACAAGCGTAAGCCACAATGGAAAGGCCGATAGCATGGCTGGGCCCCTGGAAGGCTGCCGGGTTATCGAGTTGGCTCATATCATGGCCGGGCCGGTTTGCGGCCTCATGCTTGCGGATATGGGTGCTGACGTCGTTAAGGTAGAAAAGCCGACTGGAGATGATACCCGTCGATTTGTACCGCCGGAGATTGAGGGTGAGAGCGCAGCCTTCATGATGATGAACCGCAACAAGCGGGGCATTGTTCTTGATCTCAAAAGCGAAGACGGAAAAGCGGTCCTCTCCCGCTTGTTGAAAACCGCAGACGTCGTCATTGAAAACTACCGCAAAGGCACAATGGAGAAACTGGGGCTTGGCTACGAAGAACTCAGTAAGGAAAACCCCGGCCTGATCTATGCGGAAGTCTCAGGATTTGGCAGAACCGGCCCTTATGCAGAACGGGGTGGCTTTGATCTGATTGCCCAGGGCATGGCCGGGTTAATGTCGATCACCGGAGAAGGCCCCGGCAGGCAACCCGTCAAAGTTGGAGCACCGGTCTCCGATATTACTGCTGGTATTCTGGCGGCCATGGGGGTTTGTGCCGCCTACGCCCATAAGCTGAAGACAGGTGAAGGTCAAAGGGTCGACACCTCACTGTTCGAAGCCGGGATTGTTCACACCTACTGGCAGTCCGCAATTGCCTTCGCCTCTGGCGCTTCGCCGGATCCCATGGGGTCCGCGCACCCGCTCAATGCTCCCTATCAGGCGTTTGAAACCGCCGATGGCTGGATCAATATTGGAGCGGCAAATCAGAAAAACTGGGAAGTGTTCATCGCGTTGATCAAGGCTCCCCATCTGCAGGCTGATCCAAGGTTTGGGAATAATGGTGCGCGGATGCAGCATCGTCTCGAACTGGAAGCCGAGTTGAACGCCATCCTGCGGCTTCAAACAACGGCAGATTGGCTTGTGGTTTTTGAAAAGGGCGGGCTTCCTGCCGGGCCAATTTTATCAATTGCCGAAATGCACAATGATCCGCAAACTGTGGCCCGCGACATGGTGGTCAATGTGGACCATCCAATTGCCGGGTCGGTAGAAACGATCGGCGCTCCAGTAAAGTTTTCTGCAACGCCCGGTGGGGTTCGTTCAGCCGCTCCGGTCATGGGGCAACATACGCAACAGATACTAGAAGAGGCCGGGTACGGCCATGAAGAAATTGATGGGCTCATCAATTCCGGAGCAGCTGCCTCCCAATCCAGGTAAAATCAATCATGTCGCTAACACTTGAAAAAGCCCAGGAAATCATTTTGACAGTCCTGTCTGAGGGAAACGCCTCGGGGTTCAAGCCTTTGACGGTTGCCGTTCTTGACGCGGGAGGGCATCTGAAAGCGATGGCCCGATCCGATGGCACCAGCACGCTTCGACCCAAAATGGCCCATGGCAAGGCCCATGGCTGCATTGCACTTGGCCTTGGTGGGCGCGCAATCTACAAACGGGCTCAGGAACAACCCTATTTTATTCAGGCCATGAACAGCCTGGCTGACGGTGCACTGGTACCGGTCCAGGGTGGTGTTTTAATTCGCGATGGCTCCGGCATCATCGGTGCGGTTGGCGTCACCGGCGATACATCCGAGAACGACGAAGCCTGTGCCATTGCCGGGATTGAAGCGGCGGGTTTTGTGGCGGATGCTGGTTAATCCGTCACCCATTCATTGACGGGTGGAAATCATGGTTTTGTCGGAGCACACCAACTTGAGAGTACAATGTTGGTCATTCACCCGAACGCCAGAGGGATATGACTGCGAGGGGTGTGCGGGGTCTCCGTTGCTTGTTCCTAATTATTTTGCCCAGCTAAAAGACGGCGATCGCACGTTCGGAACCGGTTCCTTGACGCCATCCCGGGACAGCGGGGCTGCTTGTGTGGGCAGGCCGGGACCCGACGATACCCCGGGCGCGCAGGAGTGTACTGCGAAGAGACGGTGGCAAAGGGGAGGGTGTCCAGTGGTCACGTGGACACGGGTGCGCTGGCGGCATGGTTATGCAGCGCATCGCGACCAATCTTCATTCGTGTTGGGTGATCCGAGGTCAAGGTAGTCGGAAGACTGCAATGAGTATTTTTGAGAACTTGGCCGATGATCGCAGTTGGAACGGGCGAAGGCGCAACAACCGCTATTCAATAATAGGACGGACCAATCAAATTGGGGCAGACCAAGTCGACAGATTCGATTCTCATGTGACTTCCCCTATACGTTTCCTGCCCAGACAAAAGAATTCTTGTCTTGTCCAGGCTCCATAACAAAGTGCTGCAAATTGTATCCGCAAGCGGATTTTTGCTACCTGATTAGCGATTTTGCTGAGATTTATTCAATGCTCTGCGCAAGGCTCTACCGGCGGCATAGGCGCGGTCATTTTCCCCAGCTATCTGTTTGGATTCCGCGGCAACACCGAGGGCAACTTTCGCAACCTTTTCGCGAATCTGGGGATCAGACGCAGCTTTTTGAACGATGTAGCGGGCTATCTTGCTTAGAAGGACTGACATTTTTACACCATAAACATACAGGGAATTTAGTTCCAGACGACATTTCTATTCATAAAAGCTGGGTGTCCAGCTATCCGCTGCAGTCTCTCGGCCTTGATTGCTGGATTTGGAATGATTGTGATGTCCCAAATTGCCCGTCACAACCTCACGGATTAGAAATTTTCCAATCACCCTCAGTAAAAACCAATCTCGCGCACTTCGACGTCAGCTGCGTGGTCTCTGCCAAATGCAACGATCGCAACCGACTTGATACTCGTTGCGGTTGGCACTTTCCTCAACAATTTCCCGGATCGTTCAAAGCTGGCCAAGGGAATGCGAACTTCCTGCCAATCTGATGATACGTCATATTGTGCCTGATAATACTGCCAGGGCAACACGGTCCAAGAGGTTCGCAGATGAACAAAGTACCGCTGGTTGTTGCCACGAACCACCAGACGTACCCCCTGGATATCTTTTGAAGCAACGGTATCAAGTTTACGGCGAATTTGAATAAACCCACCATTATTGGCTGTGCTCACCTTCCCAGCCAGACGAACATACGAAACGTCACCCTTCGATTTGAATTCAACTTGCCCGGAAGACACGCCTCCCATCACGGTGTCAGCAAAAAATCGCCATCTCTTTTCGGGGTTTGATTGAAAATCATCAACCAGCATCGACTGCCCCATGCTGGCGATAATCGAAAACAAAAAGAGCATTGAAGTTGTCGTTAACAATCCAAGTGCACGCATCATTGGAATTCCAAATGTTTAGAAAATTCATGGTCCTGATCAGCACACAATTTTGTCAAAATTAAAAGCCGGTGTTGAAGCATGCTTGCCCATGAGGTAGCCACGCGACAACAAGTTTTCTTCAAAGCAATGCCGGCCCTGGCCGCACAGCGAAGAGATCCTGAAGTACAATCCTGCAGGCAAAGGACCAGTGCTGGTTGATGGTGACCTGAACGTGATCGATTCTGCAGCGATATGCACGTATTTGGTCGACAAACATGCTGACTAGGGGATGAGCGCAAGCCCGGGTACCGCAGCGCGCGCAACGATGGATTCAAGGATACAATTCGCACAATGCGATTTCGAGGCCCCGCTCTGGTTGAAGGCCAAACACAGCTTTATCCTCCCTGAGGATCTGAGGCTCGATGTGCACAGCATTACGAGATTTGAATTTGCCAAGGCAGTTGATGCGATGGAGGCCCGCCTGGGCACCAATCGGTTTGCATTGGGCGATCGTTTTTCTGCAGCTGATGTAATGCTTGGCCATACCGGCTCTTGGGCACGGAATGCAAAGTTCGATATCAAAAGTGATATTGTAAACAATTATCTGGACCGTGTGCTGGGACGCGTTGCCCTTGCGCGAGCGCGGGAAATTGAAAGCCAGATTTGAATAGGATGTATTGGGTCATTCACAGATATTACGGTCTGCTGCACTCGAAATAATGTTATTCGATCAGTGAACGCCTATCGATGCAGGGTTTCAGCCCGGCAGCGTGAGCGAGAATTCAATCCCCGCGCAAATTCAAACCAGGTGTCGCCGGTGAGAAAACTTCTCCAGATTGCCCGGGGTTCGGGTTCTGATTCCGCTCCACACCACGCCACATGGAAAAATGGACACGCCGCGCACCCAACCCTATGCTGTTGCTGCACTTGGGAAGGTAGGCAAGCATGGTATCAGATCGCGTGAGGCGGAGGCTGGCTGCTGTAATGGCACTCGACGTTGTCGGTTACAGTCGCCTCATGGGTGAGGACGAAGAAGGTACGCTCGCCGAACTGAACAGGATCCGAACCACGATTGTCGAGCCCGCCGTATCTGGTCACCGGGGTCGAATCGTCAAGCTGATGGGGGATGGTGCGCTTGTGGAATTCGCCAGTGCTGTGGACTCGGTGGAATGCGGGATTGCGATCCAAAATGAGGTTGCAGAACACACAAGTACAGCTTCCGGCGATAAAGCGATCCAGCTCCGGATCGGCATAAATCTTGGCGACATAATCATTGAGCAGGGCGACATCTTTGGCGAAGGCGTCAACGTGGCCGCTCGGCTTGAAACAATCGCCGAGCCGGGCAGAATATGTGTATCGGGCACGATCTTCGACCAGGTAGAAGGTAAAATCGACGCTGGCTTTGAGGATCTCGGTCTGCAGGTGGTCAAAAACATAACCAACCCGGTCCGCGTCTACCGTGTCGATTCCGATGTCAGCAAGTCAGCACCTGCAGCCCACATATCCATCTCAGAAAGGCCGTCGATTGCGGTGCTGCCGCTAGACGATCTTTCGGAAAATACCCAACAGCAATATTTTTGCGATGCCGTTGCCGAAGACCTCACGACAGCTCTTTCACGCTTCGATTGGCTGTTCGTCGCGGCACGGAACTCAGCCTTCGCCTACCGCGGTGGTGCAATTGACATCAAGCGGGTGGGACGTGAACTCGGCGTCCGCTATGCGCTGGAGGGAAGCGTTCAACGCACTGCCAAGAAAATCCGGGTGAATGTCCAGCTGGTCAATACCGAAACGCTGGGCCATGTGTGGGCCGATCGGATCGACAAGGAAATGGATGACATTTTCGAACTGCAGGATGATGTCGTCGCGCGTATCGCCTCAACAACAGCGCCGGAAATAATCCAGGCGGAAATCTCACGAACCCGATTGAAGCCGCCCGATGCTTTGGGTCCATGGGACCATTATCTGCGCGCCATCGACCACTATCACGCGATGAGTGCTGACGATATCGAGGCTGCGATCGAACATCTTGAAAGTGCTGTCACGGTGGATCCGCAATTTGCTGCAGCCTATGGACTGCACAGTCTTTGTAAATCCCATGCTGCAGCCCGCGGTTGGCACCGCCCGGTCAAACAAGCCTATCAAGCCGCTGAGCACTATGCCACATTGGCCGTCCGCCTCTCTCCGACCAGCCCTGAGACCAACGAAGCCCACGCCTTCATGCTTCTGTGCACCGGCCGGGCACGAGAAGCAGCAATCGTGGCAAGTCGCTCAGTCGAGTTGAACCCGTATTTTGCAAGAGCCCATGCGGTTCTGGGGCACGCACTGGTGCATTCCGGAGATCTGGAGGGAGCACTTGCCGCGTGTGAAAGAGGGTTACGCAGCACGTCCCGGGATCAGCGGGGCAGCTGGCTGTTTGATGCACTCGGTCACATCTACTTCTTTCTCAATGAATACGAAAAGGCGATTGAAGTGTCGCACCGGGCACTCCAGCATGATCCTTCGCTGTTTGGCGCACTGGTCACGCTGGCCTGCGCCAATGCCCAACTTGGAAGGCTGGAAGAGGCGCACAAATCAATCGAAAAGCTGCAAGCCTATATTCCGGGCTATTCACTGAGCGCTGTAAAAAAGAATCCGATGTTCGACGAACCGGCGTTTGTAGAAAAGCTGATAGGCAGTCTGCGCCTTGCAGGTTTAGCGGAATAAAAGAACACCGTCCTTATTCGACAGGGCCCTGGAATGCGGGTTTTCGGGGTGCCCAAGACATCGTTTTTTGATGCTTGACAGAATCTGCCTTAAAGCAGCCAACGATTGGCGGTAGTGCCAGCAGCAGATGACTTAAAAATTAGAAGATTTGGTGCATTTGGTTTGCTTCTTCACACTGTGTGAAAAGCGTCCGGCTCCACCAGGCTCGCGAACGGGGACTTGCAAAATGTCAAAACTCATGTGGCTTGGATTGGCTTTAGTGGTCTCTGGCATAACATCTGGCATCTTGGAGCAGTGGTTCTACGGCAACCGACTGGACGAGAACAATGTCCTGCAGGAGAGCTTTTTTCTGCCCTTAGCTTTTATATTGATGTTCTTCGGGGGAGGGCTGATCGTGGTCTGTGCCGTTTGGCATGTCCTGTCGAAGTTTCGTGGCCAGGGCAGCTGACACACAAAACCTGTGCACCTGTCGGGTCAGCCTGGTGCGTATTGTTGCCAATCTCATTGCCGGCGCCAATGCCCTTTCGCCCTCGCGAGACGGACCAACTGATAAACAGCGATATTCCTGTCCAGCAAATGCCGGACAAGGTCAGGTGCAGACTGTATGGGCATTTCAAACTCATAGCCCTGATCAAGGTCCGTGATGCGAAGGGCGTGGTATTGGGGCAGGAAGTCTTCCAGAAGACGCCTCGTATCTGGGCTGCAATCTGCCAGCTCAAGATAAAACCGGTAAAGGTTCTCTGAATAATCACCGGGTGTGCCGATAAGCTCTTTCTCCATCTCAGCATCCCGCTTTTCTGTCACCAGACAATTTCAATTCGTGCGATACGCACTATCGTTTCATCGGTGTTGCGTTGTTATTTCATCCGTAGAACCGGTCGATTGGCTTCAACTGCAAGACGCCCAATACCGTTCATGCGTCTAATTGCATTGGCGATAGGTATAGTCTCCAAACTCCAGCCAGTCGCGGCCACCATCGCGGAAAACCAGAAACTCGGAGCGATCTTCTCCAAGCAGTGCCACGACAAACCCTTTCGGTGGTTGCGAATTCCCGA
>CAJQPW010000422.1 GCA_905480295.1 uncultured Rhizobiaceae group bacterium | reverse complement strand
GGATTGTCGCTGCCGAAGTTCCAGGCCGGCGGCATCAAATCAGTTCTCGGTGCCTATGATACCATGCAGTGGAGCCCTGATCTGGACAACGCAGCCAACAAGAAATTCGTGACCGATTATCGCGCCAAGCATGATCGTTATCCGAGTTTCTATGCAGCCCAGGCCTATGACGCGATCAATCTGATCAATTCCGCTGTTGTCGCTACCGATGGCAAGGTTGAAGACAAGGATGCATTCCGGGCAGCGCTCAAGAAAGCCGACTACAAGTCGGTACGCGGCGATTACACCTACGGCAACAACCACTTCCCCGTGCAAAACTATTATCTGCGGCAGGTGGTTGAAGGTCCCGATGGCAAGTGGACCCACAAGACGATATCAACCGTCTACGAAGCAACCGGCGATGACCACGCCAAGGATTGCCCGATGAAATAGGCGGGATTTCAGCCTCGACATTGCGGCCCGCCCTCAAGCAGTATTGAGGGCGGGTTTATAGGGCCAGGGCCCATCAATCTTATCCTCCCGCGGAATGGATAAGATTGATGGGCCCTGACCCTAATGCATCAGGGAGACGATCGGTGAAAGTTGTTATTGTTGGCGGCGGTATTGGCGGCCTGGCGGCAGCCCTCATGCTGCATGATCGCGGCATTGAAGCTGAAGTTTACGAACGTTCGGAAGAAATTCGCGAACTCGGGATCGGCATCAACACCCTGCCGCACGCCATAAAGGAACTGGCCAATATCGGTTTGCTCGACGCGCTGGACAAGGTCGCCATTCGCACCCACGAACTGATCTACCAGAACCGGCAGGGCCAGACCATCTGGCAGGAGTTGCGCGGTACCGATGCCGGGCTCGACATGCCGCAGTTTTCAATTCATCGCGGCCGCCTGCAGGGTGTGTTGCGGGATGCCGTGATTGAACGGCTCGGACCCGGCGCCATCAGAACAGGTCATGCGTGTACCGGCGTGCGGCCGGGCAAGGGTTGCGCGACTGCAATGTTTCACACCGCAGGTAACCAGGATTTGCAGGTGGACGGCGATGCGGTGATTGCCTGTGACGGCATCCACTCGGTGGTGCGCAAGCAGTTCTATCCCGATCAGGGCGATCCGAAATGGAATGGCATCATGTTGTGGCGTGGCGCGTGCCTGTGGGACCCGTTCCTGACGGGACGTTCCATGGTAATTGCCGGCGGCATGGATGCAAAGCTGGTTCTGTACCCGATCGCAAACGACGCGCGCACCGACGGCAAGGTGCTGATGAACTGGGCAGTAGCGGCAAAGTTGGGTGACGGATCTACCCCCATGCCGCGGCGCGAAGACTGGAACCGCGAAGGCGTCATGAGCGACTTGCTGCCGTTTGTCGAAAACACGTTCTCGCTGGATGTGCTGGACCCGCTGGCGCTCATTCGGGAAACAGGGACGTTTTACGAATACCCCATGTGTGATCGTGACCCGGTTGAGCAATGGACGTTTGACCGCGTGACCCTGCTCGGTGACGCTGCTCACCCGATGTATCCGGTGGGATCCAACGGTGCCAGCCAGGCGATACTTGATGCACGCTGCCTTGCTGACAGGCTTACCGATTGTGACAATGACGTCAGCGCAGCCCTGCTGGACTACCAGGCAGAACGCCTGCCCGCCACGTCGGAGATCGTGCGGCAGAACCGGGGCGGCGGCCCTGAACGGGTTATCGACCTGGTCAATCAGCGCGCGCCGGACGGATTTGACCGGCTGGAGGATATCGCCAGCCATGAGGAACTGGCATCGGTTGTGCGCGGATATCAGAAGACCGCAGGTTTTGACAAGGCGTCTGTCAATCGCTGATGCTGTGACATACCGTATCTGCCAGTTTTCTGGCTTGAACACCGATAAACGCACTTCTTTTTTGGAGTTGACCCACAAGCCCCATGCCGAGAAAGAACGCCTTTTACATACAGACAGCTGAACTGGTTCAGCTCGCGGCGACCTATACCACCATCGACACGTCCATCGAACTGCGCTGGATTGAACAGGAAGACCAGCACCTGATTATTGACTGTCCCCATCGTTCCCCGTCAAAATCATGGCCGGAGTTCGTTGAACGACACTATGCGGACAAGGGCAGAATCTGTGCAGCGTTTGTCGACGGCGACCTGGTTGCCTGGCGACTGTTCAAACCTCATTTTCAGACCATGTGGGACTGGCTGGAAGTTCTCGGAGCAGACGGCGTCGTTTTCGGCCTGGCGGCCTACACCGCACCTCACGCAAGGGGCAAACGTCTGATGACAATGATAACCGCCCACGCGGCTCGTGAGTATGCGAAGCTCGGCTACACCGTGCTGATGGCAGCAACGGATCAACTAAATGATGCTGCGGTGTCTGCGCATTCACATATCGGCATGCACAGGTTTGGCCTGATCGAAGCTACCCGTTGGCCGCTTGGATTTCGCACTGTCCGGATCAATGGCAAATTGAGAGCAGGTTTCTTCAATCACCGCCGTCGATTGATTCATCACGTTTCCTGACGCAATGTGACCACCCGTCAATACTTGATCTCCATGGCGTACTGCTCGACAATTTGATCGGTGACGGAGAGTTTCTGATCGTTGGTTCCGCCAAGAAAATCAAACCGGCGTATGTCATCCCGCAAGGCGTTCCGCATCATGGCCAGAATGCCCAACCTGCCGCAACTGAACCGGCCAAAGGCGGGATGGTAGCTGTGCATAAAGCAAGTCAGCGTGCCATGGTCCTGAAAACTCAGAGTTACCACTACGCATTCACCGTCAACATTTATCGACTGCAAGTGCGCGTAACCAGCCGCAACCGCTGGTTTCGTGAAGCTTTGCAAACAAGCTATCGCCTTGTCATCCAACAGCCAGCGTGAAGATTTTTTTCTTGCGAGCAACCAGGCACGTTTTTGCTGAACAAGCACACCAAACACACGATCAAAGTCATCATCCGGTTTGCTGAGGCAAATACTCACCGGGCCTTCTCTCATCAGTAGCCTGAAGCTCCTTCGCTCCATCGCAATTGCGGACTTGCTTGTTTGACGAATGAAGCTCTCCAGATCGGCGTCCTGCAACACGGCCACGTGGGCATTCAGAGCAGGTGTCGCAACAATTTTTGCACTGTCGGCAAACTGATGCAAAAGACTGCCGCTTCTCACCGGAGAGATTTTGATTCTGCCGGCACAGGTTGCAAGCATCTGCGACAACAGCGACTGAAGCTTGCCGGAATTCGCCACTGTTCTGTCGACCAGCACGTCCTTTGGATGTTCCAGGCAGGTCAGGAATCCATATTCAGATCGCCGGAACAGGCCATTCCTTTTGATCAGCGGGAGAACTGCAACAAGCTTGCCTTGCTGGCGCGCACAAACGATATGAAGCTTGTATCCCTGATGGCGCAGGCAATTAAACCAGGCCGATTGACAACAGTCATGCCTTTGGTGGAAACGGGAATCGCAGGCGCGTTGCCACAGGTCACTCCAGTCGGTTTCGAGATCGCGGAAGCAGCAGTCGTCTGCAACGATTGATATCTCCCCGCAATTCAGATCACCGGCTTTGACAATCATTGGCTACACCCGTGTCTGCAACTGTGACTTTAACCAGGCAGCATAGCGTCGCCGCCAGCCGCTCTGCGGGGCGCGCAGAAACCAGGCGTCCGCGAGATTCCAGCTTTGCCCCATAAGTCGGGCGATCCCGGGGTCAGAGTAACGGCGATATCCGCCGCCAGGATAGACAGTTGTTTCACAGAAATGCAGTTGCTCGCCGTTCCACATGAAGTCCACTCTGAGATGGTCATTTGCGTGAGCAATCAGCAATGCCTGCCGAGACAGGGTTGCAGCATCCACAGGCAATTTGAAG
>CAJQPW010000421.1 GCA_905480295.1 uncultured Rhizobiaceae group bacterium | reverse complement strand
TGAACTCGACCGCTGATACCGGGTTCTACTACGTCACCAAAAAGAACTCCCGTACTATGACGGAAAAACTTTCTATGAAGAAATATGATCCCGTTGCTAAAAAGCACGTGGAATTCAAAGAAGGTAAAATCAAGTAAGACTACACGTCCTGCCTGATTTCAAAATAGCCGTCCCCCGGGGCGGCTTTTTTTGTGCGTCAACGAAATTGCAGCGAGGCCTGTTCAGACACCAACAAACGCGGATAGGGGGTGATGGGTGATGGGTGATGAATCTGGTGCAGTTGGATGTTGATCCTGTGCAACCTGCTCACGTCATAGCAATCACCGCCGACCGTTGTCTTTCTTCACCTGAAAAATCACCCGGTCTGGATTTCTGTATCCACCGAGCAAGAGTGGAGAATCCGATCCCCAGATCGGCGCCCCCAGCCTGCGTGATAGTCCCCCTTTTTACGCTATGCGGATCGCCTCAGGCTTAAATTCTTCGCTGTGATCTTGCGACTTGAACATTCTGCTTGAACGTAACAATTGCTCATGCAGCCCGGCTCATCCGAAGTCCAAAATCCAAGCCGGATGGCAACATAAATCCTGCACAACTATCGCGATTGCCGCGTTCGGTGAGCAATAACTTGTTCAACCCACATGCGGTCGGCAATCTGCAACTCCTCCTTCCCCATCGCGTTGGCATAAATCGACGTGGTGTTGATGGACGCGTGCCCCATCCACTTTCTCAGCATGTTCAACTGCACCCCCGAACAGACCGCATGCACACCATAGCCATGCCGCAGACCTTTGGGGCTGGCCTGCGCCCCATGGACATCGGCGGTCGCCATCAAATCCTTGATCCATCGATATCCGGTGATGCGATCAGGTGGTCTGCTGCTGCCCGACCACAGGGAAATATCCGGCTCCATGCCGCCGCGGTCAATGACATATTGACTTCTTTGAGATGACAACGCCTCCACCAGACCGGGTGGAATGGGCACCTCACGCACTTCGTGCAAATTCCTTTTCTTCAATGTCTTTATCGACAGCAACCGACCGTGTGAATCCAGATCAACCACACGCAGAGCAAGCGCCTCTGAAAGCCGGCAGCCCGTATATAAAAGGGTAAGCGCAAAGTTTCTCAGCGGTTGCCTGGCATTCTCAGCCGCCGCCACAAATCGGATGCGCTCATGCGCATTAATATACAACCGTTGATTGCGCTGATCATACAGCCGCATTCTCGAGCCGGAATCGAATTTTTTGCCCTGCATCACTATTACCCAACCAATGACGTCTTTTACCGTCCCCACAGAGACGGAAAAAACCACAGAAATCGACTGCAACATAATTAGCTATATTGTTGCAGTCCATTTTTCTAATGTTTTATAATGGGTTATCAGCTGTCCATTTGTTGATAGCTGTTTTTTTCTTTGCTGACAAGCCGGTGAACCAAGCAAACTCTGTTGTTGTACAAAATAGCTAATAATGTTGCATCGGCACGCGTTTTTTATGGCACGCGATCTGATGCCAACACACCGGTGCATTCCGGGCCGCATCCCGTCAAATCCCGTTCAGATTTTGACCGACATATTGACCGACAGGAATCGGTTCATCTGCGGTGTTTCTCCGCCCGAGCGCGTGGGTTTTTCAATGGGCGGGTGAAGGGCAGCAGGCCCAAGCCCAACAAGCCAAACACCAAAAGCTCAGGCGTCGTTTCAATCGATACACCCATTACCCATGACCTTCGAATCATGGAAACTCAAGGATTCAGGGCTCATGAAAAAATACGGCCTTAATGCTGATAAATTGGCAGACACGAGAGTGACCGGATACCGCCGCAATGTGTTACATCCGCTGTTGATCGGCACAGTATGCGCTCTGGTCGGCGCATGGCCTGTGCATGCGGAGGATCTGGTGGAAAGGGGGCCTCCTGCAGACGCGGCCATTGCTCCCATTCCCGCATGGTCCGACTGGAGCGGCTTGTATGGCGGTATCCACGGCGGTGGCGGCGCCTTCACCGGCACCGCCATGGACTGGGATAATGGTGTCTTTGGTCATCCCGAAGACTTTAGCCAAAGACAGAATACATCGTTTCAGGCCGAAGGTGATTTCGATCTCAATGGGTTTGCTAAACTGGTCGGCGGACAGGTTGGCTACAATCATCAGACCGGCCATGTGATCTGGGGCCTGGAGGGCGACATGGCCTGGACAGGGTTCAATGAGGGACGGGTTTTCAAAAGGGGCGACAACTATGTCAAAGCGCAGATGGACTGGCTGGCGACACTGCGCGGCAGGCTCGGTTTGGCTACCGGCAATGGCATGGCCTATGTAACCGGTGGTCTCGCAATGGCAAGGGTGGGTCATTGCGCCAACAAGTATGAGGATGGCAAGGACACAACCGGTATCGACTACGAACTGTCCCCCTGCTCTAACGAAGACGTTGGCAACACAGGCCAACAAAACGTCATTGAAAACATCGCATGGGACGGGGTGCAGCCCGGGCTGGTGGCTGGTGTCGGGGTTGAAGCACGGATATCAGAACACCTGTCGCTGAAGGGCGAATATCTCTATCTCCACCTGGCCGATAAGAATTTGGTCTATAACTCAACCAACGATGCAGACATTGATTTCGGTCACAACGCCCATCTGTTCCGCCTCGGACTCAACGTGCATCTCAACCCAATGGCGCTGGATGGGCAAGACTCCGTCGGCCTGAACGGATGGAACGGATTTTACGCCGGCATCCACGGTGGCGTTGGTGCCTTCACCGGCACCGCCATGGACTGGGACCGTGATACCTTTAGCAATCCCGATGGCGATATCAACCTCAACGGGTTTGCCGGACTGGCAGGGGGGCAGGTCGGCTATAATCATCAGATCGGCCATGTGGTCTGGGGCCTGGAGGGCGACATGGCCTGGACAGGATTCAGCGAAGGGCGGGAGTTTGACCTACGCGACAACTACGTCAAAGCACAGATGGACTGGCTGGCGACACTGCGCGGCAGGCTCGGTGTGGCTTCCGGCAATGGCATGGTGTATGTCACCGGTGGTCTCGCCCTGGCCCAGGTGAGCCATTGTGGCAATGATGGTGACGACCCAGATCCCCCGGTCCCCTGCTCCATAGATGATGATGAAAACATCGCCTGGAACGGGGTGCAGCCCGGGCTGGTGGCCGGGGCCGGTGTTGAGGCGCGGATATCAGAACGCCTGTCACTGAAGGGTGAATATCTCTGGCTCCATATGGCCAACAAGAACGTGATCTATGACTCAGACAGTGATCAGGACATTGATTTCGGCCACAGTGCCCATCTGATCCGCCTCGGGCTCAACGCGCATCTCAACCCGATGGCGCTGGAGGGGGAAGACTCCGTCGGCCTGAACGCATGGAACGGATTTTACGCCGGTCTCCACGGCGGTGGCGGCGCCTTCACCGGCACCGCCATGGACTGGGACACTGGTGTCTTTGATGGTCCCGATGGCGATATCGACGTCAATGGCTTTGCCGGGCTGGCCGGGGGGCAGGTCGGCTACAATTATCAGACCGGCCATGTGGTCTGGGGTCTGGAGGGCGATATGGCCTGGACAGGATTCAGCGAAGGGCGAACATTCAAAATGCGGACTTATTTCAAAGACGGCCTCTCCGACAATTATGTCAAAGCGCAGATGGACTGGCTGGCAACACTGCGCGGCAGGCTCGGTGTAGCTACCGGTAATGGCATGGCCTATGTCACCGGCGGTCTCGCCCTGGCCCGGGTCCGTCATTGCGCCAATGATTATTGGTCTCACCGTGCGAATTTTCGCTTGGACCCCTGCTCCAGCGAACTTGTTGAAAACATCGCGTGGGACGGGGTTCAGCCTGGGCTGGTGGCCGGGGCCGGTGCTGAGGCGCGGATATCAGAACGCCTGTCGCTGAAGGGCGAATATCTCTATCTGCATATGGCCGACAAGAATGTGGTCTATATCCCGGCCAACAATAAGAACATCGACTTCGGCAACAACGCCCATCTGATCCGCGTCGGGCTCAATTTTGCTTTCAACTGATTGGCGGACAATTGCTGTCGCCGTTTTTGCCGCTGCCGCTGCCGCTGTCGCTGTCGCCAGCGTCATGCAGACCGTTTGTGACTGATCATCCGCCCAAATTCAGCGAAACTAAATCCGGTGAGGCAGCTTGTTTTTGTGTGAGAACGAAAATGCAGTGAGGTCGGTTGAAGCACGAAATTACGAGGAGGCAGTTCCGCGTTCAACCGACCAACTCCTCAGACCCAGGTGATGCGGCGGGCCCAGGTTTCCCCGAGGAGCACTACTGGGAAAGGCAAGCCCGTC
>CAJQPW010000420.1 GCA_905480295.1 uncultured Rhizobiaceae group bacterium | reverse complement strand
TGACCGGGACAGTGCAACACTTCGAACTGATGCGAGCCGATTGACAGGCTCTCACCTTCCTCCAGCCAGCGGTCGGGCGTACAATTGCGCACCTTGCCCTCAAGGCCAAACATGTTCGCCTGCTGCTCCAGACCGTCGAGGAGGGGTTTGTCGTCCCGGTGCGGGCCGATAATATCGACTCCGAGACTTTCTTTGAGATCCATCGCACCTGCGGCATGGTCGATATGACCATGAGTCAACCAAATGGCATCAACTGTCATGCCGGTTTGGGTCACGGCTGACATTATCTGATCAATATCACCACCGGGATCTACAACGATGCCGCGTTTAGTGTCTTCGTCCCACATTAAAGTGCAGTTTTGCTGAAACGCAGTAACCGGGACGATAGCTATTTGCAGATTGGCCAAGAGGAGCTTCCTCGTGATGAGGTGGAGGTTGAACTCCTCTTTAACGCAAGATCTGGGAAGGGTTAACCCTTCATTTTGTTGATGATCGTTCCGGCAATACCGGTCAAAATGGCACCACCGGCACCACCACCCACTGCTGATCCGATCAGGCTGCCCAGCATTCCGCCACCAGCAGCGTCACCAACAGCTGCTCCGGCACCGGCGCCGCCGAGCATGCCGAGAATTGAGCCACCACCCAATCCGCCTAGTGCACCGGAAATCAAGTTGCCCATGCTGCCAAGGTCTGCGCTCTTGAGAACAGACGCAATGCCGCCGCCGCCCATCGCGCCAGCAACGACCTGAATGATAATTGGTAGTAGTGCTTCCATGGATTTTTCCTTCGGAATCGTGGTTCGCACCGCGCGAACAACCTAAATAAACAGGTTTGCAGGCGCGCAAGTCAAACGACAATGCCCAATTTTACCGACTTTGTTAACCTATGGTTAACCTTAAATGCCGACGCGAAGCCTCATATGCAGCATTTTGAAGGTGTCGGTTGACGGATCAGGAGGGAGTGACTTCCTTGTCGTAATCTTCAACCATCAGGCGGCTTATCGAACCGGGTGTGAAATTATAGGGGCCAATTTCTGACACGGGAGTTACTTCAGCGGCTGAGCCGGTGATGAAACATTCTTCAAAATCAGCCATTTCCTCAGGCATGATAACGCGCTCAATGACTTCAAACTGCCGGCGTTTTGCCAGTTCAACAACCGTTTGGCGGGTTATTCCATCAAGAAAACAATCCGGTGTCGGGGTGTGAATCACGTTGTCCTTTGTGAAAAACACGTTGGCTCCGGTGCATTCCGCCACCTGGCCCCGATAATCCAGCATAAGGGCATCGGCATAACCCTTGGCTTCAGCAGCATGTTTGGAAAGGGTGCAGATCATGTACAGGCCTGCGGCCTTGGATTTGCAGGGTATGGTCGCCGGATCTGGTCGCTTCCATTCAGCGACATCCAAACGAATACCCTTCATTTTTTCGGCCGGGTCGAAATAGGAGGGCCAATCCCATACTGCAATGGCCAGATTGATCTTATTGGCTTGGGCAGAAACGCCCATCATTTCGCTACCGCGCCATGCGATGGGGCGGATATAGGCATTGGTAAGCCCCTGACGTTCCAACGTGGCTATGCAGGCCTCGTCAATTTCTGCCACAGACCATGGGATTTCAAAGCCAAGATATTCGGCTGATTTGTGCAACCGTTCCGTGTGTTCAGTGAGTTTGAAAATTTCACCGCCATAGGCCCTTTCCCCCTCGAACACAGCGCTGGCATAGTGCAGTCCATGTGTCAGAACATGGACCTGGGCAGCGCCCCATTCGACGAATTCTCCATTGTACCAGATGTCCCCATCCAGTTGGTCAAACGGCACTCCAGCCATAACTCACCTCTTTTAGCTGTTGTAACCGAACGTGTCCGGCCCTATCAAAAACCCATGTTAATATGGACAGTGGACAAAATATGTCAATCGTCCTGACCTAAATTCGAATTCTGGATACCACGTCGCTTCATGTCTGGCACCAATACACTCGAAAGCAACACTGTTTCAAACAGTCCCGTTGTTGATCCTCCCCAACCGGAGGAGGGTTTGGACTTTCCGCTGGTAGAATTATTTTTCTTTGCCTATCGCGATTTTATTGCGGACGCGGACGACATGCTCGAAGAATACGGGTTTGGTCGCGCCCACCACAGGGTACTGCATTTTGTTAACCGTCGACCCGGCATGGTTGTTGCTGAATTATTGGAAATTCTTCGGATCACAAAGCAGAGCCTTGGACCAGTACTACGTCAGTTGATTGAAAGCGGATTGCTGGTTCAGGTGGCTGGTCCTGAAGACCGCCGGCAACGTCTTTTGTATCCAACGCAAAAAGGCCGTAATCTTTCCATTGAATTGACCCACATGCAGTCGCGTCGAATCAAGCGGGCTATTGAATCGCTGAAGAACAAAGACCGGGAAAGCATAAAGGACTTTCTGTTCGGCATGATTGAGCCGGAGGAACAGGACCTTGTTGAAGGTCTCATGGACAAGGAACGTTAGAGTTCCCAAGGGAGAGGTGGGCAGAGCAGCAAATTTGCCCAAGATGCCGTGATAGAAAATCAACCATCTGCATCGGATCGCGCCAACCCTGTTGCGCACCCAAATATCGGTGATGATGCGGCTCATATTCTTGTCATAGACGATGACAGTCGTATCCGCGGCTTGTTGTCCCGTTACCTGTCCGAGCAGGGGTTTCGAATTTCGACCGCTGGAAACGCGCAAGAAGCTCGGCGCAAGCTGGATGGCCTGAGTTTCGATCTTCTGGTTGTGGACGTGATGATGCCTGGTGAAAACGGCACCGATTTTACGCACTCAATCCGAGAGAGCCTTGATGTTCCGGTGCTTATGCTGACTGCGCTCGGTGAAACGGAAGCGCGCATTCGTGGATTGGAAGCTGGTGCCGATGATTACTTATCTAAACCTTTTGATCCGCGTGAGTTGGTGTTGCGCATTAACAGCATTTTGAAACGCGTGCGGGTGGAAGCCCCACCCAACGTTGAGCAGATTTTGTTTGGACCATTTACGTTTTCCATTGTCTCTCGGGAATTGAAAAAAGACGGTGCTTTCCTGAAACTGACAGACCGGGAGCGGGAAATAATGGTGCTGTTTGCAGAAAATGCTGGCGAGGTGGTGCCCAGACTAGAATTGGTTGGAGAAGACGCCACGGCTAACGAACGTACAGTTGATGTTCAAATCAATCGGTTGCGCAGAAAAATTGAATCCGATCCGGCTAATCCAACATGGCTACAAACGGTCCGCGGTATAGGGTATAGATTGCATATCGAATAAGTGCATCGGCCCTGCAAGGCACCCGTTAAATGAGTAACTCGTGACTGATCAAGGAGAATCGCTGGGGACCATCGCCAAGCCGGTTGATGGCGGTGATTCTGATTCTGTTCGTGGAAGCCGACAGCGTCAAAGCAAGCGGCGCATGAATTTGGGGTTTCAAAGGTCGCTGACGCGCATTTGGCGCCGGGCGACACGGTTCCTGGCCCGCAGCATGCCCACAGGGCTGTTCGGGCGGTCTCTCATCATCATCATCGCTCCTATGTTGTTGCTTCAGGCCGTCGTTGCGTTTGTGTTTATGGAGCGCCACTGGCAGTCGGTAACCACGCGTTTGTCGGCAGCAGTGGTGCGGGACATTTCCGGCCTCGTGGATATCATTGAAACTTATCCACAGGACACGGAATTTGAAACGGCAACGCGGATTGCGCGAGAACGCTTCAAATTAGGGATCAAAATCCTCCCGCTGGAAGATTTTCCTGCACCCAACCCCAAGCCGTTTTTCTCGATACTGGACACGGCATTGAGCAAACAGCTTGCGGAACAGATTGATAAACCTTTCTGGATTGACACGCTGGGTGATTCTGCCTTCCTTGAAATTCGAATTCGCCTTGAAGAACGCGTGTTGCGGGTTTTTGTTCCGCGAAAGCAGGCCTACGCGTCCAACACTCATATCTTCCTTCTTTGGATGGCTGGAGCTTCGGTTGTATTGCTGACGATCGCGATCCTGTTTCTGCGCAATCAAATCAGACCGATACAGCGGCTGGCGGATGCAGCGGAACGGTTTGGTAAAGGTCATCCCATCGGAGAAGATTTCCGGCCAAGGGGGGCGTCGGAGGTTCGTCAGGCAACATCTGCGTTTCTGGAAATGCGCAATCGGATCGAGCGGGCTTTGGAGCAACGTACTGCAATGCTTGCAGGCGTCAGCCATGATCTGAGAACTGTTTTGACCCGGTTTCGCCTTCAACTGGCATTGGTGCCTCCGTCTGGTGAAGTAGATGCGATGTCCGGCGACGTCGATGACATGCAGGATATGCTGCAAGGATATCTCGACTTTGCCCGCGGTGACACGGGTGAAGAAGCCAGCGATGTCAATGTGGTCGACGTGCTCAATCGGTTCAATGACGATGCAAGGGAACTCGGCCGTGAATATTCCGTGACGTTTTCCGGCTCACCTCTAGCTGAACTCAGGCCAACAGCCTTTTCGCGTTTGATGGCAAATCTTGTTCTGAACGCATTTCGTCATGCTGAAAAAGTAGAGGCGCGTGGAACGCACAGGCGGCGCAATTTGGTCTTGGAAATCCACGACAACGGGCCAGGTATCGCGCAGGAACAGCGTGCTGAGGTGTTTAAACCCTTTGTCCGTCTGGACGATGCACGCAATCAGGATGAGTCAGGTACCGGGCTTGGTCTCGCCATCGCACAGGACATTGCCCATTCTCATGGTGGAGAGATCGAACTCGACACAAGCGACCTGGGAGGACTGTTGGTCCGAGTTAAATTGCCGGTATAATCGCTTCTATTGCTCGAGATTTTCCAAACGGTTCAACCAACGGTCTGCGCGGGTTTTGTTGACGCCCAAATCATGCCCACCGATTTGACTTTTTCCATGCAGAGCAAGGGTGGAATGGGTATTGTTACCCAGCTTGTAAAACTGAACTTGTATTGTGTCAGGAAAGCGCAGCAGGCGACTGCGCTGAACGAATCGCATCCGCATCGGATCTTTGCCGTCATCGACCCGTGTTAATCCGGATTCGCTTTCCAGAGACTTGATAAAGGCAATTTTTAACGTATCAGCATCCGTTCCATAAACCGGGCTTTTCCTGTGTCGGGATTCATCATCGCAAATGCCATCGGGACAAATCAGGACCTGATTGTGAGTGCCTCGCGTAGATAGTCCTGGAAATTCAACCGGCCCAAGGTCTGCTGCACCGTGTGTTGATTGCCAGATTTTTTCCCACCCATAGGTGGTTGCGACCAAAAACAACACGCCCCAGACTGCGCCAAAGCCGACCAGAAACGTCAAAATGCGGTGTAACCATATCATGGGGCAGGGGTAGGCGCAGCATGAGCGTCGGTCAAGATGTCATCCGATAGGTGGCGTGTATCCGGCCAAGTCGATCAAGGCAGTGGTGCTAATGGTGCCAATGACGACAAGGGCAACAAGGGTCACGAAAGCAATAAGGTTTGTCTGGACCAGGCTACGGCTGCGGTTTAACCGTAAAAGGTGATTGGCCAGAATTTGTCTGTTTTGAAATTTTGCCATCGTCAAACCCACCTTGACTGATTGATGCACGTGCAGACGGACTGGCACCCTAATGGTTTGATGGGCGAAGGTGGTATCAGCGTGATGAATTTATGGCGGAAGAGTGATTTTTCGTTAACAACCGGTTAACAGCACTTCGACTCAATCAGCAGTCCTACCGCTTACTCACGTCCGGGCAGCCAGTCCAGCGCAACGTGCCCCGGTTCGTCCCGCACCCGTTTCAACCATGCTGCAATGCCGGAACGACTCTCCACATCAAATCCACCTCTGCTGGCACTGTGTGTGTAACCGTAGAGGCAAATATCGGCGAGAGTGAATTCTTCGCCAGCCAGATAGGCTGTTTGCTGCAATTGTACTTCCATGATGTCCAGAGCCCGGTTTCCACCGTCCAGCAGATCGGCAAGTCTCTGCGGGGATCGGTCCATTTCCCGTTGAGGATAGACATAGACTGCCGAGCGTACCGCCACGGTTCCTTCGTGAAAATTCTGCTCAAAGAACATCCATTGATACATTTTTGCACGGCTCAACCGATCTGACGGGACAAACCGGGTGCCTTCACCGAAGTAATGCAGGATTGCATTGGATTCTGACAGGCTTTCACCGGATTCAAATGCGACCAATGGCACCTTGCCGGTTGGGTTTTTCGCTAGAAATTCTGATGTGCGAGTCAGGGAGGCATCACCATCATACTCCGCTGCAATGTGAGTATAGTCGATGTTTAGATGAGCCAGAAGCAGTCGGACTTTATAGGAATTTCCAGAAGAAGGCATGGAAAACAGGGTGATCAAAACGGACGCTCCTCGTATAGGTTCGCCCGTGTTTATCCTGTCGCTGGCAATTCTTCCAGCTCAATGCCGATAGATGCTCAATCAGCCTTACGAAGTTTTGAGTTTGCAATCGGAGTCCTGGCAGTCAATCCGTTCTTCAAGCGTCAATTTTTGTGCCGGGATAAAGTTAAAGACCGTACTAATACCGATCGCCAATACCGCGGCAGCAACAAGCGTGCGCATGCTAATGTCCATCACACATTCCTCTTCAAAATTGCCAACGACTCGATGGTAGACTTACCTGTAGCTGCAATGAACGGCACAAATATGATTGTTGAGTCATGAGACCGAAGGTTTTCCATAAATGCCGTTCGGCATTTCCAAATTCGGTGATGCGATTAATCGCGAGCGCAGGGTTGTCTCAGGGCCGCCGGTTCCGCTTTATTGATATAAATCAACAGTCGACATTCATGTAAGGGCACAGTTATTCCAAAATATGATTGGAGTGAACCATGCCTGGTTTTGGAGTTCTCGTCTTATGCGGATTTGTCGTCGCCGTGATAATTTTTGCAATGATACTTGCCTATTGCTCTGTCGTGGACGGTGCTCCGCGAACATAGCATCGACAAGGACTGGCAAAGAAAGATTCGAAATTGGGTTGCAGCCCCAAAGAAGCGCGCAAAGTTGATTATCGTTTGGATACGGTGCCCATTTTGACGCAATGCCGCCAGGTGAATTTGGCGCTATGATCATCAAATCGAGATGTCCACCCACCAGAATGCCTTTCCCACTTTAATTAGCGCCATTCGCTGCTTGCTTCTTTTGGTCAGCGGCACTAGTTTCGCGCGCGTTTGGGTCCGTTTTTGGCCCACTATTTCAAACAGGAGACTGGTCCCATGGCATTCCTTGCCGATTCACTTTCACGCGTAAAACCATCTGCAACGATTGCAGTCAGCCAAAAGGCGCGGGAACTCAAGGCCAAGGGTGTGGATGTCATCGGTCTTGGGGCTGGAGAGCCGGACTTTGACACCCCCGATAATGTCAAACAGGCTGCCAAGGATGCGATCGATCGCGGCGAGACCAAATACACAGCCGTTGCTGGTATCATTGAGTTACGCGAAGCAATCAGCAGAAAGTTCAAACGTGAAAACGGCCTGGACTATGCTACCGATCAGATTATTGCCGGTACCGGTGGCAAACAAATTTTGTTCAATGCCTTCATGGCAACTTTGAATCCGGGTGATGAAGTGATCATTCCAACCCCCTATTGGGTGAGCTACCCGGAAATGGTGGCGATCTGCGGTGGAGAAAACGTTTTTGTCGAAACATCAATTGACACTGAATTCAAAGTAACGGCAGAGGCGCTGGAAGCAGCCATTACATCAAAATCCAAATGGTTTTTGTTTAACTCTCCATCTAACCCCTCCGGAGCTGCGTATTCCCGCGAAGAACTGAAGGCACTGACCGATGTGTTGATGCGTCACCCCCACGTCTGGATTCTGACCGACGACATGTACGAGCACCTTGTTTATGGTGATTTTGAATTCACCACCCCAGCTGAGGTTGAGCCGGGTCTTTACGACCGTACTCTGACGATGAACGGCGTATCCAAGGCCTATTCGATGACAGGTTGGCGCCTCGGCTATGCCGGTGGCCCGATTGAATTGATAAAGGCCATGGATATGATTCAGGGTCAGCAAACGAGTGGTACTTCCTCCATCACCCAATGGGCTGCTGTAGAAGCGCTGAACGGACCTCAGGAATTCCTGGAGGACCGTAAGAAAGCGTTTGAAGAACGTCGCGACCTGGTCGTATCAATGTTGAATCAGGCTACCGGTTTGCAATGTCCGAAGCCTGATGGTGCATTTTATGTGTTCCCGTCATGCAAGGACCTGATGGGGAAGACGACTGAAGATGGTAAGGTGCTGGAGTCAGATGAGGACTTCGTGACCGCTTTGTTGGAACAGGAAGGGGTTGCTGTGGTCCACGGATCCGCTTTCGGGTTGGGGCCAAACTTTCGCATTTCCTACGCGACGGATACTGAATCCCTGAAAAATGCCTGTCAACGCATCCAGCGGTTCTGCGGATCGCTGAAATAATTTCGAATCGACAAGGCCGGGCAAAACCAATGCCCGGTCGATCCTGATTGTGTCCATTGAATTGTAAAAATTGGGAGGGGGCCGAACCTGAGGGAAGTTCGACCCCCGGGGCGGCTGCCTGCGACAGAAGCACACCCCTTTTCGACAAGCCAAGACAGTTATCCGGATTGGAAAACAGAAGATCTTCTGAACTTCAGACGTGCGGGTGTAAACGCTTCGCGCCTGATCCACATGCCCCTTCATTCAGGTGGTGAAAACGGAAGAAACTTTTGTTTTCAACCAGTACCACGAAAATCATCGCCATGATCAATCATCGGGTACACCACTACCTTGTTTACCAACCAGATGAGCTTGGCTCGATCTCATTGCTAAAGTATTTCTAACCCGACTTTAGCAAATAATAAAGATGCAGAGGCCCGCTTTTTTATTTTTTTTGACGTTTAGGGAAGAATCTTCCCAAATTCTTGATTTTTGGGCAAAAAAAAGCCGGACCATTGAGGTCCGGCTGAAGATTAGGCAGATCGTCCGGGAGGGAAACGCATCATGCCTTTAGGATAGACGGCGGTGGGAGGAGGATACCGCTCACAACTGTCCCGACTGATATGGTTCTGTTTACCACATTATTCAATGCATGACTTTGCATAGGAGTCTTGCAATTTGTGCATAGCTAGAACTTCCAGTTTTTCGCCTGAGATAAAAGAAAATCTCGGAAGGCTCCCAGTCGCGCAGAATTCCGTAATTCCGATGAATAGGCGAAATAAGTATCGAAGCTGGGTACGTCAGTATCCGACGATGTCATGACCGGTATCAGACCGGATGCCTCGTCCACTGAATAATCGGGTAAGAGAGCAATGCCGGCACCCCGTTGAACGGCACGCTTCATTGCCAGAATAGAATTAATCTTGAGACTTGGTGTCCGGCTTTTGCCGGGTGGCATGCCGGCAGTCAGCATCCAGTTCACATCTGCCAGATAGTTCGGTGTGTCATCACCCCATACAACGATGCGATGTTTGTCCAGGTCTTTGACGGAGTCGGGCGCCCCAAATCGATCAATATATTCCTGCGTGGCGAATACGTGGAAATGCACAGTAAACAGCTTTCGCTGGATAATGTCGGGTTGCAGCGGTTGTCGCAGTCGAATGGCGCAATCGGCCTGTCGCATACCGAGATCCAGTTCGTTATTGCTCAGCATCAACTCGACCTGTATCTCGGGATAGAGGTCGATGAACTCATGCAGCCGAATGGCGAGCCACGCAGAGCCAAGTCCCACAGTAGTTGTTACCCTTAATACTCCTTCGGGCGCACCACGAAAATCGCTCAGCTTGCCTGCGGCGACCTCAAGCTTGTCAGTCACCTCTTCAGCTGCCCGGAACAGAATTTCTCCCTGTTCGGTCAAAATCAGGCCTCGGGCATGGCGGTGGAACAGCGGAACACCGACCTCGGATTCCAGCGATGAAATCTGTCGGCTGATGGCGGATTGACTGAGATTGAGCTTTTCCGATGCATGGGTGAAGCTGCCAGCGTTGGCGACTTTGAAAAATATGCGCAGTTTGTCCCAGTCCATGGGCATCAGGTAATTCTCCGCAATTGCGTACCCACGAACGCGTCGCGGGCTTCTTTGAAGGTCAGAATAGGTCGTATTACCGACGGGTCAAAGTTTTGCAGGAAGAATATCGCATTACCCACAGCCCTGATCGTCGCAATTTCAGTGCCCCGAGTCGCTGCGGCCCTGACAACGTCAGAGCCGCAACTATCTTTATTACAGAATTAGCCAGACAGATGCTGGTTGAAAAAGGCGATGGTTCGATCCCAGGACAAATTGGCCATTTTTTCATCATAGCGCGGCGTAGAATCGTTGTGAAAACCATGATTGGCATCGTCGTAAATATGGGCTGTGTATTCCTTGCCATTGGCTTTCAACGCGTCTTCGTATGCGGGCCATCCG
>CAJQPW010000419.1 GCA_905480295.1 uncultured Rhizobiaceae group bacterium | reverse complement strand
CTCGGATTCAGGACACCCCTGGAAGTCTATCAAACCGAAATCGCAAATCTGTCTGTTGCACTTCAAAATTGAGACCGCCCTTGAATAACGTCCGCCAATACGATCATATCGGATACGAGTTGTATCGGTCCAAACCATTGTGTGTTCCTTCGAATCTTTGAAAATCTGAATGAATCACAAACAACTGATATCACTCAATTAGTTTTGGGTTGGACACTCAGAAAAGCGGCGCCCAAATTGAGTCCATCAACGTCTCCAGTTATGGTATGGGTACAAGTGACAACAACTACGTAATATCAACTATTGAATACAGTAACCTGTCGGGCTGGGTCGGTGATCTATCGGCAGAGTCAACCACCGATGCAAGCATCAAAAATTTTGTCGCGGGTCTACTTATTGGGCCGGGCAATTCTACCGTCAGAAATAGCACACTAACAGGAAGTGCGGGCGCCATGAGCGCGGCCTCAACGGGGGCTGGAGATATCATTATACCTAGCGGGTTCTTCGCACTTGCTGGTTCAATAGGCGATCGTGAACTTCAGGTGAGCGATAGCATCCTGACCGTACAAACCACCGGCGACATCAGCGCGACCTCAATTGGAGGGGATGTGACGATTGATGTAGACTGGGCTGGTATCGGCTCTAGCGCCAGCATGACTTTCCAGAATCTGCAGATGACCGACAGCACGGTGCAGCTGGATTGGCAAGGAACGGCAAGCAGCTCAACCACTGGGTCTACACAAATTATCTTGCCGCTGAATGCTGTAGCGATTGCAACCCCGTCGGCCTCCAGCAATACGGTCACCCTGACAGGCAACAGTTTCGACGTGAACTTTGACAGAGCCGCCAATCCGGATGCCGTCGCCAACGGGATTTCTGCCAAAGCCGGCGGCGAGCCGGTGACCGCCATCATCGCCGACAATAGCTTTGATGGTGACCTGGATGCTGGCCTTAACCTTGGGAACGTGAATGACAATGACTACACCTTCACCGACAGCACAGGCAACACGACCGCGTCGACATCAACCATCGCAGACACATGTTACGATGGCGGCATCACCTGGGCAGGTGAGTTTGAGCTGGATGGCGTGATCTACGACGCGGCGGGTTGCACCGACTAGTTTTGGCCCTCAACAGGTTGCCGCAGGGAAAATCTGGTGTTGGCGGTGGCCTGATTAAGGCCCAGCACAACCGCTCCCAGTCCCGGTTGCATGGTATGAAATGAAAGGCGACTGGCACAAATGTGGCAAATTCTTGATGCTGACCCATTCTCGCCACATTGCCGTCATTTAACGAGTTAAGGGAAAATTAAGCACGGGTGAATCGCAGTTTTGGGAGCGGTGTTGCTCTTCTGGTTGACACAGGTTGACACCGGGGGCAGCAGGATGAAAAAAAGACTGACCACGGGAGTTTGGCGGTCGTTTTCTTCCCAATGCGACATGCCTTGAAAATGCGGGAATGAAGGCAAATGAAATTTAAACTGCTGGCGACCGCTATTGTCTTCCCGATGCTGCTTTCCGCATGCCAAACCAACCAATCTTCTTATAGTCAGCCTTCGAAAGCTTCATTCGCTTTTGCACCACTGTTTCTTTCCGGCCAATCATCCACGTCGCGGGTATCGGTTGCAGACGCGAAATGGTTGGAAGAAAATGCTCTGCCCCCGTTGATTGAACCAAGCGATCCATTCGCGAAGAAAAGGCGTCTCACCGGTAAGGAAAAAGTGGCCCAAGGCCGTCATCTCTATGGTGACATGATTGCAAAACATGCAAAGGCCAATGGCGTTCCTCTGAAACTGGCCCTGGCCGTGGTCGAAGTTGAAAGCAATTATCGCCCCAAAGCCCGAGGGCGCGCGGGCGAAATCGGCCTGATGCAGATTTTGCCGCGAACGGCCCGCTTCATTGGATATGAAGGTGAGATGAAGCACCTTTATCATCCCGACACCAATATTCAGTTTGGAATGAAGTATCTCGGCAAGGCGCATCGTCTTGGAGGGGGTTCTACCTGTGGAACCATATTGAAATACAACGCAGGTCACAGCGCCAAGAAAATGAACCGCATCAGCCGTCATTATTGCCGCCGCGTTGAAAACATCATGCGTGAAATCTGATCATCGCTTCGGCTGATTGCATTTTCCCTTTGACCATTTTCCAAATTGAGGCCAATTAGACGGACCAGCTGGCCGGATAGCCGCCCTTTGCAACGTCGAAAGATGGTGAGGGGAGGAAAGTCCGGGCTCCATGGAAACACGGTGCCGGGTAACGCCCGGCGGGGGTGACCCCAGGGAAAGTGCAACAGAAAACAAACCTCCTCTCCAAGAGGGAAGGGTGAAAAGGTGGGGTAAGAGCCCACCGCGCCGTCGGCAACGGGGGTGGCATGGTAAACCCCACCGGGAGCAAGACCGAATAGGAACGCCACATCCGGTGCAAACCGGGTCAACCCGTTTTCAGGTGGGAGCGTTCGGGTGGGTCGCATTGAGGCACATAGCAATGTGTGCCCCAGAGGAATGGCTATCGCCTTCGGCTTGCCGAAGTGCACAGAACCCGGCTTACAGGCCAGCTGGCCTTATTTCTGAGACGGCGTGTGACCGGCTTGGATTTGTTCGGTGAAAATCATGAAAAACCTCGCGGTTTCGATGGAATTGTAAACCAACCCTTAACACTCTCGATTCATATTCGGTTAACCGATGTGAAGGTGTTGTCTGGCGTGCCTGTCATTTGATTTTCAACCAGGTTGGGGTGCATCAGTGCAGGTCAAGTTTGCCAGACTACCGTCAACCAGCAGCAATTTCCTACCCGCGATACGAAGATACGGGCGAGCGAAAGTGCGAAACACCACGAAGGGTGCTGAGTATCTGATGCCCCACGCAGTGCCAAACCAGCCTCATATTCCGGTTATGCTTGCCGAAGTGTTGCGGGCGCTCAAGCCGGTTGATGGTGAAATCCACATTGATGCGACTTTTGGAGCTGGCGGCTATACAAGCGCTATTCTTGAGCGTGGCGCAAAGGTTGTTGCAATTGACCGTGATCCCGATGCGATCGCCGCGGGAGCGGCATTGGTTGCTGCCCATGACCCTAATCTGATTTTGCAGCAGGGCCGATTTTCCAATCTCGACGCTCTGGCCCGCGCCGCAGGCTTTGAAGAAGTGGATGGCGTTGTTGCTGATATCGGTGTTTCGTCGATGCAGATTGACCAGGCCGAACGTGGTTTTTCGTTTCAAAAAGACGGACCGCTCGACATGCGCATGGAACAGACCGGGGTCAGCGCGGCTGATGTGGTAAACACGATGGCACGTTCAGACTTGACCCGCGTGATCGGCATATTGGGTGAGGAACGCCAGGCCTCGCGTATTTCGGCTGAGATAACTGAAAGACGGGAAAAAGAGGTGTTTTCAACCACCTTGCAACTGGCCAAATGTGTGGAGGATGTGCTGGGGCGCAATCCAAAGGACCGAATTCACCCGGCAACCCGCACCTTTCAGGCTCTGCGAATCTTCGTGAACCGCGAATTGGAAGAATTGGCCGATGCGCTTCTGGCTGCCGAACGCATTTTGAAGCCGCAGGGCCGGTTGGTGATTGTCACTTTCCATTCGCTCGAAGATCGACTGGTGAAGCGATTTTTGCAGGACCGGGCGGAAGCCCCGGGTGGGTCCCGACATCTGCCACCGGTGGATGACAAGCCTCTGACGTTTAAGCAGATCAAACGGGGCGCTGTATCTGCCTCTGCTGGCGAGGCAGGTGAAAACCCAAGAGCCCGCTCAGCCAAATTGCGCAGTGCTTTGCGCACCGAACATCCACCGCGTGATGGGGGTCGGGAAATTTTCGGTCTTCCTCGTCTGGCTGAGGTCAAGAGGAATGGGAGGTCGGAATGATTCGCATTACCGATTCAGTGCTCATGGCGATGGCAGCAGCTGGAGCCATCTACACATTTCAGATCAAACACGAAGCAGAACTGGCTGCTAAGCAACTCGACACGCTGCAAGCCCAGATTTCAGCACAGGATCGCAAGATCGCATTGCTGGAAGCGGACTGGGCTTTGGAGACTGCGCCTGCAAGGCTGGAGCGCATTGCCAGCCAGTTCAATGAGCAGCTGCAGTTACAGCCTATGGAATCAACACAGATCATCGACATCAGCGAATTGCCCGGTCTGCGGGTGGAGCGAGGAGATGGTGATCAGGAAATATTTGCACAGGAGCAGGATGGTGCGGTTACCGGGGGTATAGGTGCATTGATTGACAAGGCGGGTAACAACTGATGGTGCGACCGCTTAAATTCATGGCGCGACTGATCAGGCCGCTTTTTAACTATTCTGGCGTGACCCATGACCAAACGGGCCAGACCAGAGACCGCATTTTTGTGGTCATGTTTGGTATCGCAGCATTGTTTGTGATCATTCAGGGTCGCCTCATGTATCTTGCCTCATTCGGTGAGGATGGCCCCGCGGTTCACCGCGGCGTCGACATGGCATTGGCTGCAAGTCGACCGCGAATTCTCGACCGCAACGGCCAGATTATGGCACTCGATATCGAAGTGCAGTCGCTGTTCGCCGAGCCCAAATTCATCGACAGACCGGATGAGATTTTTGAATCTCTGGTCACGGTTCTCCCCGACCTCGAATTTAAAAGCACGATGCGAAAGCTCAAAAGCGGGCAGGGTTTTGTTTGGCTGAAACGGGAACTCACACCCGGGCAACAGGCCGATATTCTGGCATTGGGATTACCGGGTATTGGGTTTAGACCTGAAAGCCAGCGCTTTTATCCCGCGGCAGAAACGGCATCCCATATTCTCGGTCACACCAATATCGACAACCAGGGCATTGCCGGGGTTGAAAAATATCTCGATGACACCTGGCTGCGGGAATTTCATGCATCCGGTTTTGCTGTTAAAAAGCAACTGGAACCAATCCAGCTCTCAGTTGACCTGCGGGTCCAGCACTTTGTGCGTGAAACCCTGTCCGAAGCGATGAAGAAATACCGGGCGATTGCGGCAGCAGGGGTAGTACTGAATGTGCACACCGGTGAGATCGTAGCGATGTCGTCGCTGCCTGACTATAACCCCAACAACCCGGTCGACGCGTTGAAAAAGGACCGGTTGAACCGGATGTCAGCAGGACTTTTTGAAATGGGTTCGACGTTCAAAACCTTTACCACTGCCATGGCACTGGACAGCGGGAAAGTTTCACTTGGGGACCGTTTTGATGCGCGCAATCCGATACGGATCGGGCGCTTTACCATCAAGGATTTTCACGGCAAGCGGCGCATTTTGTCGGTGCCTGAAGTGTTCATTTATTCCTCCAACATCGGAACGGCAAAAATGGCGGATGTGGTCGGTATTAAAGGCCATCAGGCCTTCCTGACCCGCATGGGATTGCTGAGCAAAATGTCAGGTCTTGAGCTGCCTGAAATTGCCCGCCCGACCCAACCCAAGGTCTGGAAAAAGGTCAACTCGATCACGATTTCCTATGGCCATGGCGTTTCTACAACGCCGCTACAGACGGCCGTTGCCGCCGCTGCGCTGGTCAATGGCGGTAAGTTGATCGAACCAACACTGTTTCCGCGCAGTCAAAAACAAGCCGATGGCATCGCCAAGCAGGTGCTCAAGCCTTCCACCGCGCAGGCCATGCGTTATCTGATGAGACTGAATGTGTTGCGCGGATCTGGTAAACGCGCGGAAGTGGCCGGATTTCTTGTGGGTGGCAAAACCGGAACGGCTGAAAAGGTGATCAAGGGGCGTTATTCGAATGACCACCGCTTCAATGCGTTTTTATCGGCTTTTCCGGTCACCGACCCCAAATATGTCGTATTGGTGATATTGGACGAGCCCAAACCCGAAAAGGGAAAGCGATACGCAACAGCGGGCATGAACGCTGCACCATCTGTGGCCAATATCGTCAAGCGATCAGCGCCTCTGCTTGGTGTGGAACCAGATTTTCGTGTTCGTGATACCGCCATGCTGTCCTCGTATCGCCGGTAAGATTGAACAAGGGTGTCCTTGAAATGCTGTTGAGCAAACTGATTGAACGCGGCGATAGCACAACTTCGGATGCCGAAATTTCTGCCATTACGGTCGATTCACGCGCGGTGAAACCGGGGTCTCTGTTTGCGGCGATGCCGGGCAGCGTGGTTGATGGCATTCGGTTTGTACCGGATGCCGTGGCTGCTGGGGCAATTGCTCTGTTGGTCGCCGATGACGCGGTGGTCGATGATGTGACCCTACCGGTTGTGCGATCCAGGGATGTGCGCCGGTCGGTTGCCAAAATGGCTGCACGGTTCTACGGCGTTCAGCCGCAAACGATTGCAGCGGTGACCGGTACAGCTGGCAAAACTTCTGTAGCTTCCTTTCTGCGGCAGATATGGCTTTCCGATGAACGGATCGTGGCGATGATTGGCACCATCGGTGTCTTTTCACCTGGCCGCGATGATTATGGATCACTGACCACGCCCGACCCGGTATTGCTGCAGGCGCTGTTGGCTGAATTGTCCGCTGAAGGCGTGACCCATTGTTCGATGGAAGCGTCCTCTCATGGTCTCGATCAACGGCGCCTGGACGGCGTTCGTCTGTCGGCAGGCGGGTTCACAAATCTGGGGCGAGACCATCTCGACTATCACGACACAGTGGATGAGTATCTTGCGGCAAAAATGCGTTTGTTTGATACCTTGTTGCAGCCCGGTCAACCCGCGGTAATTTTTGCCGATGATGTCTATGCGGGTGCGGTGATCAAAGCAGCCAACGCACGCGGGCTTGATGTTAAGACCGTTGGTCGCAAGGGCGATTTCCTATGTCTGAAACGGGTTGAGCAGCATCGGTTTTCCCAAATTGGCGAAATCGAGCATGTGGGCCGGATTTATCGCATTGAATTACCGCTGGCTGGGGAGTTCCAGATGGCCAATGCGCTGGTTGCTGCCGGGATGGCGATTGCCACCGGGACAGATGCAGCCGTTGCGCTCAATAGTCTTGAGTCACTCAAAGGAGCTTCAGGGCGTCTGGAATTAATCGGCCAGACTGCAGAGGGTGCTCCCGCCTACGTGGATTATGCCCATAAGCCGGAAGCGCTGGAAAATGTATTATTGGCATTGAAGCCTTACACCACCGGTCGTCTGGTATTGGTGTTTGGTTGTGGTGGGGACCGGGATCCCGGCAAACGGCCGATCATGGGAGAAATTGCCAACCGGTTGGCTGACTGCATCATCGTTACAGACGACAACCCAAGAACCGAAGATGCCGCACAGGTGCGCTCAGAAATTCTGGCAGCCTGCCCCAGGGCAGTGGAAATTGGCGACCGGGCTGAGGCCATTGCCGCTGCTGTTGACGAATTGCAGGCTGGCGACAGTCTCGTGGTTGCTGGCAAGGGGCATGAGGAAGGGCAGATAGTGGGTTCTGAAATCTTGCCATTCTCGGACCATAAGGTGCTGGCGCAGGCGCTGGAGGAGCGGTCATGAACGAGGTTTTATGGACTGTCCCCGCCATGGTAGAAGCATTGCAGGCACGCGTGGTCGGCACCATGCCCGAAGCCATTTCAGGCCTGTCGATAGACAGTCGGTCCATCGCAAACGACGAAGCCTATTTTGCTATCAAGGGCGATGTGCACGATGGGCATAAATTTGTTGCAGCTGCCCATGCCCAGGGCGGTGCGGTTTCTGTCGTCAGCGAAGAGTGGGTGGAGCGTTTGGGGCCGGATTGTGGTCCGCTTTTGGTCGTAGATGACGTTTTGCTGGCTTTGGAACGACTCGGCATTGCAGCCCGGGCACGGACACAGGCAAGGGTGATTGCAGTGACCGGATCGGTGGGGAAAACCACCACCAAAGAAGCGCTACGTGTTGCACTTGCACCATCTGGCAAGGTTCATGCGGCCGTGGCTTCGTTCAACAACCATTGGGGTGTCCCGCTGACATTGGCGCGTATGCCGGAAGACAGTAAGTTTGCCGTGATCGAAATTGGGATGAACCACCCAGGCGAAATCACGCCGTTGGTGAAAATGGCGCGCCCGCATGTGGCGATGGTGATGAATGTGGCGGCGGTTCATCTGGGTGCATTCAGAGATGTCGACGAAATTGCCAAGGCCAAAGCTGAAATATTTCTTGGGTTGGACGCCGATGGTGTCGCGGTGGTCAACGGAGATGATCAGCGCCTGCCATTGTTGAAAAAATATGCTGAAGACGCCGGGGTAAACCGGTTTGTCACATTTGGCAGCAGCGATGATGCGGATGTCCGTTGCGAAAAACTGGTCTTGCACGGGTCCTGCTCATGCCTGACAACGACAGTCATGGGTCAGGCCATGGTGGTTAAGGTTGGTGCGCCTGGCGCTCATATTGCGCAAAATATGTTGGGCGTTCTTGCAGCCTGTAACCTTGTTGGTGCCGATCTCGCTCTGGCCGGGCTGGCGATGGCTGACATTCGGGCGGTCAAGGGGCGGGGAGAGCGTCACACAATCGGTGCTGATGACAACAAAGCGATCCTGATTGATGAAAGTTACAATGCCAATCCCACCAGTATGCGGGCGGCTTTGGCACTGCTCTCTGCAACACCGGTCAAGGATGCGGGGCGCCGCATAGCGGTGTTGGGTGATATGCTGGAATTGGGCCCCACGTCGCCGGAATTGCACGCTGGCCTTGCCGATTCAATTGTGGATCACGCAATCAACACGGTGTTTCTCGCCGGGCCGGACATGAAATTTCTGCAAGAATCCCTTGCGAAGCGGGTCGACTGTGTGCACACAGCGACAATCGATGAATTGATCCCCCATGTGCGAAGGCAACTGCGCGGTGGGGATGCGATTATGGTCAAGGCTTCGTTGGGGATGAAATTCGCGCGCCTGGTCGATGAATTGCTGATAACTGCTTCATCTCCGGCGGCTTCGTCTTCGGGACAAAACTGATTACTAGACGGGCGATTGAACATCGCCGGACAGGACAAGATGCTTCATTTTCTGGCCACTGAATTTGGCGACACAATTCCTCTTTTAAATGTGTTTCGCTACATCACTTTCCGTACGGGCGGTGCGCTGTTTACATCGATTCTCATCGTATTCCTGTTTGGCCCACGCATCATTCGATCGCTTCGAGGACGGCAAAAGAAAGGCCAGCCGATAAGGGCCGATGGCCCCGCAACGCATTTTAAGAAGGCTGGTACGCCGACGATGGGAGGATTGATGATCCTTGTCGGTCTGATCGGCTCGGCGCTGATCTGGGCAGACCTGTCCAGCGTCTATGTCTGGACCGTATTGCTGGTCACCGTTTCCTTTGGTGCAATCGGGTTTTACGATGACTATCTGAAGGTTACCAAGTCAAGCGACAAGGGATTTTCCGGCCGCATTCGCCTACTGCTGGAATTCATCATCGCCGGAATTGCCTGCTCCTGCATCATGCTTTTGGGCGATCAGACGTCCTCCGTGTCCGGCGTCGACATGTCCAGCGCACTGGCCTTCCCCTTCTTTAAAAACCTGATCCTGCAACTGGGTTGGTTTTTCATCGTATTTGGCGCCTTTGTCATTGTTGCTGCCGGTAATGCGGTGAATCTCACCGATGGTCTTGATGGCCTTGCCATCGTGCCGGTGATGATTGCAGCAGCGTCATTCGGGGTTATTGCCTATCTGGCCGGTAACAAGGTGTTTGCTGATTACCTGCAAATCCACTTTGTGCTCGGCACGGGTGAATTGGCGATTATCTGCGGTGCTGTGATCGGTGCAGGGCTTGGGTTTCTTTGGTTTAACGCGCCACCGGCCGCTATTTTTATGGGTGATACCGGCTCGCTTGCTCTAGGTGGCATGCTCGGCACGATCGCCGTGGCCGCCAAACATGAAATTGTCCTGGTCATCATTGGCGGCTTGTTCGTCATGGAAGCGCTTTCCGTCATCATCCAAGTAGCGTCCTTCAAAATGACCGGCAAACGTGTGTTTAAAATGGCACCCATTCATCACCATTTCGAACAGCTGGGATGGACCGAAAGCCAGGTGGTTATACGTTTTTGGATCATTTCAATCATGTTCGCTTTGGCCGGTCTGGCGACGCTGAAACTGCGGTAAAGCGCCATGGTTCCGGTCGATATTCTTGCCTCAGATCACGTTGCACTGTTTGGGTTGGGCGGTTCCGGTCTGATTACCGCCAAGGCTCTGGTTGCTGGTGGTGTCCGTGTAACGGCATTTGATGACAATCCCGCCAGTGTCGAAAGTGCTCGCGAACAGGGCATCGAGACTGGCAATTTGCGGGATCTGGACTGGACGACGCTCTCGGCGCTTGTTCTGGCTCCGGGAGTGCCGCTGACCCATCCGCAACCGCATTGGTCGGTGGAATTGGCGCATCGTGCCGGAGTGGAAATCATCGGTGATATCGAATTGTTTTCGCGGCTGTTCGACCGGCCAGACTGCAAGGCGTCCTTTGTCGCGATTACCGGTACCAATGGCAAATCGACCACCACAGCATTGATTGCCCACGTTCTTTCATCTTCCGGGCGCAATGTTCAGATGGGCGGCAATATCGGGCGTGCCGTGCTTGATCTGGATCCAATTCAACCCCAGCAAGCCAATCAGGTATATGTGGTAGAATGTTCATCCTATCAGATTGATCTTGCTCCCTCTCTGCGTCCTGATATCGGGATCTTGTTGAATGTTACGCCCGATCATCTTGAGCGTCACGGCACGATAGAAAATTATGCATCAATCAAGGAACGATTGGTTGCGGCCAGCGATTTCGCTGTGGTTGGGGTCGATGATGACATTTGTCTGACAATCGCCGAGCAACTGGCTGAAAATGGTACCGCGCTTGCCCGCATTTCCGGTTCGGAAGGCATTGGCTCGGATATCGGATTTGACGGGGATTGTCTCGTCGATGGCAGTGGTCAGAAAATCATGTCTCTAACGGCCATCGGATCGTTGCGGGGGCGTCATAATGGACAAAATGCAGCTGCTGCCCTGTCTGCCTGCCGAAGACTTGGCCTGTCTGATGAAGATATCCTGAAGGGGTTTAAGAGCTTTCCCGGTCTTGCGCACCGCATGGAGCAGGTCGGTCATGTGCAGGGCGTACTGTTTATCAACGATTCCAAAGCCACCAATGCAGAGGCTGCTGCGCCTGCGTTGTCGAGCTTTGAAAAGGTCCACTGGATCGCCGGAGGGCTGGCCAAGGATGGGGGAATTGAATCCCTTGCACCGCACTTTTCGCGCATCGAAAAAGCTTATTTTATTGGCGAATCTGCAGGAAATTTTGCTTCTCAGCTCAGTGATACGATTCCTTATGAAATTGCTGGCACATTACAACAAGCTGTTAACCATGCAGCCGAGGACGCAGCACGGGCAGCGGCTGACGTTGCAGGTGTTTCAGGAACCCAACCGGTAAATCCACCGGTTGTGTTGTTATCACCGGCGGCTGCCAGCTTTGACCAGTTTCCCAATTTTGAGAAACGGGGCGAGGCGTTCAAACAGGCCGTTCAGGGCCTGGACGGGTTCGAGAAGATAAAGGTGTAGTCCCATGATGTCACGCGCGCGCAAGAGCCCGGTTTCCGACTGGTGGTGGACCGTTGACAAATATCTGTTGGCCGCAGCGATGCTGTTGCTGGCATGTGGCTTTCTGCTGTCGCTCTCGGCCAGTCCATCGGTGACACCCCGGTTGCGCATTGATGACAGTTTCCACTTTGTGAAACGGCATGCATTTTTCCTTCTGCCCGCGATCGCCATTCTGGTTGGGACATCGTTTTTAAGTGTCCGACAGGTACGGCGGTGGTCGTTGATTGTATTGGCAGGCACCTTGCTGGCCCTGATCGCCCTTCCATTCATCGGTTATGCTGCAAAGGGTGCCACGCGCTGGTTGGCAGTCGGGCCTTTATTGCTGCAGCCTTCTGAATTTCTCAAACCGGTATTTGTTGTGGTTACGGCCTGGCTGTTTTCAGAAAGCTCGCGTCGGCCTGACATGCCGTGCAACCTGCTTTCCATTCTTCTGTTCGGCCTGTGTGCGGCCTTGCTTATCACCCAACCTGATTTTGGTCAGACGGTGCTGTTGTCATTCATTTGGGGGACGATGTTCTTCATGGCGGGAATGCCATGGATCTGGATCATGTTGCTTGGTGGATTTGGCGTGGTTGGCGTGTTGGCAGCTTATGTGGCAATTCCCCATGTCACCACCAGGATTGACAGGTTCATCACCGGCACCGGTGACAATTTTCAGGTTGACCGAGGACTTGAGGCCATCACCAATGGCGGCTGGCTTGGCAGAGGTCCGGGAGAAGGGCAGGTCAAATATGGCCTGCCGGACAGCCACACCGACTTTATCTTTTCCGTGGCAGCAGAAGAATTTGGTATCCTCTTGACCATGGTTCTTGTTGCCACCTTTGCTTTCGTTGTTCTGCGCGGTCTGTATCACGGTTTGCAGGAACGGGATCGTTTCGTGCAACTCGCCGTATCCGGCCTGGTGCTGATGTTCGGATTTCAGGCCATCATCAATATTTGCGTCAATCTGCGCTTGATGCCGGCAAAGGGCATGACGCTGCCATTCATTTCTTATGGTGGGTCTTCGTTGATGGCGGTTGCCCTGGGAATGGGGTTGGTGCTGGCGTTGAGTCGCAAGCGCGCTGATACCTACCGGCGGACTTCTGTCCGCATTGGTCCCGCGTCAATGGCCCAACCACTCGCGGCTGGAACCTAGCCGATGACCAAGACTGTTTTATTGTCTGCTGGTGGTACCGGGGGACATCTGTTTCCGGCGCATGCGCTGGCGCAGGAACTGGTCGAACGGGGTGTGACGGTCCACTTGGCCACAGACGAGCGGGCTGAACGTTTTGCGGCGGAGTTTCCGGCCAGCGAAATTCATATTATCCGTTCAACAACCTTTCGTGGCCGGTCGCCAATTGCGCTTATGCGAACGTTTACGCATCTGCTGCAGGGTTATCTGCAATCGCGCAAACTGATGTCCCAAATCAAACCGCACGCGGTGGTTGGGTTTGGTGGGTATCCAACAGTTCCACCACTGCTGGCTGCCAGCCACAAAGGTGTGCCAACAATCCTGCATGAGCAGAACGCCATCATGGGCAGGGCCAATCGATTTCTTGCCAGTCGGGTGACAGCAATTGCATCCGGGTTTCCCATTCAGAACCAGGACGGATTGGCCGGGGCCGCCCTGACTGTTTCGGGCAATCCCCTGCGTGAACTGGCCCACAATGCAGCGAACCGGCCCTATGTAGCTGCTCAATTGGACGACCCGTTTCACCTGCTGGTATTTGGGGGCAGTCAGGGTGCGCGATTTTTTTCAGATATATTGCCTGAAGCGCTTGCCGAACTGGAGCGAACCGAACGGGACCGTCTGACGGTAACCCTGCAAGCACGACCAGAAGATGCGGAACGGACCCGCACAGCGCTTTTGCAGTTGGAGGTTGAGTCGGAGGTCAATGATTTTTACCGTGACATGCCGGACCGGATATCACGCTCTCACCTGGTTATTTGTCGTTCCGGTGCGTCATCGGTGAGCGAACTGGCCCTGATCGGACGTCCCAGCCTACTGGTTCCTCTGCCGGGTGCGCTGGATGATGACCAGGGTGCTAATGCTGCGGGATTGGCGGCAGCCGGGGGGGCGACGATGATCCGTCAACGGGAGCTGACCCCAAATAAGCTGGCAAAAATGCTCAGTGATGCCATGAAAGACCCTGAAAGCCTTGCAATACAGGCGGAAAACGCCAAAAAGGCTGGCGTGCCGGATGCGGCACCACGGCTGGCTGACCTGGTTCATCTGCACATCTAGCAGGTGGTCTACACAATCTAAGGAATTTTCCCATGCGCATGGCGGACGATATCGGTCTGATTCACTTCGTAGGTATTGGTGGGATCGGCATGAGCGCGATTGCTGAAGTGCTGCACAATCTTGGTTATCCAGTTCAGGGTTCTGACCAAAATGATGGGGCCAATGTGCAGCGTCTGCGAGACAAGGGCATTGAGGTGCATGTCGGGCACCATGGCGATAATCTTGGCGCGTCCGAAGTTGTCGTCGCATCCTCGGCGATAAAAGCTGACAATCCGGAGCGGATCGAAGCGAAAAATCGCGGCCTTCCCGTAGTGCGTCGAGCCGAAATGCTCGCCGAACTGATGCGTTTCAAGCAATCGATTGCTGTGGGAGGCACCCACGGCAAAACCACGACCACTTCCATGGTTGGTCAATTGCTGGAGGCCGGTGAGCTCGATCCAACCATTATCAATGGTGGCATACTCAATGCCATCGGCAGCAATGCCCGCATGGGGGATGGTGCGTGGATGGTGGTTGAGGCCGATGAAAGCGACGGCACGTTTCTGCGTCTGCCGGCAGATGTTGTCATTGTCACTAATATCGACCCTGAACATCTTGATCACTACGGCACGTTCGACAAGGCAAAGGATGCATTTAAAACCTTCGTTGAAAACGTGCCGTTTTACGGATTCGGCGTGATGTGCATCGATCATCCGGAAGTTCAGGCTCTCGTCAGCCGCATCGAGGATAGGCGGCTTGTCACCTATGGCAGCAACCCACAGGCAGACGTTCGTTTCCACCGGGTTGAGCCGCAGGGTTCGAATACAGTTTTTGACGTCACCATCCATGACCGCAAGACTGGAACCGACGTCCATATGGAACAATTGGTGCTGCCCATGCCCGGTATTCACAATGTTTCAAACGCAACGGCTGCGATTGCCGTGGCCCATCAATTGGGGGTTGATGCCGATTCCATTCGTCGTGGATTGGGCAAGTTCGAAGGCGTGCGTCGGCGCTTTACCCATACCGGCTCGTGGAACGGTGTCGAGGTCTATGATGATTATGCCCATCACCCGGTGGAAATTGCTGCGGTGCTGAAAGCAGCCCGCACTGCGGTTCGTTCTGCGGGTGAAGGGCAGGTGATAGCGATTAAGCAACCCCACCGGTTCAGCCGGTTGAATGATCTTTTTGACGAATTCAGTGGGTGTTTCAATGATGCGGATACGGTGATTGTTGCACCGGTTTATGCCGCAGGAGAATCCCCGATAGAAAATGTGGATGCCTCGACCCTGGCATCGGCGATGCGAAGTGGTGGTCACCGTGATGTGCGCACCATTGATGCACCTGAAGAAGTGGCTGGCATGGTGCGGGATATCGCCAAACCGGGCGATTATGTGATTTTTCTCGGTGCCGGAAATATTACGGCTTGGGCGCATGCCTTGCCGGGTGAACTGGCGACATTGCAATGAGCGGGCAAACGCTGCTTGACCGCCTTGATGTTTCAAACATACGTGGCCGGCTGACCGTCGATGCATCGATGGCCAAAATTACCTGGTTTCAGGTGGGGGGACCGGCTGATCTGCTGTTTTCGCCCGCCGATGTGGATGACCTGTCGCAGTTTTTGAAAATACTGCCGGCAGACGTGCCGGTTATGGTGGTCGGCATCGGGTCGAACCTGCTGGTACGGGACGGGGGCATTGAAGGTGTCGTTATTCGATTGTCCGGTCGCGGGTTTGGACAGATTGAAGTTCAACC
>CAJQPW010000418.1 GCA_905480295.1 uncultured Rhizobiaceae group bacterium | reverse complement strand
CGGCGTCCGATGACGCCCTCAAGGAATCCGACATCTTTGATCGACCGAAGCAATGCCTCAATCTTCTTTTCGATATATGGATACCTTTCCAGATTTCGATGAGGGTTCGGTTCGATTTCTGACGTGGATACGTTGATGAGTTCGGACATGCGTTTTCCTTGTTTAAATGATAAACCAAGGAAAAATTGTTGCCGCCTACCATGGCATTTAGGTTAATGAAAAGTTTCCATCCACAGCTGTTTGGAGTTCGTCAGAAAGTCGGTTTTCGCGCAGGTTTGCGGCCGCTCCAATCTTTGCAAATAACGGGCCGCTGGCACGCACTCTCTATCCTCAGCGCATGATTGCGGAGACCGCGTTGAGGCCGCTGTACGGTGCTTGAAATCGATTTCCGATGCCGTCTGTATGGGGTGGAGGGTATCACCGCAGTGTACGTCAGATCACGACCAGCGTGGACCGGTCAGCTGCAGCCAATTTCTTGAACTGCGACTTCAATTCAGCAGAGAAGTTGTTGCCCTCAACGCAGATCATCTGCAGGTTTGGTGCGGACTTTGCCCAATGGAGGATGGCGCGGCCTCCTGTGTCACTAATGGAACATCCAACCAGGCCTAGCTCCGTCATCGACGCTGGAAATACATGCGCCAAAATGGTTGCGCCTGCGTCTCCCAGTCCAGGATTGTAGCTCACGCTGAACGACTTTAAGGGCGTGTCCCTATCAGCATCGAGATGTCGCCGACCGGTCGCCAAAACTTGTGCGTCCTCGTCGTGCAAATTCGCATTTCGCAGGTGAAGGTCAAACCCTGAACGCAAATCCTTGGAAGTCGCCAAGCTGTCTGCAACGCTGACGCAAACCGGCTTCCCTATGCCCCGTAAATCCGACATATCTGACTATACAGACAAAGACATTGAGACGATCCAGAATCTACTCAACTCAACGCCGAGAAAGTGCCTCGGCTACAGAACGCCTGAAGAGGCCTTCATTCAAAAGATAATCGAAACCAGTGGTGCACTTGAAATGTGAGTCCAGCCTCCCCCTGAATATTACTCACTGGCTGTCAAGCACGAAAAACCAAAGATGCAACGCTATCGGTATCATAATCAAAACGACTATCGGTATCATCATCAAAGCGACAAGAACGGGAACCAACTGCTGTCGTGTGATCTTGTACCAATCCAGATTTTTGATGCCCATCATCCAGCCCTCCTATTACCAGTAAGCAACAAAGCAGCAAGGCTCAAAACTGGGGCAACCAACATCATCGAAAAGAAGAACCATTTCTCCCAGGTGTCCGGCATGCCTTGTCGCGCCATCCAGAAATAAATAGCCGTTCCTATCAAGCCAATATTCGCCACAACTGCTAAAACCCGTATCATCAAGCTACTCCCCGCTCAAAACGTCTCAGACTATGGCCGCCGAAATGGCTCAAGAGCAACATAACAATGGCCACCTTACCGAACTGGATTAGTTTCAGCATGTGTACTTCCCCTATGTGCGTATCCAGCCAGTAGCCCAAATTATTCATGACTTTGGTTGAATTGGTTGGTGGGCGTAGATCAAGCTGTTGGAATAGCGTAAGATTTTGCTGTTTGAACAACATCTTAGGGATGCTTTTCTACAAACTTGGCAGCGTCCGCACATTTCGTCAGAACTGCGTTTAGTATCTGGCGAGCTGGTACGGATGCACCATGACTCACGGCGATCGCAGAGTTCACGGCAAGCACTCCCATAGCCTGAGTGCTTTGGGTAGCTGTCACGATGAATGGAGTATCGCACTTAACTAATGATTCCAGAGCGGCACCGTCTCCGTCATATCCACCAACAATGACCTTGTCTGCCAAACCTGCACGCTGGACTGCTTTAGCTGCTCCCATGGCGAGACCATCGGCCTGACCAAAGATTATCGTGACGTCAGGATTTGACTGCAACATGTTCTGGGCGATTTGAAAACCTTCGTCGGGAGACCAATGCTTGCTCCATTGCTGAGCGACCAACTCGACACCAGAATTTTCGTCAATGGCTCGTTTACATCCATGGAAGCGCTGAACTTCAGGCGTTGTTCCCTTCTGACCATGGATTACGACCATTTTGCCTTTGCTACCAGCTTTCTTAATAATGTGATCGCAAACCTGATAGGCCGACAGAACGTTCTCACCATAAATAACGGTATCACCAGGTTCGCCATCAGGTTCACGGTCAACGTTGATGACGGGAATTCCAATCGCGCGTGCGAGGCGTGTTGGAACGGCTGCTTCTGGTCCCGCCGGGATGTAGATCAACGCATCAATTCCCTGCGTAATGAGATCCTGCACCTGACTAACCTGTGTGGCAGTGTCATTTTCAGCATCAACAACGATGACCTCAATGCCAAGTTTGCCCGCGTATCCTTCGACACTAAACTTGATTTGGTTAAAAAAGTCCGCCTGCAAGTTAGGTACAGCCAGTCCGATCTTCTTCACCTCTGCAGCCGATGCTCCGGTAGAAATTGACAGAGCGCAAAAGGCTGCTGAGGCTAGCAGGGCCGTTTTAAGAAAATTCATGTCTTCTCCTACTTGAAGAATGTATAATTTCTTCATGTTCCATTGCCGCAGCGAGGTAGATGAATATCTAAAATCATTAACATATCCAAGTTAGAAATCGAACTGAATCCATGTAATTACTCACCCCCTTGCCAACGGTTGTGATTTCTGAATCCATGTGTGCATGGACCGTAGTGATTTGGAAAAGCTGAGCAAGCAGGCGCTTGTTGATATGGTGCTGAGATTACAGCGCCCTACAAAGACTTCACGCACATCCTCCAAGCCGCCGTCTACCGATCGTAAAGCCCGCCGGGAGCATGCCAA
>CAJQPW010000417.1 GCA_905480295.1 uncultured Rhizobiaceae group bacterium | reverse complement strand
GCCATTCCTGACCGCCGGTCGCTTCAAAACAGACCAAAGCACGCCTGTCGTGCGCAATCTCAGCCAGTTGCTCATGGCCCTGTGCCGTGTTTGCAATGCGCAATCGAGAACCATCCGGAAGGCAATGGACGTCCAAGCAATCGCGTGAGACATCTATGCCAATGATTTGTTCCTGTGATACCATATCCATACTCTCTTCCTTCTGATCCGTGGTCCTGATCGGCCACATTCAACTGTTCGAGACGATGAAAGAGAGACGGTGCTGGCTCGCTAGTAAACGTGGTCCCACATCAACGTGGCCCACAAGGCTCAGACGCCAAACACCGCCTCATCAGCACTCTTCGCCAAGGGTGCTGATGAGGAAACAATAGCAAAGATCCGATACAGAAGGGTCAGGACTTATAGGGTTTGAAGATGCCGAATAAGCGTTTGGGGCCCTTTGACGACCTCAATGCTCGGTCGCAAATTAGCATACATTTGCAATGAGGACGTAACATCGGCCACCTTGCAACCTCCGGCTAAAGCAAACCGTACATGACGTGGTCTAACTTCTGTCTGGGGAGTTCGGCTTCGTGTGTTTTGTAGGCATGAGCGGGATTTAAAAAATCTTGAGTTCCACCTGCTTTATACTGGTCACGTTGCGCTTGAAGAATATGGCGACAAGATTGCTGGTCGGATGATTGAATTCATGGATCCAACTACCCAGTAACCATCATTCGTTATTCCCGATTACGAAGGGACAGGTCTCGACACTTCACTATCGCTTTGCGCTGAGCACGGCAGATGTTGAGGATTTGCTGCCCGAGGCTTCAAAAGCAGATTTGCCAGGTCAGCGTGTCTCGCTTCCAGAGTCTGCGAGACGCAAAACGTGGCGCGTTTGCTGCAATGCGCAAAATTTTATATCATCAAGGGTCGATGCGGGAATTTCGTCGCATCGCAAACCTACAAACTATAATAATTGTACTAAGGAGGACTTCCAAATGAAATTTCCCAAGATTGCTATGGCCGTCACGGCTGTTTCGCTGGCATTTGCGCCCATCGTGGCAACCGCTGGAAGCCAAGAGATGGCTATGAAATATGCGATTGGAAATATGGATAATCTCAAGTGGGTGCCGTTCGGTGACGGTGGGCCGCCTATGGCGATGCTTTGGGGCGATATGCAGTCGGGACCACATGCCTTCCTGCTGAAGGTTCCCCCCGGTTTCCAAAATAAACCGCACTCCCATGACGCGGACTACCGCCTCATTGTGCTCGAAGGATCAGGCAAGCACATTGTTGAAGGCGAAAGCATGGAGAACGCCGACGTCATCACCGAGGGCGGCTACTGGTTTCAGCCCGGTGGGCAGGTTCACACCGATGCGAACGCCGGAGACAAGGAAGCATTGGTGCTTGTGATCGTGGACGGACCGTTCACCTACCATCCGGCCAAATAGAAACGAAGGCTACTGCGGTCAAACCTGGGCCGCGGTAGCTAAATTCGCCGTTGTGATGCCGAATGTGGCATTCAGAGGCTTGAGTTGAGCGAGTGGTAAGTTCGTGCAGACGCACTGCAGCGTCGCTTCATCTTTTAAAAGTGGGCATAATTGAAACTTCAGTGATAGATTGGATGGCACCTGACGGAGTGGATATCCGCCGTCGATATATCCGGTGTTGGACAATCTCATTTCACAAGATGGCGAGATAAAAAGCCAACACTGGCGCTGTAGCTACGGTATCATTGCAACAACGTGTCGATGATAGGCACGTCGCAACCTCGACAACAATCCAATTTGAAAATGGTAAAAAGTCCGCACTCCTGCCATTCGTCAAAAGCCAAAGAAACGGGCCCTGACCCTAGCTGCCAGCTACCATTGTCGCTGTCAGCCGCCGCAGGGTGGCGATCACGCTGTTGCTGACAATGCGACCCGTGCGCGGGTTTTCATCAGACGGAATATTTTTCATCACCATGTTGGCTTCACCGGAATCGGAAACAATGGTCACGGACTGAATGTTGCGGTCAATCGTCGGATCGGCCCACACTTCGACCTGTGTCCGTTCAGCACCGATGCCGGCCAGCGCCAGCGCGGCCGCGACATTGACATTGGCTGGAAATCCGATCGCTGCCTGCCGTGCTGACCCCTGCAGCACGCACAAAGGCGCGTCCAGATTGCTGATGTCGATATTGTTGTTGACCAGATGTGGCGCACCGGCGAGACCGGCCGGCGGTTTTCGCGTTTGCAGTGTGACAGAATGAATCGTTCCCTCGGCCATGGCGCGAACCGTGTCGAGACCGATCACGGCACCGGTTGGGATCATGATGCGCGCGCCATTGGTTTCGGCCAGATCAATCAGATCCGGCTGTTGCAGCAGGGCGCCGACCGACAGGGGCACCTGACACAGGCCGTTGGACAGGGCGGGTTTTGCCAGGTGTGTAAATTCTGCGGCCGGCACGCATTCGACGATCACATCAGCAAGGTCTGAAAGCTCTGCAAGCGAGACGACGGCAGGCGGGGTAGAAAAATCAGCAATCCGCCGTCGCGCCCTGTCCTGATCCTGCGCTGATACAGCTACCAGCTGGATACCGTCAACGGCACCCTGATCGACCCGGCGGGCAACTGCCATGCCAATGGCCCCCAACCCGGCAACGGCCAGTTTCAGCGGGGTTTGTAATGAAGAAACATGTGTCATCGGGCTCAAACGGTCTGGCGATTTATAACTGGGGGAAGCTATCATGAATTGGATGGAAGATGTTGATCATTTTGACCGAATCCCTGAGCCTTGCATCATCACCCGACAGGAGAAAGACAAAAGATGACCAACAGGACCATTGCGATCATGATGCCGGGGGATATGGGCCACGCGGTGGGCCGGGTTCTGCGCGAGCACGGCCATGATGTCTTCACCTGCCTGCAGGGCAGAGGCGAACATTCTCACACCCTGTCGCGCAGCGCCGGGTTGCGGGAAGTCGACACCTGGGCAGACGTGGTCGACCAGGCCGATATGATCCTGTCGATCCTTCCCCCCGCTGCCGCCATCGATCTGGCAAGCGGAATTGCAGCACTGATGCAGGAACTTGGCAAAACCCCGCTTTACGTGGACTGCAACGCGGTTTCCCCCGATACCGCCCAAAAGGTCGCGGCCATCATCACCGCAGCCGGTGCCCCGTTTATCGATACCGGCATCATTGGTATGGCACCCGGCAAAGTTGCCAACAGCGAGGGGCCGCGTTTTTATGTTTCCGGTCCCGAACTGAGCGCCATGCTGGCTTTGGATGGCCAGGGCATCCGTGTGATTGAAGCGGGTGAAAACTACGGTGAAGCCTCCGGCCTGAAAATGACCTATGCGGGTCTCACAAAAGGGACATGGACGCTGCATACAGCCGTTTTGCTGGCGGCCAAGCGGTTGGGCGTTCTGGATACCCTTTTGCAGGAATTTGCGTTCAGCCAATCCGCAGCCCTGTCTGCCATGCGGGCACAGGTTCCGTTCATACCGGCGGATTCAGAGCGCTGGATCGGCGAGATGGAAGAGATCGCCAGCACCTTGTCCGACGCCGGGGTGACCAGCGGGTTCCATGACGGCGCAGCAGAGATTTTCCGCCTGTTGGCAAAAACCCCGCTCGCCCGGGAAACAAGAGCCGATATGGATCGCAGCCGCTCGCTGGAAGACGCGCTTTCCATCTATGAGGAATATTTGCCCAAACAGGATCAATAGGCTTGCCGGTGCGGCGGCCCTTGCATATCTGAGCGCATGGTATCAAAAGTCTGCCCGACAAGGCCGATACCTGCGCCAATTCACCCTTTGAACGGAGACCATCAATGATCGATCTTTATACTTGGACCACACCCAACGGACGCAAAGTTTCAATTTTGCTGGAAGAACTGGGTGTTGAATACACGGTCCATCCCATCAATATCGGTCAGGGGGATCAGACCTCGCCGGAATTCCTGGCGATCGGTCCCAACAACAAGATTCCGGCGATCGTTGATCGCGACAATGGCGTTCACTTGATGGAATCCGGTGCGATCATGACCTATCTGGCCGACAAGCATGACCGCTTTTTCCCAAAGGAGCCGGTTGCCCGTGCAGAGGCCAATCAATGGCTGATGTGGCAGATGGGGGGGCTGGGCCCGATGCTTGGCCAAACCCATCACTATGTGCACTTCAACGAGGGCAAAGCGCCCTATGCCGAAGAGCGTTTTCTGACCGAAACCAACCGGCTTTATTCGGTGCTGGAGAAACGGCTGGCCGACCGAGACTATATTGTCGACGACTATTCAATTGTCGATATGGCGTGCTGGCCGTGGATTTCCCGCTACGAATGGCAAAATGTCAACCTGACCCAGTTCCCCAATGTGCGCGACTGGTATCAGCGTATTCTGGCCAGACCAGCCGTTCAGGCCGGATATCATGTACCAAAGAAAATGGGCGAGATCCCCGGCGGATAATTTACCGGCGCGGCAACGCAGCCGCCACATCTTCGGCAATGGCAAGACTGGCGGTCAGTCCGGGTGATTCAATGCCCAACAGGCCAACCAGTCCGGCCATGCCATGGTCCTTGGGACCCCAAAGCACAAAATCTGCACTGGCCTGGCCCGGTCCGGACAATTTCGGTCGGATACCGGCATAATCGGCGACCAACGCCCCGTCCGGCAGGCCCGGCCAGTAGTTCCGGATGGCCTGATAGAATTTCTCACCACGGGCCGGATCGACCTCATAGTCAACCTGGTCGATCCATTCCACGTCCGGGCCGAACCGCGCCTGACCGGCCATGTCGAGGGTCAGATGGGTGCCCAGGCCACCCGGTTCGGGCACGGGATATATCAGATGGGAAAAGGGAGCCCGTCCGCTGTCGAGGCGAAAATAGTTCCCTTTGGCAAATTTGAGCGGTGCAATGCCAGCAGCGAGCGGGTTGTTGCTGCTGGAGAGAAACCTATTGGCATGCAGGCCACCGCTGACGACCAGGTTGCGGGCGGTGATCGTGGTGCTTTCTCCCGCTGCATCGATACAGGTCACGGCATAGCCCGATGCATCGCTGTGGCTCCATCGGCTGGCCCGGGCGAGAAACGCAATCTGGCAACCGTGGTTTTCAGCATCACCCTGCAGCGCCAGCATGTAGGCATGGCTGTCAATGATACCGGTTGACGGTGAATGCAAAGCCGCCATGCCTCTCAGATGAGGCTCGCGCTGCATCAGCGCTGCCTGATCCAGCAGACGCAGGTCATCCACCCCGTTCTGTTCGGCCCGGTGCCTAATTTGTGTCAGTTCTTCAACCTGTTTCTGATCGGTCGCGACAATCAGCTTGCCGAGGCGTCGGTGCGGCACGCCGTGGCTTTCACAATACCGGTAGAGCATCTGCTTGCCCCGCAGGCACAGGTGGGCCTTGTGGCTGTCCCTTGGATAATAAATGCCGGCATGGATGACTTCACTGTTTCGGGCACTGGTCTCGCTGCCGATGATGTCGTGCTGCTCGATCACCAGAACGTCCTGCCCGGCCAGCGCGAGGTGGCGCGCCACAGCCAGACCAACCACCCCGGCACCGACAATCAGCGTTTCAACATCATGCAAGGATTTGGACTTCCCAAATTTCTGAGGCCTGCGGCCAAATCCTGAACAGGCCCCAAACGACAGGGCCTTGAAGGATTGCGCCAGTTTCACCGGTGGACGTGGTCGCGTTGGTGGTTGTGAATCTGCTCATACGAAAAATAATGGCCCGGTGAACATCTGTCCACCAGGCCATTGGATTTGCTCACGCAATCAAGCGCGGACGGACCGAACTGCTTAGCTTTTCGCTTTGCGTCCCAGACCAATTTCCTTGGCCAGTTTGGACCGGCGCTCTGCATAGGCAGGAGCGACCATGGGATAATCGGACTTCAGTGCCCACTTGGAACGATATTCTTCAGGCGTAAGACCGTGATGCGACATCAGATGCCGTTTGAGGGATTTGAACTTCTTGCCATCTTCCAGACATACGAGATGATCGTCTTTCACCGATTTCTTGATGGAGACGGCTGGGTCCTTCGCTTCCACTACTTCTTCCTTTTGGGAAGCAGAGAGCGAACTAACACATTGAAATGTAGAAGTAATCAACTCAGGCAATTGACTGGCTGCGATAGGGTTGTTGCTAACATAAGCCGATACGATTTCAGTCGTGAGCTCGGTCAACAGTGCTGTGTTTTCTGTTTCAGACATTGAATTTTTCCAGTTGCGACAAAGTTTTTGAACCATAGCAATAACAAATCAAAAATACCAGTCCAATTCTTGGAAATATAGAATTAAACTGTCTTTTTCACAAACTATCAGGTTGAATTATCCAAAAGTCGCATGGAGCAAATATTTATGAGATCTTTACTGTTATTCAATTTCTGCATATCAAAATTCACCTGGTGCATTATGAAATTTTTCTCGCTATGATTGTGTTGTGAGTTTTGCTAAATCGAAGGGAAATGCAACTATCATCACCAGGATATTTCCTTCCCATTGTCACTCTCGGGCGGTTATGATTAGTGAGAACATGATTGATAAACCGATGGGTTAAAACTGCGCCCGTGATGGCATCTCCACCACTCAATATAGTGCTGATTGGTCTGGGCATGGTCGCCGATACCCATTTGATGGCCTTGGCCGACCTGCCCGAAAAGCTGCACCTTCATGGTCTGTATTCCCGCTCCGCCGAGCGGGTCGAAGGCTTTGCCAGCAAGGTTGAGGATATCTGCGGATACCGTCCCCGGTGCTATGAATCCCTGCATCAGATTGCATCAGACCAGACGCTGGATATGGCGATCATCGCTACCCCACCCAATGGCCGCAGCGACATCGTCGCAGCGCTGGTCCGGGCTGGCCTGCATATCCTGATGGAAAAACCGATTGAGCGAGACGGTAAGCGGGCCAGCGCCATCGTCGCGATGTGTCGGGAAAACGGAGTCAAACTCGGCATTGTTTTCCAACACCGGGTCCGCGAGGTTTCGGCGAAGTTGAAACAACTGGTGGACCAGCAGGCATTTGGTGCACTGGGCGTGGTGGAAGTGAACGTGCCTTGGTGGCGTGAACAATCCTACTATGATGAACCGGGGCGCGGAACCTATGAGCGTGACGGGGGCGGTGTCCTGATTTCCCAGGCCATTCACAGTCTGGACCTGATGTTAACGCTGACTGGCCCGGTCAGTGAAGTTCAGGCGCTGGCCCGAAAGAGTCGGTTTCATGAGATGGAGTCAGAAGACTTTGTCAGCGCCGGTCTGGTCTTCGACAATGGTGCGGTCGGATCGCTCGTTGCCAGCACGGCCAGTTATCCAGGCCATGCTGAATCGATCACACTGCATTTTGAAAATGCATCCGCGCATCTGCAGTCAGGCCGGCTCGAGCTGAACTGGCGTGACGGGCGTCAAGAGAGTTTTGGGGCCGACATGGCAACCGGCGGCGGAGCTGACCCGATGGGGTTCACCCATGCCTGGCACCGCGATCTGTTTGAGGATTTCGCCAATGCCGTGATTGACGATCGCCCTCCCCTCGCCACCGGCGAAGAAGCGCTTGCCGTGCATCATCTGATCGATGCGATCATTCAATCCTCAAACACCGGACGCATCGTTCAACTCAGCTGAATTGGAAAAGCCCTTGTCCCCTCGCCCCATCAGATTTGCCGCAATCGGCCTCGACCATCGCCATATCTATGGGCAATCTGAAAATATGCTGAAATCGGGCGCTGAATTTGTCGGCTGGTGGACCGAAGGTGAACCGGATACGCTGGCCGGTTTTGAAAAGCGGTTTCCCGATGTGCCGCGGATCAGCGACCGCCAGAAATTGTTGGATGACCCTTCCATCGATCTGATCCTGATTGCCGCGATTCCTGCCGACAGGGCCGGGCTGGCAATTCAGGCCATGCGCCATGGCAAAGACGTTATGGTCGACAAGCCCGGATGCACGGATCTGGATCAACTGGCCGAAATTAAACAGGCCGTTGCGGAAACCGGGCGCATCTGGTCGATTGATTTTTCCGAACGGTTTGAGGTGCCGAGTGTGACCAGAGCCGCCGAACTGGTGCAGGCCGGTGCCATTGGCGACGTGGTACAGACCGTCGGTCTCGGACCGCATCGGCTCAACCGCGATACCCGCCCAGACTGGTTTTTCCAGAAGGACCGATATGGTGGCATTATCTGCGACATCGCCTCCCATCAGATTGACCAGTTTCTCTTTTTTACCGGTTCCACCGACGCAGAAATATCCATGGCCCACGCCGGAAACTTCGCCAATAAGGGTGACCCCGGCCTGCAGGATTTTGGCGAACTGGCCCTGCGCAGCGACCGCGGACACGGCTATATACGCGTCGACTGGTTCACGCCCGACGCCCTGCCGACCTGGGGTGACGGACGGCTGACCATCTTGGGGACGCAGGGCTATATAGAACTGCGCAAATATGTGGACGTGGCGCGCGATGATGAGCCGGATCATCTATACCTGGTCAACGGTGAGCGCTGCGAGCACATCGATTGTCGCGATGCCGGACTGCCCTATTTCGACAATCTGATCCTGGACATTCGCAATCGAACGGAGACCGCCATGCCGCAGGCCCATTGTTTCAAGGTGATGGAACTGGCGCTTAAGGCGCAGCAGATCGCAGACAACAATTTAAAGCCGGTTTGACGATCGTGATGGGTGGGAAAATCAAAACCGCGATCATTGGTGCCGGTATCGGTTCGCAGCATCTGGACGCCTATCGGCGCCTTGCCGAGCGCTATGTCGTTACCCATGTTTGCGACATCGACAGGGAAAGGGCCGCGGCCATTGTTGGTGACGATGCGACTATACGGTTGGACGAGTCGTTCGAGACCCTGTTGGCAAATGACGATGTCGACCTGATTGATATCTGTCTGCCACCGCATCTGCATTTTGAAACCGTGATGGCCGCGCTGCAGCACCAAAAGCACGTGATATGTGAAAAGCCGCTGGTCAACTCCCTGCGGGACGCCGATGCGCTTGCCCGGCAGGCCAACTCTTCAGGCAGAAAGCTGTTTCCCGTCTTCCAGTATCGATATGGGCCGGGGGTGGCGCAGCTGCAGGCGCTGATGGCTGCCGGACTGGCTGGCAAACCCCTTGTGGCCAGCATTGAGACCCATTGGAACCGTCAGGAAGACTATTATGCGATTGACTGGCGCGGCACCTGGGCGGGAGAACAGGGCGGTGCGGTGCTCGGCCACGCCATTCACAATCATGACCTGTTATGCGCGGTGTTCGGCCCCGTAAAACGGCTGTCCGCCTTTGCAGACACCCGGGTCAATAACATTGAAGTGGAAGATTGTGCATCGATTTCTTTCCAGATGGAGAACGGTGCCCTGGCTTCCAGCTCGATCACCCTTGGTGCGTCAGACGACACCACACGCCTGCGGTTTTGTTTTGAAAACCTGACGGCAGAAAGTGGATCTGTGCCCTATGCTCCTGCTGAAGGCATTTGGACTTTCTCTGCCCGTGGAGGGGTGACGCAGGACCAGGTCGATCAATGCCTTGCCGGAGTGGGAACGGTTAAAAGCGGCTATGTGGGATTGTTTGACGCGATTGCCGACGAATTATCCCCCGATGCCAGCCCGGCAACGGAAACAACGCCGCGGGCAATCAACATGGACGATGGGCGTCGGTCGCTGGAATTGGTAAGCGCGATCTACCACGCAGTGCGCACGGCGACCGTCGTCGAGCTGCCGCTGCTGGAGAACAGCGCGCTCTACGACGGTTGGTCTATCTGAATGGGGTGTCGATCGCGGTTTGAAACCGCGGTCTTATCGGTTCCAGATTTTACCGGCAGCATCAATCAGTTTGAAAGCGGCGCGGCTCATGGAATATCCGATGTCGGCACCAGCGACAGTTTGGCTGACAAGACGGTGGTCATGCTGAAGCGTCGGGCGCAACAGGTTGGTCATGGCAAATGGGTTCATGATGGTATTCCTTACGCTTTTTGGGATATTGCATCCGATTGACGTTTCAGCACCGCGCTGTCTGCGCTGGCTGTCCCTTAATTTAGGGTGGATCGTGAGACTTGACGAATGCAAATACTGCAAACAAGCCATGCAAATTCAGCGCAGATCAGAAACGGTCTCCAGTCAGACCTTTGAGCGCATCTGCCTCCTGGCAAAGACGGTCATCCTTTTGATTTACACCGGTGGCAACGGCCAGGACAGTACCGGCGATGATGGCGGAGAAAATGAAAAAGGTCATAGTTTGCTTCCTGATTTTGGATCGGTGTGATCCGCTGTGTTCTGATGAAGCAAATCTAGGCCTGTCGCGGCCCGTTTGATGTGTCGCAGGACACAAAAGCTGAAAAATTCCAATTTCCTAAAAATTTCCCAATATTATCTGCCTGTTAAACTGACAACTATTTTGAAAACCTGCAGGTCCGGGGCCAAGGACGGTGCCCTGTGCATGCCAACCCCGCCTGCGCTGGAAGAGGATGTCGGTCGCAGGCGGGGCAACATGCGTCGGATGGAAACTGGGAAAATAACCATCGAACCGGACAATCAAAGCATCAATTGACCGCCCCATCATTGAGCAAGATCAAATTCTCTATTTTTCGCGCATGCTCTTCACATCGGTCGCCTGGGTGAATTTACAAAAAATTTGTTCCTGCGCCGAGCAAAAATCATGGTTAATTAACTCCTACTTAACCGATCCAATGCCATATTTGCACCAGAAGATCCGTTGCACAAAATTCGGTAACGCCCTGATTTTCATTCAAAAATCAGGCTTTGGCTTAAAAGTAGCGGACTTTGCTCTGGGGACCGTTCAAGCGTCGGTTTTTGCGCTTAATTGTCGAACCCGAGTTTTCGGCCAATTCCTGACGGGAAGGTCGAAAAGCATGGGTGTTGCGTTGTTTGGGTAGTGGGAGAGTTGGTGTGGTCGTCAAAGTGCGTACGCTGAACGAAGAAAAAATCGTCGAGGCTGTAAAATATGCCGTATCGACAAAGTTCAATCTGGATGAACTTTCACAACTGCTGGTGAAGGAAGGCGGTGTCGACCTCGACATGCTGGCCAAAATCATCCGGGAGAACCGGCATAATCCCTCCCCCGAAGGCGTCGAGGATGTAACACAGCCCGCCTTCATCCATCGGGCGTTGCAACAGAAGCAACAAAGATTCAGTTGGTTTGGGTTGCGCAAGGCGGGTTGATTCAACACTTTCCGGAACCCGTTCCATCACGCCCTTTTTCTCCGGCCAGGATTCTGCGTCAGGCATGAGCGAATCCCGCTTCCGCGACAGCCTCCGCTGCGCAGGTCTGTTGTCTTCGTCTGACGTCTGCATTGGCTCAATTGAACCGCCCCCAACAAATAGCAAGCGGACTCTTGACGTAATCTTCGAGAAAGACTTCTTTTTGACCGCTGAACATTCAAATTTGTCTAGGGGGGACAATAACCATGAGAACAATTCGCTTTGTGCTCGCCGCAGCATTGCTTTCGATGCTTCAGGCCTGTGAAGGAACATCCGAACAATTGAAAGCGATGGTGAAGGAAATTCCTTTGGTGAACATTGTCAAAGAGCCGAGCGGGAAAGAAACGGTTTTGACCGGCACGATCCAACCGCACATAAACTTCTCCAGCACTCTGGAAACTCAGAGCCCCGACGGTATCAAGTGCAGCGGAAAATTTAACAGCCGCGGTGTTGGTACATTAACCTGCACGAACGGTTGGAATCTCGATCTTGAAATTCCAAAGGGCATGTATGGAACTCCTAACGGCAGCTATGTCGAGACGAGTAATGGCGTTGGCGTGGCTGTTGGATGGGGTAGCGATGCGAAAGTCGATGTTCTGCGCGCTAAAATGTAAAACGATTATCGACGCAATTCCCGCCAACACGATGTTTTCAACCGCCGGGTTCTGATCCTGCCACCCCCTCCCGACCGCAGCCCTTGGGTAGTTTGGTGAAAAACCCGTTCGTTGCAATACCCCGTTCGCCGTCAGGCTGAATGCGGTGCTGGCAGCATGGGTGGGTTTTGTGATATATTGACCGTGTGTTTAAAGCGGTTGGACAACTTATAGCTGGCACTTTGATCGGGCTGTCTGTCCCGGCTTGGGCTGGCGATGTGTCCATTTCAGAACGCAGCCGTACCTATCGGGTCAGCGGCGGCACCATTCAGGCAGTCGTAAAATCGATGAAGCGGAACGGTCCGGTCTCAGAGCTGCACGGGCGCCGCGCCCTGGCGATGGCAGACTATCGATTCAGCCATAACATCCGGGTGAAAAGGACCGGTGACCGCTGCCGGGTGGAGGATGCGTCGGTCAACATGCGTATCTTTTATGTCCTGCCGCGTCTCAGCCAGCCCAAGCGATTGAACGGGCGCGACCGGGCACGATGGCGACGCATAAACGGTATGATCGTGGCTCATGAGAACCAGCATGGTCGATATTATCGCCGCTTTGCCCGGGACCTGCAGCGCGCGCTGAGGGCATTGAAACCGCAATCCAATTGTGCCCGTCTGCACCAGAAAGCGCGAACGGTGCGCAAGCGCCTTGAATCGATCAGCAAGAACCGCAATCGTCGCTTCGACAGGGCCCAGTACAAGCCTTTCAACCGACGTCTGAAACGGATGGCCCCCAGGCGCTAGACTATTTCGGCATAAGTTTTGCGCGATTCTGCACCCGGGTTCCGTGCAACATCGATAAAAATTTGTTATCCAATTCATTGAATTTAACAATTGGATGTGATCGAGTTCGGTTCCTATTTTGTGGATTGGACGCTGGCCGCCGCAACGATTCCAACCTTGAGGCTGGTCGATTTATGATTTTATTCAACACACACGAAGTTAGGAAGAAACATGTCTGAGCAAAAAGTAGCCCTGGTCGTTGGTGGCGGAAGCGGGATTGGTGCCGACGCAGCCCGGAAATTGGCAGAATCCGGCTACGCGATCGGTGTCATGTCATCCTCGGGCAAGGGCGAGGCTCTTGGCAAAAGCCTCGGCGGCCTCGGCTTCACGGGGTCCAATCTGCAGGTCAGCGACCTGCAGGAATTTGTTGATCTGGCGATGCAGAAATTTGGTCGCATTGATGGTGTGGTCAACTGCACCGGTCATGGTCCAAAGGGTCCGGTGGATGAAATCAGCGACGAAGACTGGCACACCGGACTGGACTATTACATGCTGAATGTTGTGCGCATGACCCGGTTGGTCCTTCCCATCATGCGGGCACAAAAATCCGGATCGATCGTCAATATTTCCACCTTTGCTGCATTCGAACCGGACCCGGACTTCCCGACATCTGCGGTCTTCAGAGCATCACTTGCGGGCTACACCAAGCTGTTTGCCAATAAATTTGCAGCCGACGGCATTCGCATGAACAACATCCTGCCCGGCTTCATCGACAGCCTGCCGGAGAAACCCGATCGCGTGGCGCGCATTCCCGCCGGTCGCTATGCCCGCGTGGAAGAACTGTCGGAAACAGTGGCATTCTTCATATCTGACGCATCCAGCTACATCACTGGCCAGAACCTGCGCGTCGACGGTGGATTGACCGCGTCTGTGTAAAAGACTTGCAATCGACCCCGGTGCCACAGCTGTGCTCGCGGGGTCGATTTGCTCGCCGCCACAGCTGATGCGTGCATGGCTGTTTGATCGCGCGAATGCGGTGTGAATTCCATATTGCATCCAGAAAAGTCTCCCTGGTGCGGCGCTGCACAAACCAGTCCAGTGGAGATTATGCACGCGACCATTGAGCAGCATCGCGTTTCGTTGAACAGCCGGCTGCAAGGACATTTCTAGGCAATTCATAACCGAATGCCTTGCGAGAATATTCGGCAACGGATTTGGCAAGAACTCCGTGGTGAATCAAAGGTAACCGGCCTGCACGGCTGCGCATCCATTCCCGTTTTCCGCCACTGTTTTGCCGATAAATCTTATCTCTCAAGGTCCATTTTTATTATTTTAAAACAATATCTTAAATAGGAGAAAAATCACCGTTAACACGGTGTAAATATTTGTGAAGAATCTCCGCGAAAATGCGCCGCATTTGCTTTGCATATCCTTAGCACATCCCGGGTTACAACAACTGCAATGACGCATAACCATGCAAGGATATAAGATCCATGAAGACCGTATATTCACCCCAGCAGATCGCTGATCAACTGACCCGCGACGGCGGACATTGGTATGGGGACAACGGGGACGGCGTGATCCGCTATTCCTTTTCAGAGTCTCTTGGAAGTTTCGGATCGGGGCAGGAATACGGTCTTGATTCCACCCAACAGATGTGGGTTCAGACGGCCTTGTCGCAGATCAGCTCGATCATCGAGCTTGAGTTTGTAGAGGTGGCTGAGCCGAGCAATGCGTCCCGGGATTACCCCATAGACATTCTGCAATTTGCCACTGCAGCCGGACAGGGAACCTATTCCCAGAGCTGGTCTTATGGGGATGGCTCGATCGCCTTTTCCAACATTGTCTTCGATTCAAACTGGTCTTCCAATCAGGGCAGCAACCTTGAATATGGCAGTTATGGCTACACCACCATGCTGCACGAGATTCTTCACTCCCTGGGCCTGGAACATCCTGGAGAATATAATGCGGGATCTGGCCAGAACATCACCTATGACAACAGTGCCGAATTCCAGCAGGACACCCATCGCTATACGGTGATGTCGTATTTCAACGCCTATGAAGACGGGTCAGGCGCTTTTCACTACGACACGACAAACGGTTCATTTGTCTATCCAAGCACCCCCATGGTGTACGATATTCTGGCTTTGACCACCGGATCGTTTGCCGGTCAGTTTGCTGCTTATTCAGCCAACAACCAGACCCGGTCCGATGACACGGTTTACGGATATAACACCGACAACGGACTTGATCCGGTGTTCGATTTCACGGTCAACACGGCGCCGGTCGTGACCCTGTATGATACCGGCGGAGTAGACACGCTGGATTTGTCGGGTGACGTGGTCACCACCCAGGCAACAGTGTCCTACAATGCCGATGGTCAGGCGCAGAGCTTTTTCCTCGAAAACCGCGAAACCACACTGATTGATCTGCGCGAAGGCGAATATTCCTCTACCCATGGCATGACATATAATATCGGTATTGCCTTTGGCACCGTTATTGAAAATGCCATTGGCACGATCTTCCACGACACCATAATCGGTAATGCTGCCAACAACATTCTTGACGGTGGCGCTGACGGCAATGACATAATTTCCGGTGGTGAGGGTGATGATACGCTGCTTGGCCGTTCCGGCAATGATGAGCTGTTCGGAGAGGGGGATAATGATTATCTCGACGGCGGCGCAGGCGTTGACCAGATGTTCGGCGGCAGTGGTGACGACACCATTGTATATGACGCAAACGACAATTTCGCCTTCATCAGCGGTGGCGAAGGGTTTGACACACTGCTGTTTGAACTGGTCTGGACATCGGTTAACCTCGTCCAATACGGATTCGAACAGTCAGCCCTGCACCTGCTTGATATCGCCAGCGAGCTGTGGAGTGAGCGGTATGAATATTATGATATCGATGAGAATCTGACTGAAATTCTCGATCTGAATGATGACGGCACTTCAACGTCCACCGTCTTCGACGTCGCCAATGAGTATGAATGGTCAGAGTGGATTCGCCAATATGATGAATCCGGGTCGCTGATCGGTGAAGAATTTGTTGCCGATGTTGAGACTCCTGCAGAACCTGTGGTTCCCGACGAGCCTGAAGAACCAGAGGAACCGGAAGCTCCCGACGAACCAGAAGCTCCTGAGGAACCCGCGGATGTCTCACCGACGGCTGAAGACGACTCCAATTCAATCAATGAAGGTCAGGAAACACCGGTTGATGGCAATATTCTGGCCAATGATGCCGGAACAGACCTCGGTCTGGTATCGGTCGGTGGTGTTACGGTTGCAGCCAATGGAGAAACTGTCATTGCGGGCCAGGCCGGTGTCCTGCGGATTTCCCAGGATGGCACCTACACCTACGTATTGAATCCGGACTCTGCGGTATTGGCTTCCCTGTCAGAGGGTGAAGAATTCGAAGAAAGCTTTGACTATGTCGCCGGTAATGCCGTGGGTGAAGATCAGGGCGTGCTGAAAATAATGGTCACGGGGGCTGCTGACCCCGAGCCAGAGCCAGAGCCCGAGCCGGAGCCCGAACCTGAGCCCGAACCAGAGACTGCCAATGTGATCGTCGGCACCAATGGCAAAGACACGCTCAACGGCACCGATGGTGTGGATGAAATTCAGGGCCTGAATGCCAAGGATACCATCAAGGCCGGCCTCGGTGCAGATGTAATCTTTGCCGGGTCAGGCAATGACAAGGCATATGGCGGTGGTGACGATGATCTGATCTTCGGCGAAGCCGGAAAAGACAAAATCTATGGTGAAGATGGTCTGGACGTGCTGATTGGCAATGAAGGCAAGGATAAATTATACGGCGGTGACGAAACCGATGTCCTCAGTGGTGGCCTCGGTGTCGACAAGCATTATGGCGGTGCCGGTTCTGACTTCTTCGTGCTCGACCAAAACGGTGAACGCGATACGATCTATGACTTCGCCGATGGTGAAGATCTGATCGCGGTTCTGGGAACTGATTATACCTTCGACGACCTGACGATCAGCGGCAACGCAAGAAACGTCTATGTCAAATCCGATGATGGTCTTATCACCGTGCGGTTGAAGGCCAATGTCAACGATATTGATGAATCTGACTTTGTCTTCGTCGACAGTGTCAACACGCTTGATGGATTGGGTCTGGATGAAGTCCACGACCTGTTTGGCATCGTTTGATGCGGCGGCCTGCGTCCCCTGTCCGGCTTGTATAAGTCGTGACGGGGGAAACGGGCCCGCCAGCGCTGGTCAGCGCTCTATCGGGACCCCGACAATGCTGCCCCATTCTGTCCAGGATCCGTCATAAACCCGCACGTCGGTGTAGCCAAGAATTTCTGTCAGCGCGAAACTGGCCAGCGTCGCCCGGTGCGACAATCGGCAATAGGACAGGATGGGTTGATCCCGGTCAGGGGCCATTGGGGCCATAATGTCTTTAAGTTCAGCGGCCGATTTGAAGGAATCATCGGCGTTCAGCAGGCAATCAAACGGGATGTGTTGGGCACCGGGGATTCGGCCATAGCGTTCTGCCCCGACGTCAGCCTTACCCGGCAGGCCGACCCGTTCTCCTGAATATTCCTCAAGGGAACGATGGTCGAGAATACAGGCGTGGTCGGCATCCAGCGCGCTCAGCACATCGCGCCGACCGGCCCGGATCCCTTCTCGTCGGTCATTGCCCACATAGGTTACCGGAGGGCGGTTGGATTGGTCGAGAGTGAGGCTTCGGCCCTGCGCCTGCCAGCGTGTCTTGCCACCATCCAGCATGCGAACATCGGCGTGGCCGCAATATTTGAACACCCACCATGCGTAGGTGCCGAATTGCACTGGGGCACCATAGAAAACAACAGTTGTATCGCTCGTTATGCCTGCCTGACCCAACCGTTGGGCAAATTCGCTTTCCGACGGAAATTGCCGGTCAAACGGGTCCCAAAGCATCGACTTCCAATGCCAGCCCAAGGCACCTGGAATATGCCCCTGCTCGTAGCTTTCGGTGCCATCCCAATCTATTTCCACAAGGCAGATGTCCAGATCATCCGCGTGGCGCTGCAACCACTCGGCATCCACAAGCGAAGAGGTCAGTTCAGGGTGTGTGGGGGATTCCAACGTGTGCACCTGCATCTTCAGTTAGCCAGAACCTGGCATTAGTAGCTTCAGATCGTAACGGCCGGGCTGCTACTGGCACAACATCGTTCGTTTTCCACGCGCCGTGATGAACCCACATTGAGAGCTCATACTGCCATAGGTGCGGCGATCGATCACCGGAATGTTGGGGTCGCCAGTCGCCAGCCGCACACCATAAGGGATGCCGCCACCATAATAAGAATGCCGGCGCAACATTTTTTTCAGTTCTGCTTTGTCACGGGCGCTCGGCTGTTCTTTGGCCTGTGCAACAGGCGGCATGGGGTGAGTTAATAACAGTGTCCCGACGAGTAAAATTCGCCATTTTCCTACCATGATGTTGATGTCCTCAATTCTACCTCCGGTCTAAATCGTGCGAGCACGACCGGGGGTAAAGTTACAAGTTGCGCGTCGGATTGTAGCGGCAAGTTGGCCAGATTTCAATTTCAACCCGGGGTCGAAACAGGATCACCACGGCACGTGCTTTCCTGCCCAGTCGAAGAACTGCCCCGTGTCCTGCACCGTCAATTGATCCGTCACGGCCAACAGATTGTCAGCGGCCTGTTGCGGTGTGATGGTCTGATGATCCGGGTAGTTGCGGGTGAAGGGCGTCGCCACCGTACCCGGATGCAATGCCACGCAAATGGCATGGCGGTGGGTGCGGGCCAGTTCGATTGATGCGGTGTGCAGCAGTTGGTTGAGCGCCGCCTTGGATGCACGATAGGAATACCAGCCTCCCAACGCATTATCGCCAATCGACCCGACACGGGCCGACAGGGCAGCAAACACAACCCGGCGATTGCGGGGCAGCAGGCGCGCTGCGTGTTTCAACACAAGTATCGGTCCGATCGCGTTGATCGCAAATTGAGCGGCCAGCGCGTCACCATTCAAAGCCTTCAGTGTTTTCTCCGGACCCCTGGGTCCGCCGGACAAAACTCCTGTTGCAACCAGCACCGTGTCAAACTGACCCTGCAACTGCCCCAGCGTCGTTTCAATGCTGGCTTCGCTGGTCAGATCCAGCCCGTCGGCACGGCGCGAGAGACCGGTAACGTCATATCCGCGCTGTTGCAGACTGGCCATCAGTGCTTCACCAATCCCCCCCGACGAGCCGATCACCAACGCTCTTTTCATGTTACCACTCGCTCCCTGCACGGCTTCAGTGGGCTGCGTTCAGAACATAAATTGCACCGTTAAGGAGCGAGGCAAAACCGACCCAGAGCGCATAAGGTATAAACAGTGCAGACGACATTCTTTCCCTCGACCAGGTGCGGATGATGAAGGCGACGATGGTCAGTAGCAGAAGAGCGATAATGCCCAGAGCCAGCCCCGTGTTCTGCAGTTTGAAGAACGCCGGAGACCAGAGAAAATTAAGGCCCATCTGGATAAACCAGAGCCGGACAGCCAGCGTGTCATGGCTGCGGTTCCAGACCCGCCAACCGGCAATGCCGATGAACAGATAAAGCACCGTCCAGACCGGACCGAAGATCCAGTTTGGCGGATTGAAGGACGGTTTGATCAGGTTGGCGTACCACTCCCCCGGTATCGTCAGCGTGCCAATGGCAATGCCGCCGACCATCACAACCACGACAAACAGGATCAGGGAGTTCAGATTCTTGACTACTGCTGCCACTTTAATTCTCCCGTCCCGTCTTGCGCCAAATGTGTTCGCTGGCGGCCCGTTGCTGTTGCGTTTTATTGGTTACGGCAAAAGCAGCCATTGGGATCAGTTATGCGCACAAAGAATGCATGTTGGCGGTTTCAAACCCCGGCATGGCTGGGGAAAGACCGGAATTGAAACGGCACACGGCCCTCGATGCGGTCGCGGCTTGGGGTATTGGCAAAGCGCCGACGGTAGGCCTTGCTGAACTGCGCGCTGCCACTGAACCCGCAGGCAACGGCGATGTCGACAATGGGAAGCTCGGTCTGTGTGACCAGCCCGCGGGCACGGTCGAGCCTCACATCAAGATAATAGCGAACCGGGGTAATCCCGCTGTGCTGCTGGAACAGGCGTTCCAATTGCCGCTGGGAAAGAGCGTTTTTACGGGCAATGTCGCCAATGCTCAGCGGTTGTTCGAGATTGCGCTCCATCAAGATAATCGCCTCCCGCAATTTGGCTGGTGCGGCATAGCCAACCGGTTCGCGCCGGTCGGGAAATTGACCCTCATCGCCGGAACGCAACCGCTCATGGAAAATATATCGACTGGCCGCGTTGGTCAGTTCGATCCCCTGTTGCAGGCGAATGATTTCCAGCGCCATGTCGGTGGCCGCAAGACCACCGGCACAGGTCAGGCGGTCTCCATCGATAACGAACAGATCTTCCCCCATTGCAATGTCGGGAAACAGCTCACGAAACGCGGCAATATGCTCGTAGTGAACGGCGGCTCTTTTGCGCAGCAGCAGCCCCGCATAGGCCAGCACAAAGGCCCCGGTATCAATGCCCAGCAACGTTATTCCGCGCTGGGCCTGTTCGCGCAGCCAGCTCAGCCACGGGGCCTTGTCAAAACGCTCCACCCCCCAGCTTGAGTTGATGACCAGCAGATCGAAATTTCCCGTCGAGGTGACCGCGTTCGTCAAATTCCCCATCGTCAACCCGTTGCTGGCAACCACGTCGTCACCATCCACACTCAGATAGGACCAATCGTAGAGCTTGGATCCACGCAAATAATTGGCGCAACGGAACGGATCGACAAAGGCCTGTATGGCCATGGCGTTGAAGCCATCCAGCAACAGAAGCCCGATGTTGAAACTCGGCTTATCTTTGGGATCTGACGGACTCATATGTCGAAAATAACAACTTTTCTGGCGAAAAATGTCAATTCAACCAGACCAATTGCAGATAGTCTTGAAGATACTGGAGGAGACCGCTTGATGGGCGACCGACCGAATATCGTTATCATCATGGCCGATCAACTGGCCCCGCACTTTACCGGGACCTATGGCCACGCTGTCGCCAAAACGCCCCATCTCGACGCGCTGGCTGAACGGGGCATGCGGTTTGATGCCGCTTATTGCAATTCGCCGCTCTGCGCACCGTCACGCTTTGTCTTCATGTCCGGTCAACATGTCAGCCGCATTGCCGCTTACGACAATGCGTCGGAATTTCGCGCCACAGTGCCAACCTTTGCCCACTATCTCAAAGCCCGCGGGTACCGCACCTGTCTGTCCGGTAAGATGCACTTTGTCGGCCCCGATCAAAAACACGGGTTTGAAGACCGGGTCACCACCGATATCTATCCTGCCGATTTTGCTTGGACACCTGACTGGGAAGCCCATGATGAGCGCATCGACAAGTGGTATCACAACATGCAGACGGTCAAGGAAAGTGGCGTTGCAAATGCCACGTTTCAGATCGATTACGATGATGAAGTGGGGTTTGCCGCCAAACGCTGGCTGTTTGACCATGCCCGCAACACTGTAAATAGTGATGCCCCCGCCCCGTTTGCGCTGGTGGCCAGTTTCATTCATCCCCATGACCCCTACGTGGCACGGCCGGAATGGTGGAACCTGTATGAGGACACGGATATCGAACCACTGTCCTATCAACCTTCACTGGAACAACAGGACCCGTTTTCCCGCCGTCTCATGAACGGGATTGAAGCCAGCTACATTCCCCTGACGGACGAAGAAGTGCGGCGTGCCAGAAGAGCCTATCTTGCCAATGTCAGCTATTTTGACAGCAAAATCGGTGAATTGGTGCAGACGCTGGAGGAAACCGGTGCACTGGACAAAACCATTGTCATTGTCACGGCAGATCATGGCGACATGCTGGGCGAGCGTGGGCTGTGGTACAAGATGAATTTCTTTGAACATTCCGCCCGCGTGCCGCTGGTCATGGCTGGCCCCGGTATTGCCCGGGGGACGGCCGGCAATGCCTGCTCGCTTGTCGATATCTTGCCGACATTGCTCGACATTGCCGGTGGTGGTGAAAGCGATCTCGGAGAACCGGTCGACGGGCGCAGCCTGATGCCGCTGGCCCGTGGCGAGACCGATCCGGTCGATCTGGCGGTCGGTGAATATTGCGCCGAAATGACACCTTGGCCGGTCTTCATGATCCGCCAGGGATCGCTGAAATACATCCATTGTGAAGCCGATCCGCCGCAGCTTTACGATCTGGCCGCAGATCCGCAGGAACGGATCAACCTGGCGCAGGACCCGGCCTATGCGCAGCACAGCGATGAGTTTGCCCGGGAGGTCGCAGCGCGGTGGAACAACGCCCAATTGCGCCATGACATGATTGCGACGCAAAAGTCCCGCCGTGCACTGCACCGGGCGATGGAGGCTGGCGCTGGTGAGGCCTGGGATTACAATCCACCCTCAGATGCCAGTCAGCACTATGTCCGCAACCACATGGACTGGACCGTGGCCGCCGCACGCTACCGCTATCCGCCTGTGAAAACTGAAGGGAGCAAGCCATGACATCCCATTTAACCGAAGATGAGTATCACCGCCTTGCCCGTGGGTATGATGAAAACCCCCGAAAGTCGCTGTCGCTGAACGCGGAGACCTATACCGATCCCCGCTGGCACAAACTGGACCAGAACGCGATCATAAGCCGAAGCTGGCAATGGGTCTGTCATGTGGAGAAATTGCGCGATCCCGGCTCCTATCTGACGACAGTGATTGCCGAGCAGCCAATTGCACTGGTGCGTGACCGGGACGGTCAGCTGCGCGGCTTTTACAATGTGTGCAAACACCGCGCCCACGAATTGCTGTCCGGCGAAGGTCTGGCAACCCGTATCATGTGCCCCTATCACGCATGGACCTACCGGCTTGATGGTCAACTGGCGCGGGCACCGCATACCGAACATCTCGACGATTTTAATATAGATGACATATGCCTCGACCAGGTGAAGGTGGAGGAGTTCTGCGGGTTTATCTATGTCAATCTCGACCCGGACGCGGACTCCCTGAGCCAGCAGTCCGGTGATCTGGAAACCGAGATCCGCCACTGGGCACCGGATATCGACCAGCTTACCTTCGGCCACAGGCTGACCTACGAAATCAAATCCAACTGGAAAAACGTCGTCGACAATTTTCTTGAATGTTACCACTGCCCCACCGCGCACAAGGACTTCTGCGAACTGGTGGACATGGACACCTACAAGGTCACCACCTATGGCATCTATTCCAGTCATATGGCTGATGCGGGGAACAGCCCGAATGCCGCCTATGATGTTTCCAATGCAACGGTAAAAACCCATGCGGTCTGGTGGCTTTGGCCGACAACATGCCTGATGCGCTATCCGGGGCGGTCTTCGATGATTGTGCTGAATATAATTCCTGCCGGTCCTGACAAAACCTATGAAACCTATGACTTTTTCCTCGAAACCCCGGAACCTGATGCAACCGAACTGGATGCCATGCGCTATCTGGACGAGGTGTTGCAGGTCGAAGATATCAACCTGGTGGAAAGCGTTCAGCGGGGCATGAACACGCCGGCCTTCCAGCAGGGCCGGATCGTGCATGACCCGGATGGATCCGGAAAATCCGAGCACGCCGTGCATCATTTTCACGGCTGGGTTCTTGATGCCTATGAAAAGAGCGTGACACGATGATGTTAGAGGGAAAAACCGCCCTGGTGACAGGGGGAACCGGTGGCATTGGATCTGCTATCTGTGCGCGGTTCGAAAAGGAAGGCGCGCAGGTCATCGCCGCCGATCTTGCCGATAACAGGGGGGCGGGAACCTTCCGCAGATTCGATGTGACGGACGAGGCCGGCATCATATCGACCTTTGCCGATCTGCAGAACCAATGGGGCAAGCTGGATATTCTCGTAAACGCCGCCGGGATTGAAATCGAAGAAACCATTGAAAACACCACGCTTGAACAATGGAACCGGATTTTTGCCATCAACGTCACCGGGATGTTTTTGACGAGCAAATATGCATTGCCGCTGCTGCGCAAATCAAACGCCGCCAGCGTTATCAATTTTGGCTCCTATGATGGCTATATTGCCGACCCCGGCCTTGCCGCCTATTGCGCAACCAAGGGCGCTGTTCATGCGCTGACAAAGGCCATGGCCTGCGACCACGGCCCCGAAGGCATCCGGGTCAATGCCATTTGCCCGGGCTATGTTGATACGCCGATGCTGCAGAGCTTTTTCGAAGGCGAAGGATCCGGTGGCGGCGGGCAAGACATTGACATGCTGCAGCAGGCAGTTCGTGATGTGCATCCGCTGAAAACCTATGGCACGCCGGAAGACATCGCCAACCTGGTCAACTGGTTGGCATCCGACGAGGCGCGCTATGCGTCCGGCCAGCTCTGGGTCATCGACGGTGGGCTCTCTGCCCAGGTTCAACAAATGAAACTGTAGGAAGTAAACATCATGGCAAAATCAGTCATCATCACCTGTGCTGTCACAGGCGGCATTCACACCCCGACCATGTCGGAACATCTGCCGGTCACCCCTGCTGAAATTGCCACCGCATCCATCGAAGCAGCGGAAGCTGGAGCCTCGATCATTCACCTGCATGCCCGCGACCCGGAAAACGGCAAACCCGACCCCCGGCCCGAGACTTTCATGCAATTCCTGCCGGTGATCAAACAGTCGACCGATGCGGTGGTAAATATTTCCACAGGAGGTGGTCTCGGCATGACCATCGACGAACGCCTGTCGGCTGCAACCACAGCCAGTCCGGAAATGGCATCCCTCAACATGGGATCCCTCAATTTCGGCATATTTCCGATGCTTGAGAAATACTCAAGCTGGAAACATGACTGGGAAGCGCCGTTTCTGGAAATGACCAAGGACTTCATTTTTCCCAACACGTTCCGCACCATTGAATACGCGTTGCAGGAACTGGGCGAGGGCCATGGTACCCGTTTTGAGTTTGAATGTTACGATCTCGGCCATCTTTATAATCTCGCCTATTTCGTCGACAAGGGCATGATCAAACCACCGTTTTTTATCCAGATGGTGTTTGGCATCCTCGGCGGAGTGGGTGCCGATCTCGACAATCTCATGCACATGCACACCATCGCCAACAAATTGTTTGGTGAAGAGAATTACGAATGGTCGGTGCTGGCAGCGGGGCGTCACCAGATGCCCTTTGCGACCCAGTCGGCCATGCTGGGTGGCAATCTCAGGGTCGGGCTTGAAGACAGTCTTTATATCGGCCCCAAACAACTGGCGAAGTCCAACGCCGATCAGGTGCGCAAGATCCGCTCGATCGTTGAGAATCTTGGCCTGACCGTGGCAACGCCGACAGAAGCCCGTGAGCGTCTGGCGCTCAAGGGTGGTGACATGGTGAAATTCTAACGCGCCACCGGCGGTATGGAGAAAGACATGCAGACGAAACAACTGATCAATGGTGAACTGGTCGACGGTGATGGCGAAGCGCTGCCTGTACTGGATCCGTCGACGGCACAACAGATCGCCAGCGTCAGCGAAGCCAGCACCGATCAGGTGGATGCCGCCGTGCGTGGGGCGGAGCAGGCATTTGAAACCTACCGCATGACGACACCGGCTGAGCGTTCGGCACTGCTGCTGCAGATTGCCGATGTGCTGGAAGAAAATGCCGTTGAACTGGCCGAGCTGGAAAGCCTTGATGTCGGCAAGCCCTGGCCATCGGCCCATGATGATGAAATGCCCCTGACGATAGACACGTTTCGGTTCTTTGCCGGTGCTGCCCGGACCATGAGTGGATCGGCTGCGGGAGAATATGTTGCCGGTCACACGTCCATGATACGCCGCGACCCGATCGGTCCGGTTGCCGCAATCGCCCCCTGGAACTATCCAATGATGATGGCGGCCTGGAAGATCGCCGCCCCCCTCGCTGCCGGCTGCAGCCTGGTGTTGAAACCGTCGGAAATCACGCCCCTTTCTACGCTGCGCATGGCGCAATTGCTGAGCGATGTCGTGCCAAAGGGCGTATTGAATGTGGTGCATGGCCGTGGTCCAAGCATCGGCAATCACCTGATCCATGCGCCGCAGACCGAAGTCATCACGGTCACCGGGTCTCCGGCAACCGGCATGGCCGCGATGCGGGCGGCGGCTGATCAGATAAAGCATGTGCATCTGGAACTGGGTGGCAAGTCGCCGGTCATTGTCTTTGACGATGCGGATATCGACACCGTGGCGGAGACCATTCGCTATGGCGCGTTTTTCAACGCGGGCCAGGATTGCGCGCAGCCGTGCCGCCTGATGGTGCATGCAAGCATTTACGACAAGGTGGTTGCTGCGGTGGAAGATCAGGTGAAGCAGATCCAGATTGGCGCACCCAGGGAAGAGGGAACTGAAATGGGTCCGATCGTTTCACAGACGCAGCGGGAACGGGTGGAACAATTTGTCGACACGGCAGCACAGGACTCTGAAATTGTCTGCGGTGGAAACCGGGGAGGCCGCGATGGCTTTTTCTATCAGCCAACCGTGGTCGCCAATGTCGACAACAACGCCGAAATTGCCTGTTCGGAAGTGTTTGGTCCCGTGGTCACCCTTTCGCGTTTCACCGATGAGGACGCGGTGATACGCACCGCCAATGCCGGGCGCTACGGTCTGGCTTCCTCGGTGTTTACCGCCGATGTGGGCCGGGCGATGCGCGTGACATCGCGCCTGCGCTACGGCTTTACCTGGGTCAACACCCACGGCATCGCCACCCCGGAAATGCCCTGGGCAGCAATGAAGGGATCCGGCACGGGTTCGGACATGTCTGTCTATGCACTCGACGCCTATACCTCGGTGCGCCACGTCATGATCGCTCACTGATGTCTGTCCTGCAGAACAAGGCCGCGCTGGTGACCGGTGCGCGACAGGGCATTGGCCGGGCCATTGCCGAAGCCTTTGTCGATGCCGGTGCCAGCGTTGCCATCTGCGGTCGCGGCGATCGCCCCGACGGCCTGCCCCGGGAACTGACATGGCATCGCACCGATGTTGCCGATCCGGCTCAGGTTGCCGAATTGGCAAGGGCTGTCGGCGCCCTCGACATTGTTGTGAACAATGCCGGTGTTCAGGTCGAAAAGACAGTTGTCGACAGCACTGATGACGACTGGGATGTTGTGATGGGCGCCAATGCCCGCGGAGTCTTCAACATTTGCCGGGCAATGATCCCACGCATGAATGCCGGCGGGTCGATCATCAATATCGGCTCAATTTCCGGCAATATCGCAGACCCGTCCATGGCGCTATATAACGCGTCCAAATCCTTTGTTCATGGTCTCACCCGATCGATCGCAGTCGATCATGGGCCGCACATCCGTTGCAACGCCATTTGTCCGGGCTGGATCGAAACCGGAATGCTGGAGGCGGGTTTTGACCTTGCCGATGATCCCCAGCGGGCGCGAAAAGACGCCGTTTCCCGCCACCCCGTGGCACGCTTCGGTCAACCCGACGACATCGCACAAATGGCGGTCTGGCTGGCCTCTGACAACGCATCCTTTGCAACCGGCCAATGCTACACGATCGACGGTGGCCTGACCGCCGCCTCGCCCCTCAATCCAGGACTTTTTTGATGAC
>CAJQPW010000416.1 GCA_905480295.1 uncultured Rhizobiaceae group bacterium | reverse complement strand
TCCGATGTCGACCTTGATGTGCGGCAGGGGGAAACCCATGCCATTATCGGCCCCAACGGTGCCGGTAAATCCACGCTGTTGAATGTTTGTGTTGGCCGTTTGAAACCGGACCGCGGCGCTGTTGTTTTCGACGGCACCGTTCTGACCGGAAAACAACCGCATGAAATCAACCAGCTGGGTGTTGCCCGGGTCTTTCAGACCCCGGAAGTGTTTCCGGATCTGACAGTTCTGGAGAACGTCATGGTACCCGCATTGTCGAAACGGGACGGCCATTTCCGCCTCAATCCGTTTAAGAGTTTCGCCCGCGAAAAAGCCATCCGTGAAGAAGCCGCCCATGTGCTGGAGAGTGTCGGGCTGCAGGCGCAGCTATCCGATACGGCGACAGCCATGTCGCGCGGTGACAAGCGCCGTCTGGAATTGGCGATGGGCCTGATTCAGCATCCCAGGCTGCTGTTGCTGGATGAACCAACCGCCGGCATGGCGCGTCATGATACCAACGCAACCATCGACCTGCTCAAGCAGATTAAAGAAGGTGGCATGACGAAGGTTATTATCGAGCACGACATGCATGTTGTTTTCTCGCTGGCTGACCGAATTTCGGTGCTTGCCGGTGGGCGGATCATCGCCCAGGGCACGCCCGATGAAATCAAGAACAATCCCAAGGTTAAAGAAGCCTATCTCGGGGAGGAACAGGTATGAGTGCTGCAGAAGTTCTCGATAGCCCCCAGGCGGCAGCCGCAGATGTGGGCTATTTTTCCGTCGAAAACATCAATGCCTTTTATGGCGACAGCTATATCGTTCAGGACGTCTCCTTTGACGTCAACGAAGGCGAGATTGTTGCCCTTCTCGGTCGTAACGGTGCGGGAAAGACCTCTACATTGCGGGCTATTGCCCGGGCTGAAGAGCCTGAGCTGCGCAGCGGGAAGATTATGCTTCAGGGTCAGCCCGTGCACGAAATGGCTGACTATCAGGCGTCTCTGGCGGGCATTGCTCTGGTTCCGGAAGACCGGCGGATTATCCCCGGCCTGACAGTGGAAGAAAATCTCGATCTGGCAGTTATCGCCGGAAGCCGGGGCTGGGAATATGAGCGCATCTATTCTTTGTTCCCGCGTCTGAAGGAGCGCCGCAAACAGGAAGGCACCACGCTTTCAGGCGGTGAGCAGCAGATGTTGGCGATCGGCCGTGCGCTGGCAAAGGACCTGAAGCTATTGTTGCTGGACGAACCCTATGAAGGGCTCGCGCCGGTTGTGCGTCACGATATTGAAAAAGCGCTGATTGAAGTGCGCGAAGCCGGCATCACAACGATTATTGTTGAGCAGAACGCTGTTGCCGCACTGAAAATTTCAGATCGGGCCATTATTCTCGACACCGGTGAGGTGGCGTTTAAGGGAACCGCCAAGGAAGTGCTTGATGATGAGGCACTGCGCCACGAATATCTGGCGATTTAGCACTGAGCCTGTTGGCCGATCCTGCGCGTTGACTCCGATGGAATTGGGCAGATGAAGGACGCGCTTTCCACCCATGATGTGATCGTAATCGGTGCCGGTGGTGCCGGTTTGATGTGCGCGCTCACGGCGGGGCAGCGCGGACGCGATGTCGTTGTGCTCGATCATGCCAGTGCCGTGGGCAAGAAAATTCTCATATCCGGTGGCGGGCGGTGCAACTTCACCAATATCGGTACGATTGCCAATCGGTTTATCTGCACCAACCCGCATTTTGTTAAGTCGGCACTCAGCCGCTATACGCCCCAGGACTTCATTGATCTTGTGGACCGCCACGGCATTGCTTGGCACGAAAAAACGCTTGGTCAATTGTTCTGCGACAGCTCGGCACGGCAAATCGTTGCCATGCTGCTGGCAGAATGCGAGCAGGGCAATGTCACGGTGAAACTGGATCACGAGATTGGTTCGGTTGAACATCACGACGGGCTCTTTCGGGTGGCCACCTCCCAGGGCATCTATCAGGCGGCAAACCTTGTGATTGCCACGGGGGGACCTTCAATTCCGAAACTGGGGGCCACGGACTTCGCCTATCGTCTGGCCCGTCAATTTGGGTTGAAGATCGTTGAACCAAGGCCCGCGCTGGTTCCGTTTACCCTGGGCGGGCACGAGGTGTTGTTTCGCGAACTGTCGGGAATAGCGACCAATACGGTCGTCCAGTGTGGCAAGCAGCAATTTCGCGAAGCGTCGCTGTTCACCCACAAGGGGTTGTCCGGTCCCGCGATGCTGCAGATTTCTTCCTACTGGCATCCCGGTCAGTCGATCGGGGTCGATTTCATCCCTGATCAGGAACAGGGCTGGCTTTTGAAACTCAAGGCTTCAACGCCGGGTGTCAGTCTGAACAAGGTGTTGAACACACATCTGCCGGCGCGGCTGGCAGAAGTGTTGGCGTCGCGGCTGGACCTGCCGCAGAACCTGTCTCAAATTTCAGACAAGGCGCTGACTGCTGCAGAACAACAGTTGCGCCTGTGGCCGTTCAACCCAAACGGTACCGAAGGCTTTGCCAAGGCCGAAGTGACGGTTGGGGGCATATCAACCGATGAACTGTCCTCCAAAACCATGCAGGCAAAACGGGTTCCCGGCCTGTATGCGATTGGAGAAGCCGTCGACGTCACGGGCTGGCTCGGCGGGTACAACTTTCAGTGGGCCTGGGCCAGCGGATTTGCCGCTGGTGAGGCCCTCTGAGCGCTGCAGCCGGCCGCACCGGTTACAGCATGTCTTTTTCTTCCAGCACCTTGCGCGCGACACGGAAACATTCAAGGCTTTGCGGCACACCGCAATAGATACCAACAACGTGGATGATGGCCCTGATTTCTTCTTTGGTCACTCCATTATTGATCGCGCCCCGGCAGTGAATTTCCCATTCATGCATTTTGCCCAGCGCACCGATCATGGAAAGGTTCATCATGGAACGGGTCTTTTCATCGATGACATCATCACCCCAGCCAAATCCCCAACACCAGGCTGTCATCGCCTCCTGAAACGGGCGGGTGAACTCGTCAGCGGCGGCGAGGTTGTTGTCGACATATTCCTGCCCCAGTGTCGCTCTGCGTTTTTCAAGGCCTTTTTCGAATAGATTTTCGTCCATGTGATTTCTCCCAATCAATATTTCAAACATTTAGGCGCGCGGCGGGTGCGGTGACAATTGGCGGGACGCCTTGTGCGCAGAATAATTTCAACCCGGAGCCTGTCAGGCACCATGGCTGCCGGAATAGGCCGACCGTGCAGGTGACGTCCATCCGGCGGGTGGACCATTGGGGCAGTCGTATATTTCCACGCTCAGCGGGTGACAGGACGCTTCTTCGCTTGAATGGCTGGTGCTGCAATCTCCGCCGGGACAGGCAGACAGTGCACCCAGCAGGTCAATTTCAGCAAAGAATTCAAGGTAATCGCCCTTGCGGACCGGGCTTGCCTTCATGAAATATTGATGCGTACCCAGCGTGAATCCGGTGCACATGAATACGTTGAGAACGTCATGCACATAGGGTTCGGCTGCCTGTCGTGACATGCCGGTATGATCGGCAAGGGCGCGGATCAGGTTCGAATGGCAACAATGGTGGTAGTCGCTGTTGCTGAGCAATCGGTTGGTATAGGGATCGCAGCGTGTGCCAATGACATCATGCACGCTGCCGCCAAATTCGTCCCACTGATACCAGTCCAGCGTGTCGTCGGTAATCGTTGCCAGCGGGCGCATATGGGGAAAGCTGCTCCACAGCTGATCACCGATACCGACATGGGTTCCGTGCAATGCGCGGGTCTTGCCGCTGTAAAACCGCTCGTCCAGATCATTGGCATTCCACAGGTTCAGATCGCCGACCTGGGAACCCTGCGGGCATGAAATGCGAAAGAACTGGCCGGCTGGAACCTCGAAACAGGATGCATTGCGCGGTTCCACCATGACCTGATCTTTCAACACCATGCCGTCGCGGGCAGCGTTGAAACTCGCCCTGTCAAAGGCGGGAAGAGTGGAGTTGGGATAACAAATGACGGGTTTAATCGACTTGCGGTGACCGGCGTCAGTGGGCGCGGCGTGCGATGGCTCTGGTTTCATTTTGATCTTTCCTGCGATCACGTTTCTCCCCCCTTAACCCAATCCCGGCGCCAGAGAAATGATGAAGTGACACGCAACCGGCTGTCCGGTCCATTGCACGGCTTTTTCCCCTCGCTAGATTCACAAACCAAGTGCACCACCTTATCATGGTGGTACAATGGGAAGAAACTACAGCCAGCTCGATCTTGACGAGCGTATTGAATTGAACTGCCTGCGAGATGCGGGTTGTTCAAGACGGGAGATTGGCCGTTTG
>CAJQPW010000415.1 GCA_905480295.1 uncultured Rhizobiaceae group bacterium | reverse complement strand
GGACAGTGGATTGTATCGTGCGCCGTAGGCGATGCTGTTCCCTTGTATGCGAGCGACCTGCGTATCGCCAAGCAGCCCTGTCGCAAGATAAACCGACAGCATCATCCCGGCAACAGCGATTGCATAGAGGATGGCGCGCCTGCGATAATCTGGTTCGACCAGAACGACGGCAATCGCGGTATAGACCGGCCAGAGCACCTGGGCGAACAGCAGGAATGCCAGAGTGAGGCCGGCAACATTATCCTTGCCGGGCGGGCCGGACAATTGCAGCCACAACATGCCTTCGACTGTCTGCTGAAGCGCAAACAGCAGAGGCACAATGGCTACAAGGATTTCCTTCGGGTACCTGACATGCCTGAGAAGTGCGATGCCGATGACGGCGGTTGCTGCAGCCACGGTAAAGCTTGCAGTTGCAGAAAAACACAAGATTGCAGTTCCTCATTGCCAATTTGCTTCTGCGAACAGCGATCTTTGCCGTGTATCCGACAGAATAGAGTCAAGACCCTAGTGCCACAATCGTTTCGGCGTGTCATTGATATTCCGGCAATGTTCCATTGGCGAACGGGAACGAAACCGGATCAAGGGCGGCCTGGTGATGGCTGGACATCAACGCGCCACGCAGTTTCTCGAATTGCCAATGACTTCTGCATAGGGCATGAACGGTGCTTGAGCCTCGACAGGAAGTGATAGGCACGCAGGTTATGCAGGACAAGAATACAGGCGCATCGGTCGGTTCACAGGTTGCCAAGCTTGAGGCACTGCTAAACTCTGCTGTTGATGGCATCATTACCATCCGCAAGGACGGCTCCATCGAGAGCGTCAACCCGGCTGCTGCCAAACTGTTCCAGTACGAGGTTGATGAGTTTCTCGGCCAGAATGTCAAGTTTCTCATGCCTGACCCGTGGCGTCATGAACATGACGCCTACCTGTCCAACTACCTGGGAACCGGCCAACGCAAGATCATCGGCATCGGCCGTGACGTGCAGGGTCAGCGCAAGGATGGCTCGGTGTTTCCGATGCACCTGTCTGTCAGCGAGTTCAACGTGAATGATGAAGTGTTTTTCACCGGCATTATTCACGATCTCAGTGAGCGACGGGCCGCCGAGCAGGCGCTGCAACAAGCCCAGAAAATGGAAGCTATCGGACAATTGACCGGTGGCGTTGCTCACGATTTCAACAATCTTCTCACCGTCATCACCGGCAACCTTGAATTGATGGAGATGAGGCTGGAAGACAAGAACCTCCGGGATCTCCTGGGGGAAGCCCAGGAGGCTGCGGATATGGGAGCCCGGCTTACCGAGAGGCTTTTGGCTTTCGCGCGCCGCAGCCAACTGGAACCCAAGGTCGTTGACCTGAATGAACTGGCTATCGGATTGACGGACCTGTTGCAGAGAACACTGGGCTCCACGATCAGTTTGAGTTCGACCCTGGGAAGTGGACTTTGGCCGGTCATCGTCGATCCAGCTCAACTCGAGAGTGCGATTGTCAATCTGGCCGTCAATGCGCGTGATGCCATGCCGGATGGCGGTAAACTTGTTCTGGAAACACGCAACGTGGTAATCGAGGACACCGAACTGGCTGATGAGATCGGTATTGATCCGGGCGATTATGTGCTGCTGTCCGTGACCGATACCGGCCATGGTATGAAGGAGGACGTTGTGCAACGCGCGCTTGAACCGTTCTTCACCACAAAGGAAGTCGGACGCGGAACCGGGCTGGGTCTGTCCATGGTGTACGGGTTCACCAAGCAGTCGCGCGGGAACTTGACGATCTACAGCGAGGTCGGTGTCGGTTCGACCGTCAATCTGTATCTGCCGCGCGGCGCAACCGCACACCGGCAGCAATCAAATGAAACCCCGGTTGCCGAGTTGCCTGCGGGGTCAGGCGAACTGATCCTGGTGGTGGAGGATGATGACAGGGTTCGACGGCTCACCGTCTCGCGCCTGAAACAGCTTGGGTACGAGGTCGTTGAAGCAGAAAACGGACCACGTGCCCTGGAGTTGCTGGCTGTACATCCCAACGTACAACTGGTTTTCACTGATCTTGTCATGCCGGGAGGCATGAGCGGCTACGATGTGTGCGAGCAAGTGCGCAAGAACTGGCCCGGTAAACTGGTGTTGCTGACATCGGGCTATGCCGAAGAGTTGACCCATGGCGACAAGCTTGCCAGCGAAAACCTGACCCTACTGCGAAAGCCCTATCGTCAGTCCGCTTTCGCCCAGGCGATAGCCCAGATGTTCGAGAACAAATAACTGATTCGTCTGGATCAAGTTTTCTCAGACAGTCTTGACGCTGGCCGTAAACTTGTAGCCGGCACCGCGCACCGTCTTGAGATAGAGCGGATTGGCGGGGTCCTGTTCGATTTTCTTGCGCAACCGGGCAATCTGATTGTCAATACTGCGATCATTGGCAGTCCACTCGCTGCCCTTGAGAATATCCATCAGGTGATCACGGCTCAGCACCCGGTTGGCCCGTGTAACAAAGACCTGAAGCAGGTTCAGTTCGGTTGTCGTCAACTCGCACTGCTGACCATCGGGATTGACCACTTCCAGCTTGTCGAAGTCTGCCGTCCATCCATCGAATTTGTAGCGCTTGTTGCCAGAACTGTCTGCCCTGTCCTCGGCGTTTTCAGCCTTTTCGGAGCGTCTGAGGACAGTGCGCACGCGGGCCAGCAGTTCGCGGACATGAAACGGCTTGGTGATATAGTCGTCTGCGCCAAGTTCCAGGCCGACCACCCGGTCAATAGTGTCGCCCTTGCCGGTGACCATGATGATGGGGACTTCACTGCGGCTGCGGATTTCGCGGGCCAGCACAAGGCCATCATCCTTGCCGAGATTGAGATCGAGCGTCACCAGGCCAACCGGATGGCCGGACAGGCAATTCAATGCCTCATCGCTAGTTGCTGCCTCGCTGACCTGGAAACCTTCCGGTTCCTGGCATCGGCGCAGCAGAAGGCGAATTTTCTCATCATCGTCGATGATCAGAATATGGGTGCCTGATTGAGACGTGGCCATGGTGCAGCTTAACTGTCCGACTGGAG
>CAJQPW010000414.1 GCA_905480295.1 uncultured Rhizobiaceae group bacterium | reverse complement strand
TGCGGCAAAGTGGGTTCTTTCCTAACCGTTTGATCGGGAAGAGCGGGGGCACGCTCAGTGCTATCCTGACTGGACCTGGCGACGGGTGACTTGCCAGTGGTCACAGCAGGCTGGTCGTCCTGACTCACCATGGCAACGGCCGGATCCGCGACCATCGGCACATGGACCATATCGCTTTGCGCAGACTTCACCGGGCTATCAGTTCCCATGGTTGACCGCAGGAAAAATGAATGATCACCCGGTGGTAATTTTGATTCCGACAGGATTGCAAAATCGCCTTCAGGCTCAACAATCGCACGGCCCAGAACTGAGCCATCCGCGTTTAGCAACTCAACCCGGGAACCCGGCTCCGCAGTGCCCACCACCATCAGTGCCCCATCCTTTTCAACCCGCAACAGGTCGAAGCCGGGAACAATGGGCGTCCCCCGCGCGCCATCTTCGTCAGCACGTTCTTCGTCAGCAACATCTGCTTCAACGTCGGCGACAATTTCGGTGTTATCGGAAGGGGCAATGGGAACAGCTTTGTCCGGACTGGACGCAACAGGTGCCAGTGGCTCCGGCGAAGGCGCGTCCACCGGGTATTTTTCTGCTTTTTCAGGCGCTTGTGATGCAGAAATGCCAATCCGATTCAACAGCAGGGGCAGTTTGTCACGGTGCAACACTACAGTGCCAACTCCGGCAACAGCGACGGCTGCCAGTGACCCCACGGCCACCAGAGATTTAGCCCCTGCCAATGCCAGCCAATTGGCCATTCGCCCGTCCTAATGTAATTTGGCCCCGGATCGCGCTTCGCAGGCCAACCTGCTATCCGACAATCCCAGATTTCACTATATCTGTTCAGCCACAATGGCCAACCCTCTATATCTGGGGATTTGAAGCCTGATAAACAAGCTGCAGTGTTGACCTTACGCATAATGCTGGCTCACTAGTCCGATGGATATTTCCACCAATTCCTCGATTCGCTCACTCTGCGTTTATTGCGGCTCTTCCCCCGGGCGCGATCCGCTTTTTATTCAAGAGGCGCGTGAACTTGGCACTATGCTGGCCAGTCACGGCATTCGACTGGTGTATGGCGGTGGGGACAAGGGCTTGATGGGTGCAATAGCGGAGTCCGTGCTCGCCGGTTCTGGCGAGGTTCTTGGCATTATCCCGGAATTCCTGCTCAAGTCGGAACAGGCAGGTGGTGCAGACAACCTGATTGGTGTCGACATGCGCACCGTGCCTGACATGCACACCCGCAAACGCATTATGTTTGAAGAATCCGACGCTTTCATCGCGATGCCCGGCGGCATAGGCACACTGGAAGAGCTTGTTGAAGTTCTCACCTGGGCCCAGCTGGGGCGGCATCAAAAACCGGTCGGGCTGCTCAACATCAACGGCTTCTGGTCGCCCTATGTTGAATTGATCGAGCACATGGCAGACGCAGAATTCCTGCACAATCCCCCGCGAGCCAAACCGCTTGTCTTCAGCAATGCTGATGAGGTGATGAGCGGCCTTCTGGACGCTTCACTTCTGTCGCAACAGGCTGGTTGAATAGAGCACCAGAGCGCACCAGATCATCACGAATGTGACGCCCTGCCAGAAGTCCAGCTCTTCACCAAAAACCGTAAATGAGATCAGAAAGATCAATGAGGGGGCGATGTATTGCATCAAACCTAGCGTTGACAGCCGCAACAGCTTGGCTCCAAAGGCGTAGAAAATAAGCGGTGTCGCGGTGACCGGACCTGCCAACATCAACAACCAGGCTTGTCCGTTTTCCAGGGAAAAGTGGTTTTCGCCGGTCCATGATAGCCAAGCGACATAGGCAAGTGCCGGCGGTGTCAGAATTACCACTTCCATCAAAAACCCTTGTGTCGGGCCAACCGGCACGGTTTTTCGCAGGTAACCATAGACTGCAAACGAAATCGCCAGCGACAGGGATACCCAGGGAAATACCCCGCCGGCAACCGTTCGCAGCAACACCGCTGCAAAGGCAATGGCAACAGCAATCGCCTGCAACCGCGTCAGCCGTTCTTTCAAAAAGACATAGCCCAGCATCACGGTAATCAGAGGATTGATGTAGTAGCCCAGCGCCGTTTCTGACGCGATATTGACCGATATGGCCCAGACATAGATACCCCAGTTCACCGCAATCAGCAGCGCGGTGATGACCATCATGCAAACGATGCGGAAATCACGAAACAGCGCCGTCAGTTCACCCAGTCTGCGCTGAACGGCGATCACCAACAGGGCAACGGGCACCGACCAAATGGTACGATGAACCACCATTTCAATCGCTGGAATATGCTCCGTCGCCTTGAAATAGAACGGCATGATGCCCCACAGACTGTAGGCAGACAGGGCACAGAAAAATCCTACCGTCGATGACCTGTCGTACCCATGGTCCGTTGGCGTCACGCCTTGGCCCCGCTTTTGATCAGCTTGTAATTCAAGCTGTCGATCAACGCCTGGAAGGAAGCATCGATGATGTTGACCGAGACACCTACCGTCCACCAACGCTCACCGGTTCCATCGGTGGATTCTATCAGCACGCGGGTGATCGCTTCGGTGCCACCATTGAGAATGCGCACCTTGTAGTCCGCCAGTTCCAGGTCTTCAATCTCTGCCTGATACTTGCCCAAATCCGTGCGCAACGCCTTGTCGAGTGCATTGACCGGTCCCATGCCTTCGGCGACCGACAAAAAAGTTTCCCCGTCGATCAGCAGCTTCACTATCGCCTCAGAAACAGTCACAATTTCCCCAAGGGCATTGAATCGGCGTTCCACACTTGCGCGAAAACTCTCGACCTTGAAAAACTGCGGAACGGTACCGAGCGTGCGTCTCGCCAACAGTTCGAAACTGGCCTCGGCAGCCTCATAGGCATAACCTTCGGCCTCACGTTCCTTGACCAGGGCAATCAACGTATCCAGTCGCGGATCCGTCTTGGATACTTCAATGCCGCGTCGCGACAGCTGATCAAGGAAATTCGATTT
>CAJQPW010000413.1 GCA_905480295.1 uncultured Rhizobiaceae group bacterium | reverse complement strand
CTTGGCGTCCAGACCCGCATATCGGTTGGCGATGTCGAAAAAACCCATCTGTCCCATTTCTTATTCCCCTAATCACTGCGTTGCGCTATCGTGATTCTACCCGATAAAGGCTCAGGTGTGGGTATTTTTAGAGGCGCCCTTGGGATTGAGCAGCTCAATTCCAGACACTACCCATTCCATCCAACACTCGTCATCATCGGCAGGATAAACTTCCCAAATTTGCAAAATGCAATTGCATTTTGCGAAACCCCTCTCCCAGAGCACAAAAGCCAGCCTCATCAGCGTTGATTTCAAAGGGTTTTCTTTGGCACGGTTTGTGAAACACCCAAACCAGTGATCGCTTCTTCCTTTACGCCGCGTAAGAAGCGTTTACCGCCAGTCGGTGTCCCCCAACTTCACCGACACCCGCCCTGTCCTCGCTGGGAACGCAGCGAGGACAGGGCAAACTTCCTCATCAGATCAATCCGAATTGCCAGACGTGTTTCCTCAGGATTGTTAAAACTCCCGATCAGACCAGTGAAAATCCAACAGCCGCGTTAACTGTGCTCCGGACCACCGCAACCGCAGCATTGACGATCTTGGTGACGGCAGAGGCAATCAATGTCGACAGCATCGCAAGCACCGCGATGATCTGATTTTTCGCATTGCGGTAGAGCAATCTTGCAGTGCCCTTGTTGATCTGTTGGGTTGCTACAGCCTCAGCGATGGATGCAAATCGCTTGGCCAAAACCTCAAACTCGTGCTTGGCAATGGTGCGGATCGATGTCCAACTTGTGCCAGCGGACTCCTTTGCTGCGGTCAGCATTTGCCCGGCCATGTTTTGCCAGTCCATATCACCCTCCTTTTTTTGCCTGTTCGTTTCGCAATACAATTCTCACGGCATCCTCGACCTGTGAAAGCGAAAGATCCGCAACGATGGGCGTGAGCCTGCCGTTCAACTTGTGAATTTCCTGCAGTGACAGGTGGGAATTGTAGAGGTGATTGAGAACGATATAGGTGCAGCTGAATTTCTCGGATGCACCCGTGCTTTCAGACTGAACGATGTCATTTTGCAGCTTGGCAGGAACCAGTGCGCGGCTTTTGGTCAGTAAACGGGCGGGACAGGGGCGATTGGCCGATTTAACCTGGGAATTGATCAACAGGTTTCGCAGCAGCGCCCCTTGCTCGGAATAAAATTTCTGTACCTTGGGATCTTCGTATTTCTGCTTTTTTTCAACCGCGGTGGCAACAAATGAAGCGACACTCTTGTGGTAGGCATTGGTACTTTTCTCCACTTCTGCATCGTAAGATGCGACCAGGCCTCTTGAGACACAAGCCGACAACAGGGCGGAAAACAGTATAGTCGAAATAATCAGGCGAGTTTTCATATCGCAACCCAAACGCCCCTCAACGCCCCGGCAAAGTTGCAACAGATAATCACCAGCGAGTCAAATCAAGTAAAAATTAACACAGACGAAAATGGTGTTTGATAGTTCACTTTAGGAGAATTACAGGTGCCAGAATGCTTTGGTATTACCCTTATAATTTACTGTTATATAACAATATTGTTGAACGTTCTGAAAAATGGCAATCGATTATCGCATATCAAGATGCGTGCGCGACACCTGGTCGGCTCTTGCAAAGGGCCAACCAACGAAATGGCCCCGATGCAACGCTGCAAAACAGGATATCTATTCAGTCAGACAGGGCTTTCAGCAACAGGTCTGGTTCCAGCAAGGTGATATGCTTGCGCTTGGTGTTGATGATTCCGGACTTTTTCAGACCCGACATTACACGGCTGACAACCTCGCGGTTCGATCCGACCCAATTGGCAATCTCCGAATGGGTTGGGGCGTCAAGAATTGAACCACCAGGGTTCATTTCGCCGGCTTCAAGCGCCAGCCGCACCAGATAAGAACGCACGCGCTGTTCCACGGTAAAAAGATTGGCCTGATACAGCCGTTCCGTCAGCCGACGGACATTCGCCACCAGGCCATGCAACACCCGCTGACGAACTTCAGGAACATTCTCCATCAGTGATTGAAAATCCGCCTGACTGACAACCAGCACCCGCGCCTCCCGGTGCGCATAAACCGAGAGCGATCGTTTGCCGTTATCAATAGCGGCGAGTTCCCCGATATGGGTGTGAAAATCTATCCGGCCGAACACCATTTCCCGTCCATCCTCGGTCCAGTGCACGATCAGAAGTCGACCGGAAAGCAGAAAATAAACATCGCGGGACTGATCAGCCTGATCAAAGAGAATCTGGCCGGATTCAAGGTTTCTCACGCTTGCGCGTATGCCCAACGCAGCAAGCTGTTCAACATCGACATCTTTCAAAAGCGGCATTTCCGCCAACAGTGCGAGAGTTTCGACGCCCATTTTATCTCTCACCCAAGTGAAACATTGTTGGCAAGATTAATTGATTCACAGGGGTCCGTCCATCAAAGAGTCCGTAGTATTACCGATCAAATTGCGAAGCCGCCTGTTCGGCAGAAAACCGGGTGCAGATTTTCTTTTCATCATCCCGATTCACAGCGGGCAGACAAAATTTTCTTTAGCCCGTTGTTTATACGCCCTTATTTATGTTCCGGACGGGTAATCGGCAGCTTGCGAAAAAATTCAATTCCTGTGTCCTGGAACACAGAGGCGATCCCAGTCGCGCGCTACCCTCTCCTCAACGAAATCTATTGAAGGAAAGCACATTGTTTATCGCAATCATCATTACAATCATAACAATCATGTTTGTCCTGCACGTGTATCACACGAACTCATTCTAACGGATCACAAAAATTCAGGATCCGGGAAGAATGCCCGAATGCTCAAGACAAACACCTAAACAAGCCGAATTCGGCTTAAGCATGGATGGCGCTGCATCTGACCACTATGGTGGAGAACAACATCGGCAACGCCATCCAACGCTTCAACCAATCATAAACCTCGCCAGACGGTAAAACTGCACAGGTCTTCCATCGCAGGATACGACTTCGCACAGCAAACGTCGGCCAGCGTCTCCCAAACATCTCCCAAATCCCCAGCCTCAAACACGCATCCGATTTGAACAGCTCCAGGATTGTGGCAGTCAATTACCGGATTGGCTTTGAATCAACTCGAATTTTCGGCGTGATACGCCATCAAAGCTCGGTTATCGGGATGGTAACAACGCTCAATTGTTGGTACGAAAGTGATAACAGGTATTGGTGCAAACCAGGGGCGGCATTCCAGAAATGGAGAATATTCGAGATTGGCTCACGTCGATTGGCTGTAAGGCTTATGCAGATGCCTTCGAAGAGAACGGTATTACCATCGATATGCTCGGCGATCTCAGCGACGCCGATCTGAAAGATCTCGGCGTCACTATCGGAGACAAAATCCGCCTTCGACGTGCAACCGAAGACTTGCAACAGGCGAATACCAGCGGCAACAGCAGAGGTCCAAGCGCCGTTGGCGACACCAATGGTGACCTGCAATCCCAC
>CAJQPW010000412.1 GCA_905480295.1 uncultured Rhizobiaceae group bacterium | reverse complement strand
GGTTATGCGTGTTCAACCTGATTGCGATGCCCTTCTGGCTCAGCCTGATCATCAGCATTATTGTCCTCGACTTTGCCGTTTGGCTCTCTCATTTGCTGTCGCACAAGGTGCCGGTGTTCTGGCGCATCCACCGCATGCACCATGCCGACCCCGACATCGACGTTTCCACGGCGATTCGGTTCCACCCGATCGAGATTATTCTTTCCATGATCTACAAGGCCGCATGGGTCGTGCTGCTGGGCGCGCCGGCAGCCGCGGTTATCCTGTTTGAAACGCTGCTCAACGGAACTGCGATCTTCAATCACTCCAATACGAAATTACCGTCCGCGGTCGACCGCATTGTGCGCCTGTTTCTGGTCACCCCCGACATGCACCGGGTGCACCACTCAACCCTGCGCGACGAAACCGATTCCAATTATGGTTTCAACCTGCCGTGGTGGGACAGGCTCTTTGGCACGTATGTCGATCAGCCATCCAAGGGACACAGCGCCATGGATATCGGCCTGCCGCAATGGCAGGACGAGCGGCCCACCCGGCTCGGCTGGTCGCTCAGCGTGCCGTTTCTGAAAAAGTCCTGAAGCGAAACAGCTCTCCCCTTCAGACTGCTCAAAACAATCCGATGGGGAAATAGCGCAAATAGAGTTCTGCAAAAGTGCCGCGGTCGTTGAGGGATCTCAGCGCAAAATTGATCGCATCCTGCAATTGCCGGTTATCCTTCGCCACGGCAATTGTCAGACCCCGTCCAAGATAGGTGCCCGACAGGTAAGGGCCTCCGACATACTGGCAACAGCTTCCACTTTCGCTGTTCGATTGCAGCCAGAAAGATAGGGAAAGGCCATCTCCAAACACCGCGGCCACTTCATCCTTTTTCAACGCGGCCAGCGCCGAATCCTGCGAATCATAAATTTGCAGGCGCAAATCGCCAAACTTTGCCATTGCCATCGCCGCGTGACGGGTGCCGTCAACGATTGCCACCGGTTTCCCGGCAAGCTGTTCAATCAGAGGTTCCGTAAGCCCGCTGGTCTTTTTGGCAACAAAACGGGCCGGCAGGAAAAAATACGGCCGTGTGAAGCTGAATTTCTGACGGTTCTCCAGTGAAACCGACTGGCCGGCCATGATCGCCTCACCGGCCTTGTCATTCAGTCGGGACTCAAGGTCTGCAAACGGGAAGGCCTGAATCTGACAAACCGGCGATACTTCCAGCTCGCTGCAGATGGCCCGGGCCAGATCAACATGAAATCCAATCAACCGCTTATCGGTGTCGATATAGGAAAAGGGGGGGAAATCCGTGGTGGTCAGAAAGCGAAGGCGGGGCATGTCTTTAACATTGGGTTTCACAAACCGTTCCTGCGGATCCCAGAAATTGGGGATTGCAGGCGATTGCTGGGCGCTGGCGGGCGCAACCAACAGCCAAACCCCCGCAATTGCCAATAAAATTCGGGACATTATCGCCAAAGCGCATCGAATGGATTTTTCGGTTATCATAAGCCCTGATTAAACCGAAGCGACAAAGCAGGTAAAGGCTTGCGTTTATTCCGCTTTGGGTCTAGTACACCGCTGCTTACGGAGCAGACAGGCAGGGCATGCCTTGGCTGCTCACAATGCGAAGGATGACTTATTCATCAGGTCATCCAGTTTTCAATCGAACGATTGTATTGCCAAGGCCAGACTTCCGGCCCGTTTGTGCAATGCTCAAGGAGTGCAAAATGCCCAAGATGAAGACCAAATCAAGCGTGAAAAAGCGCTTTAAAGTAACAGGAACCGGCAAACTGACGGTTGCCCAGGCTGGTAAACAGCACGGCATGATCAAACGGTCCAACAAATTTCTCCGCAACGCCCGTGGCACGATGGTTCTTTCCGAACCTGACACGCGCATCGTCAAGAAATTTATGCCCTACGCGGGCAAGTAAACCGTACACCGAACATTCAGGAGTTAGATCATGGCCCGAGTTAAACGCGGTGTAACCGCCCACGCCAAACATAAAAAAGTTCTCAAGAAAGCCAAAGGCTATTACGGCGCCCGCCGCACCCAGATTAAGGTTGCCAAACAGGCCGTCGAAAAAGCCCAGCAATATGCCTATCGTGACCGCAAGGCACGCAAGCGCGATTTCCGCAGCCTGTGGACCCAGCGTCTCAACGCGGCTGCCCGCGAACATGGCTTGACCTATTCACGTCTCATCGACGGTCTGACCAAGGCCGGCGTTGAAGTGGATCGCAAAAACCTTTCCGATATGGCCATCAACCAGCCCGAAGCTTTTGCAGCCGTTGTTGCATCCGCCAAACAGGCACTGGAATATCTTAAAGACACCACGCCGAACGCATTTGAAGCTGCTGTCAAAAGCTGACCGCGCTTCCAATTGAACGACGTAGATTTGGAACCCGTGGCAGCGTAAAGCTGACGCGGGTTCTTTTATATCAGAGGCAATTTGCATGAGTGATATCGAAACGCTGGAAAACAGCATTCTGGCTGAGATCGAAACAACAGGTGACGAAGCGGCCCTGGAAGCTGTCCGGGTCTCGTCTCTGGGCAAAAAAGGATCGGTATCCCAGCTCATGAAGACGCTGGGTTCAATGTCGGCTGAAGAACGCCAGACCATGGGTCCTGCCCTCAACGGCCTGAAGAACCGAATTGGTGAGGCGATCACGGCGCGTCGCGACGTGGTCAAACGGGCCGGTATCGAAGCCCGCCTTGCCGGTGAAAAAGTCGACGTCACCCTGCCGGTTCGGCCCAACCCGGTGGAAACGGGACGCATTCATCCGATCAGCCAGGTGATGGACGAGATCACCGCGATTTTTTCCGACATGGGTTTCACGGTCGCGGAAGGCCCCGACATTGAAACCGACTATTATAATTTTACCGCGCTTAACTTTCCCGAAGGCCACCCGGCGCGGGAAATGCACGATACGTTCTTCTTCAACCCGGACGAAAACGGTGAAAGAAGGGTTCTGAGAACCCACACATCGCCGGTACAGATCCGCACCATGGAAACACAGGAACCACCGATCCGCATTGTGATCCCCGGCAAAACCTATCGCCAGGATTCAGATGCCACCCATTCCGCCATGTTCCATCAGCTGGAAGGCCTGGTCGTCGACAAGACCGCCAATATCGCCAATCTGAAATGGACCCTGATGGAATTCTGCAAGGCGTT
>CAJQPW010000411.1 GCA_905480295.1 uncultured Rhizobiaceae group bacterium | reverse complement strand
GGAGGAGTCTGTCTGGAGTTTGTATTTGAAGAGCGATTATCCTGCGAGAGCGCGGTAATCATAAAAACCCTGGTCAAAGCGCTTCATGGCCAGCCAAAATTAGCCCACTTTGGGTCAACGCCGTATTGTTAGAGGTGCCCTTAAGATCAACTGGCTGCCGCAGCGCGACGACCGGAGCGTAGGGCGCATTCGAAATATAATCGGGCAACCAAGGGGCGTCAGTCGTTTCACCGTCCGGATAATCACCGGTGGTATCGCCCTTGATCGAAACCAATTTGTTCGATCGATCAAGTTTCAAATTTGCGAAAAACCGGTTCTGAAGCACCGTTTGCATAAGCTGTACGAGCCTGGTGCGCTTCACAAGGATCGGCATTCCAGATGTTCCCGACGTGCCGCCAAAGGAATGTTCCCCGTGACCCTGCGGCATATCCTGGCTCGCAATGTCACGCAATTCGTCCTTGATATCATCTCGTGTGAGCAACGGAATATCTCGAAACCGCTCCACATCGAAAACCGCGTTGCCATCCGTAAAGCCAGACAGACGTTGCCGATAGAACGGTGCCGTGCGCGCAGCGTGGGCCAGGGTTTTTTGAAGTTGTGGCTCGGTATAGGAACGAAGCGCTTCAGGTGACAACGCCTGCGACGTCATCAAACTGTCAAACATGCGCTTATCGACGCTGCTGGAGACGTTCATCGGCACACTTTCAATGGTTTACCTGGGATGCTGGCTTGGTTCTCAGAATAGTTCAACCTGTTGGTCTTATGCAATATATCGGGGCAATCGGGCAGGGCAGAAGAGCTGACGTTAACCGCAGGCTAACCCCTTCTGACCACCTAATTTTCAGGTTTTTGGCGCAAAATCGGTTCAGGCACAGTCTGTTGTGGTGGGACAATATGAAAAAAGTTTTTGCAAGTGCATTGTTTATCGCCTTCGTATCAACAGGCGTTACCTGGGCTGTTATGTGGATTTTTGCACAAAATGCCTATGGCTATGTGGCCGCTGACGCCCTGCTGAAATCGGCAATTGTTTCCATCTTTGTTGCTTTCCCAACCGGGCTGCTGCTGGAATCGCAGAAGAAAGAGCTTTGTGAGACATCAGACAAACTGCGGCAGTCACAGCGTGAACTTTCGGTTATGCTGGAGCAGATGAAGCGGGCCTCCACCATAGACAGCCTGACTTCGGTGATGAACGGAACAACATGTCTGAACAAAGTAGACGAATTGTTGTCACAAGATGTCACAGGGTCTTTGCTGGTCATCGATGCTGACGACTTCAAATTCGTCAACGACACCTTTGGTTACGAAGCCGGAGACCGGGCGCTGAAGGGCTTGGCCGATACAATTTCCTGCCAAATCAGGGGCATCGATTTGATTGGACGCCTGGGTGGAGAAGAGTTTGTTGTCTTTCTGCACCGCACAGACCGCGCCATGGCCGAACAGGTGGCAGAAAAAATCAGAGAGTCAGTTGCGGCCTACGATTTCTGGCCAACCGACTATCAGCGCCACCCGCTCAGAGTGAGCATCGGTGGGGTACACCTTTCAACGTTCAACACGCTTCAATCAGCGCTTGCTGAAGCCGACTGCCGCATGTACCGGGCCAAGAAATTCGGCAAAAACTGCTGCATTGTGACAGATTTTGAGCCCCCGGCACCGTTGCAACCAACAAAATCCCTGATCAAAGCGGCCTGAGAACAGCCCCGGCACGGAGCGCAGCGGGTGTTATGCCGTTGTGCGGTTACGCGGCATAACGGCAACTAGATGGTGATGGGCCAAGGAACGTCTGGACACGTGGTTTTCACCTGATCCATTGTGGTACCAGTTTTACACCGCACACCACAGCAGCCAGCAACCATGAAACGACTGTTCAGTCTTCTTTCCTGTGCCATCGGCATTGTGCTGCTCTACCTGTCCTGGTCGCTCTCTCTGTATGAAAGCTCTCCCGGCACGTCTGCGTCGGAGGTGAACGGATTTACCGGTATTTTGGCCAACGTGTTGGGCACTTTCCTGCTGTTTTACCTGATCATGTTTTTGGCCATCGTCGTTGCCATTGTCGGTGCGGGTCTGGTGATAGCCGGCATAACCGGGCTGTTGAATTCAACCGCCATGGGAACACCCGACACCTCAATTATTGCAAGTCGATTGGCCCGCCTTGCAACAATACGTTCCTGGATAAGCCGGGCAGCCTGGGTGCCCATTGTTGGGGGCGCCGGATATTTTGGCGTTCAGCTCATCCGGGAAAACCTTGGCGCCGACCACAAGTTTGCGGACTATTTCTTTGATGGTGCATTCTGGGTGATGCTGGGCCTGTTGGTTCTGCTGGTCTCGGCAATCGGTGGCCTTGTGGCCCGCATTGTCATCAAGCGGTTATAGCTGTTGCATTTAGGGTACTGGTTTTCGACGGCTGCATAAACAAGCCAAAAATGTCGCAAATTGACCAGCATCTGGCCTTTTCTAGCCATCGGGGCATCCTATCTGCGGTACAACACCCCCTGATTTGTACGGCAGTTCTCCCGCTGCGCACCATCTTTCATTTCCCCATCACCGACTGAACTCAGCGCCCGACTGAACAGGGCGACTTTGACCTGGCCAATAATGATTTCCCGAAACGTCCCTCAACGTCACGCATTCCTATTCCCCACCGCAATTTCTTATCTGCTGATACGATTGGTTCTCACGGGCCTGATCGGCTCATGGGCAGTTCAATCGACGCATGCCATGGACAATGGCAAAGTCCTGACCCAACAGCTGGCAGAGAAATGGGTTGGAGATTTTGACGCCATTTTGCAACGCAAGAAACTGCGCGTGCTGGTCCCCTACAGCAAGACTTTCTACTTCATTCACGATGGCAAGACCCAAGGGTTGGCGGTCGAGTGGCTGCACGGTTTTGAAAAGCATCTCAAACAGCAGTTGGGAGACAAGGCCAAGGGTTTGACAATATTTGTTATCCCCACCCGCCGGGACCGCATCATCCCGGATCTTGTTGAGGGCAGGGGTGATCTGGCCATTGCAAACATGACGGTCACCGACAAGCGTCGCGAGAAGGTCGACTTTTCCTCACCGTTCCAAAAGGACATTCGGGAAGTTGTTATCACGCAGCGGAACCACGCCAGACTGAGCAACATCTATCAATTGTCCGGCAAGGAAATCCATGTGCGGGAGTCCAGCAGCTATTTTCAAAGCCTGCAAAAGCTCAATCGCCAATTCAAACGCAATGGCATGCCCCTGATCAAGATCGTCAAAACAAACGCGCTGTTGGAGGACGAAGACCTGCTGGAGATGGTGCATGCCGAGCTGATCCCGGCGATCATTATGGACAGTCACAAAGCCGCCTTCTGGACCGGTGTAATGTCAAACGTGAGGGTGCATCCGAAAGTTGCAGTGCGCAAAGGCGCAAACATCGCCTGGGCCTTTCGAAAAGACAGCCCACAGCTGAAAGCCCGGGTCAACACCTTCGCCAAGACTGCGGCAAAGGGCACTGCGCTGGGCAATATTTTGCTCAAACGCTATTACAAACAGACCAAGTGGCTCAACAAAACCAAATTTGATGACAGCGACAAATCCCTGCAGGAATTGACCCCGCATTTCAAAAAATACGGTTCGCAATACAATATCGACTGGCGCTTGCTGGCCGCTGTTGCATTCAAGGAATCGCGGCTCAACCAAAGTGTTGTCGGCCCCACCGGTGCGGTCGGCGTGATGCAGATCCACCCCAACACAGCGTCGTCCAAAAGCATTGGGGTCGCCAATGTCGACAGCAGTGTGGAAGCCAACATCCACGCCGGTGCCAAATATCTTCGATACCTTGTCGATCAATTCTATGCCGGAGAGGAGATCGACGACTTCAATCGCATTTTGTTTTCCCTGGCCTCCTACAATGCAGGTCCCGGTCGCATCGCCGCCATTCGAAAAAAGGTTTCAAAACCCAATATATGGTTTGATCAGGTAGAACACGCCGTGGCCCGGCATGTTAACCAGACACCTGTGCGCTACGTGCGCGGGATCTACAAATATTATGTGGCGTTGAAGAACCACGAAGAAGGCCAGATCAAGCGGCGTGCGGCCCAGGACGTGGAGTCCAGAAAGCTACGCAAAGACACAACACCTGATGCAGGCGTGAGCTAATCTTCAAATTTCTCGCCGCCGGGGCAAACCACACGACTACACATCAAGTGTGTTCTGCCGCTCCCAATCTGAGAAATGGGACGTGAAGGCGTTCCATTCCTGGTTCTTCAGCTTCAGATAGGCGGCTGAGAATTCTTCGCCCATTGCCGCTTTCAGTTCTGTGTCCTTGTCGTATTCACGCAGGGCATCAAGCAGGTTCAGGGGCAGTTTGGGCGCATCGCGAACCGTATGGCCTTCGGCATACATGTCGATGTCATATCGTTTGCCCGGATCAGCCTTCGACCGCACGCCATCCAGCCCGGCCGCGATGATGATCGCCTGCAGCAAATAGGGGTTTGCCGCACCATCCGGCAGTCTGAGTTCGAACCGCCCCGGTCCTGGCACCCGCACCATATGCGTGCGGTTGTTGCCGCTCCAGGTTACCGTGTTGGGTGCCCATGTGGCACCTGATGTTGTGCGAGGCGCGTTTATGCGCTTGTAGCTGTTGACCGTCGGGTTGGTAATCGCAGCAAAGGCGCTTGCATGTTTCATGATGCCGCCAAGGAAGTGGGCCCCCTGTTTGGACAGCCCCAGTTCCCCGGCTTGTCCTTCTCCCTTGTCGGTGGCAAACACATTCTTGCTGGCCGCTGCTCCCGGCGCGTCCCAAACGGAAATATGGGCATGACAGCCATTACCGGTCAGCCCCTCGATCGGTTTGGGCATGAACGTGGCGCGCAATCCATGGGACTCGGCAACAGATTTTGTCATGAATTTGAAGAAGGAATGTTTGTCGGCGGTGCGCAGGGAATCGTCGAATTCCCAGTTCATTTCAAACTGGCCATTGGCATCTTCATGGTCGTTTTGATAGGGGCCCCAGCCGAGCTCCAGCATGTAGTCGCAAATTTCCCGAACCACATCATAGCGGCGCATGACGGCCTGCTGATCATAACAGGGCTTTTCTGCCGTATCGAAGGGATCGCTGATCTGATCGCCCTGCGGCGTGAGCAGAAAATATTCCGCCTCAATCCCACTTTTGACGTGCAATCCGTCCGATGCGGCCTCATCAATCAGCTTGCGCAAAACATTGCGCGGGGCCTGGGCAACTTCGGCATCGTCCATGACAGGATTGGCTGCAACCCAGGCAACTTCGGGTTTCCAGGGCAATTGAATAACGGATGACGGGTCGGGCACAGCGAGCATGTCCGGATGCGCCGGGGTCATGTCCAGCCAGGTGGCAAATCCGGCAAAGCCAGCACCCTCCGTCTGCATATCGGCAATCGCCTGTGCCGGCACCAGCTTGGCCCTTTGCCCCCCAAACAGATCGGTGAAAGATATCATGAAATATTTGACGCCCTTTTCCCGGGCGAATGCGGCCAAATCCTGTGTCATTCCAATCAGTCCTTCAGTTTGATGGTGGGTTAGACAAGGGGCGAGCTGCCATCATTCAGCCCGGCCCAATCAGCATGTGGTTCCCGGTTTGCCAGGCCACCAATCGGTGCCAGACAGGGGAACCCGGGCCATCGCTGCCGCTTCCATGGTCAAAGCGCACAGATCTTCAGGCTCGAGATTATGAACATGACTTTTACCGCAGGCCCGCGCAATGGTTTGTGCTTCCAGCGTCATCACTTTGAGATAGTTGTTCAGCCGCCGCCCACCTTCAACCGGGTCGAGACGAGCCATCAGTGACGCGTCCTGGGTGGTTATACCTGCCGGATCCTGACCATCCTGCCAGTCGTCATAAGCACCCGCCGTTGATCCAAGCTTTTGATACTCTTCCTCAAAGCGGGGATCATTATCACCCAGTGCGATCATCGCCGCCGTACCAATCGAGCAGGCATCTGCACCCAATGCCAGTGCTTTGGCCACATCGGCGCCGGTGCGGATGCCACCCGACACAATCAGTTGAACTTCCCGGTGAACACGAAGATCCTGCAAGGCCCGAACGGCTTCACGAATACACGCCAGCGTTGGTTGTCCGACATGCTCGATGAAGACGTCCTGGGTGGCAGCCGTGCCGCCCTGCATCCCATCCAGAACAACCACATCCGCACCGGCCTTGATCGCCAGCGTGGTGTCAAAATAGGGGCGGGCACCACCAATTTTTACGTAGATCGGTTTTTCCCAGCCGGTGATCTCGCGCAGCTCCAGTATCTTGATTTCCAAATCATCCGGGCCGGTCCAATCGGGATGGCGGCACGCGGAACGCTGGTCGATACCGGCAGGCAAATTGCGCATGCCCGCCACACGGTCGCTTATTTTTTGTCCCAGCAACATGCCACCGCCACCGGGCTTTGCGCCCTGGCCAACAACAATTTCAATGGCATCACAGCGGCGCAGGTCATCCGGGTTCATGCCATATCGAGAGGGCAGATATTGATAGACCAGCTTTTCGGAATGGTTTCTCTCCTCATCCGTCATGCCACCATCACCGGTGGTGGTGGAGGTTTGAGCCAGCGTTGCACCACGGCCCAGCGCTTCTTTCGCCGGTCCGGAAAGCGCCCCAAAACTCATTCCGGCAATGGTGATCGGTATCGCCAGTTCGATTGGTTTGCTGGCAAAGCGCGACCCCAGCGTCACCGAGGTTTCACATTTCTCACGATACCCTTCCAGCGGATAGCGCGACATGGAGGCACCCAGGAACAGAAGGTCATCGAAATGCGGGACCCGCCGCTTTGCTCCACCGCCCCGGATATCATACAGCCCGGTCGCAGCGGCTCGCCGAATTTCAGCGTTGATTTCGTTTGAAAACGTCGCCGACTGAATGGGCGCAGTGCGCGGTACACCAGAATCTTTTCTGTCGCTCATGATCGTCCCCTAGTAGGCGTTGTCAGGTTTGAAATGATAAAGTTCACGCGCCGAACCATAGCGCTTGAACTGCTTTGGTTTGGCATCGCTCCCGGCCTTGTCCAACAGATCCTGCAGCAGGGTCAGGTGCTCCGCGCGCATCTCTTTTTCAATGCAATCCGCCCCCAGTGACTTGACCGAGCCCCGCACAAACAGTTGCGCCTCGTACAGGCTGTCCCCAAGCGCATCTCCAGCATCACCACAGACCACCAGCGTTCCCGATTGCCCCATGAAGGCAGACATATGCCCGACATTGCCATGCACGACGATATCGATGCCCTTCATAGAAATGCCGCATCGCGAACTGGCATTGCCCTTGATCACCAACAGGCCGCCATGGCCGGTGGCACCGGCGTATTGGCTGGCGTCGCCGTCGATCAGAACAGAACCGCTCATCATGTTTTCAGCAACACCGGGACCGGCAGATCCGCAAATATGAATATTGGCCTGCTTGTTCATTCCCGCACAATAATAGCCGGTTGATCCCTTGACCGTCACGTCAATGGGCGCGTCCAGACCAACCGCAATGGCGTGGCTGCCACGCGGATTGACGATTTCCCATTCCTGCTGATTTGTATCCGCGCTCTGAGCCTGCAATGTCGCGTTCAGCGCCCGCAAGTTTTCATTTTCAAGGTCAATAATCTGCATGTCAGGCCGCCTTCAGACTGGGTGTCGGGCTGGTTTCATGCGACCAGAAGTAAACGGTGGCCGGTTCCGGTTCCCAAACCTGCGCCCGTTCGATCCCCGGCAGGTTTACCAGCGCCCTGTATTCGCTTCCAAACGCAACATATTGCTCGGTCTCCGCCATCACTGCGGGTTTGCAGGCGATCGGGTCGCGCAACACGCCAAAACCGTCCTTGGTACCGACAACAAAAGTATAGAATCCATCGAGATCATTCAGAGATGCATCCAGCGCTTCACCCAATGTTGCCCCGTTCTGCATTTTCCATGTCAGGTAAGCCGCACCGACTTCGGTATCGTTTTCAGTTTCGATACGCATGCCTTCACGCACCAGTCGACGGCGCAGGGAATTGTGATTGGACAGGGAGCCGTTGTGAACGAGGCACTGGTCCGCACCGGTGTTGAACGGGTGTGCGCCGAGGGTTGTCACGGCAGATTCCGTTGCCATGCGGGTGTGGCCAATGCCGTGGGTGCCCGCGATGGCGCGAATGCCAAACCGGTCAACAACATCCTTGGGCAGGCCAACTTCCTTGTAAATTTCCAGTGCTTCGCCAACACCCATAATGCGGGCCTGGGGCCGCAAACCGGCAAGCGCGCTTCTCGCATCGGCAACTTTGTCCAAAGGCAGATGCAGGACCGCATGGGTGTCTCTTCGGACCAGCGAAACATCGCCCGAAATGGCAACGCCCAGTTCAGCATCAAGACCGCCGAAGTCAGTGTCGGCAAAATCGGACTGCAGCGTAATTTTGCCAATGCCGTCGACCGGGTCGGCATAGACTGCGATGCCAGCGCTGTCAGGGCCCCGGTCGCTCATTGTTATCAACATATCTGAGAGCATTTGGCCGAGATCCGGCTCCAGGGCTTTGTCCTTTAAGAACAAACCGACAATTCCGCACATCTGAACTCATCCTTTTGCTCGCGGGGGCAGGGTCGTTACCGCGCACAATAACGCAGAAACCCATCAGCATTCAACTGAGAGGAAACATTTTTCACTGTCAATACCCATTTTTGGCCAGAAAGGGGGTCTTTGTGCAAAACCAGAACTTTTAGCTCGATTTCCGCTGAAAGCCGGCCCGCTTGTTACCCCGATTGAGGATATGAAATGACGGACAAATAGCGAGCCGGCAAAGACGTGAGCTCTTCCGGTCCGTGCGGTGCGTCGGCATCAAAAAACAACGTATCGCCCGGCTTCAGTGCAAAAACCTGGTTGCCATGACGGTACTCAACTTCCCCCTCCAGCATGAAGATGAATTCGGTGCCTTCATGCTGGAAGGTGGGAAACCGATCCGACTCCTCACTCAACGTGATTAAATAGGGCTCCACCGTCACCCCATTTCCCGTTGCTCCCAAATGCCCAAGCAGATTGTAATGGTGGCCTGCACGCGTACCTTCACGCTCGGTTTCAACGCCATCCCCCGCCCTGGTGTGCACCACCGGTCGATACTCCTCGAAACGGCGAAAGAACGCAGTCATCGGCACATTCAATGCCTGCGCCAGCGATTTCAAAGTCGTCAGCGAAGGGGAAGTATTGCCATTTTCGATTTTCGACAACATGCCCAAAGACACACCGGTCTGGTGCGACAGTTCAGCGACGGTGAGCCCCTGTTGATGGCGAAAGGAGCGCAATTCCCGCCCGATCGCCAATTCAAGGTTCTGCTCAGGTTGATCGCGGGTCCGGTGCGGATCCTGGGAAAGTGGCAAAGATGTCATTTCAATAGTCGAACCTCAATCGGGCAGCGACCCGGCTCGACAGATCAGCAGAGCAGGTGGCATGGCAGGGGGTAGGAAACCACCCCATTCTTCCACCCACTATTCAGCCGGAGGTACAATCAATCAAGCCGAATGATTACAGTCGCAAATATATCGTGCATGCAGAAGTCCGGCGCATCCGGTCAGATGGGTACGCCTACAGGGACAAGCAAGGTCAATTACCCGCTCGTTTGCCGATAATGCGTCTGGCTAGGATCAGCCGGATATCGCCTTGAGTCCGGCAGCCTTCATTTGCTGACCGTTAACAAGCTCCAGACCCAGTTTGTGATAGTTGACGGCCAGATAACCACCATCAACCGTGACCACAGCATCAGCGAATTTCGGATCTTCCAACAGTTCCTGAGCCAGGACGCCAACAAAGTACCGGTCATCACCGCGATATTTATAGGCGTGCAAACGCACACCATTTGGAAGTGTCTCGACATATCGGATATCCGTTTTCAGTCGAATATCAGACACCGCGTGGTGATCGTGATGATCTTTGTCACGGTTGTTTTGTGCAATGGCTATGACACCACCTACGATCACCATGCCCATCAATATGCAGATCGCCGGTTTTTGATTGCAATATGATCGAAAGGCAGATGCTGAATGAAAATTCGCACATCCGCTCAACAGCATTGTTCCAGCCAAAAGCGTAACAATTGTTTTTCTCATTGCTTAATTCCCCAAGTTTCACCCATCCCTCAGTCGCATCAAGTGTAACCACTATCGCCAAATGAGCAAACCAGAAGCCGAAAATTACTACCGAGCCCGTACTAGAAAGCAAATAGGCTGAAGTATCACGCCGCAATTCAACCACGAATATAATGGGTTAGGGCAGGGGGATGGTACGAACCAGCCTGTGGAAAGCCGATCTACTGAGTCCAAAAGCAGACTAACCTGAAGGAAACGAAACAAACTTCTTGGCAGGATTGTTGAAAAGCGTCTGAAAGGCGTGCTGGTTTCTTAAACGTAAGGTCAAGTACACCAGATCCAGCCACCGGTGGAAAGCGTGCCAGCTCTCCATCCCCGTTACGGCGACCAAGCCCCCCGCCATTTACCCCTTGTAAGCTGACGATGCCCTCCCGCAGGTTACCCGTCCGGGTCGTACACGTATCCCAGGCCCCGAACCGTACGGATAATTCTGGGTTTTTCCGGATTGGCTTCGATCTTCCTGCGCAGGCGGGAAATGCGGATATCTATGCTGCGGTCGAAGGGGTCCCAGGATCGGTCATGCGCCTGTTCCAGAATCTGGTCGCGGTTCAGTACCCGACCCTTGTTTTGCGCAAAAGCCTTCAAAAGACTGAATTCCATGGCCGTAAGCGGGAGTTCGGTTCCATCTTCAGCGGTCATCCTGGCCGCCTCGATATTGAGCATATAATCGCCAAACCGTGCATCGCCGGTGGCGGTGGAATTGTCGGCAACGCTCTCCGGCGTCCCCTTGCGTCGCAGCACGGCCTTTATGCGCGCCTCAAGTTCCCGCAGGTCCACTGGTTTTCCCAGATAGTCATCAGCGCCCATTTCCAGCCCGACAATTCTGTCAACCACATCGCCTGCCGCCGTCAGCATCACAACCGGCACCATGTTATCGGGTCGCAGAGAGCGCAGCACCGCCAGACCATCTTCGCCGGGCATGTTGATATCCAATATGATCAGATCGATCGCCTGATCGACCAGCACGATCCGCAGTTCGTCGGCATTGGCCGCAACGGACACGTCATACCCGCGCTTACCGAGGTATTCCTGAACCATTTCGCGAACGTCCTGCTCATCGTCGCAAACCAGAATGTGAGTATCGGAGGTGTTCATGGGGACTCTTTCTCTGAGTTGAGCAGGTCATAGACCAGCCGCCGCAGTTCTTCGGGGGCAACCGGTTTTTCTAAAAACGGGCGATTGGTTGCTTTAAGCAGTTTCTGTGACACAGCGCCCATTGTATCGCCGGTGATAAAGGCCGTGCGACTGACCAGATGGGCATGATGGGCAACCAGCGCCTCATAGAGGCCTCTGCCATCCACTTCAGGCATGTTCAGATCGCTCAGGACCACATCAAAGGCACGCTGATCGAGAAGCTCCAGCGCCTCCCTGCCGGAATTGGCGAAATCAACCGCAAAGCCTTCCTTTGTAAGCACTTCGGCAATGAACTCGCCGACATCGACTTCATCGTCAACGACCAGCACTCTCTTTGCATTCCCGCTGTTGCCTTGGTCGGTTTCAGCAGATTCGGACTGACCGTCGTCATTGGCAATTGGCAGGCTGATACAGAACTTGCTGCCCCGTTTCTGATTTTGATCAAGCCAGATCTTGCCACCATGGGAATGAACGATACGGTGACAGAACGCCAAACCGATGCCTGTGCCATCGCCCACTTCTTTTGTGGTGAAGAATGGCTCAAAAATCCGGGCCTGAATATTGGAAGGAACACCGGGACCATTGTCTTTTACAACGATCTTAATGCTGTTCTTTCGTTTGCCCAATCGCGCTGAGACTTCAATCCGATCTCCGATCGCCGCCCGGCTGATCGCGTGATGGGCGTTCATCACCAGATTGATGATGACCTGGGTAATCTGATCCGCATCGGCCTGAATCTCCGGCAGGCCATCGGGAATGTTGGATACAATTTCCAAACCTTCCTGGGCGCGCCCATACCCGGCGACGTCGACCGAAGTGGCAACGATGGATTTCAGTTCAACGGGCTCCATCTTGGTTGGTTGCTGCCGCGCCATGGCGAGGAAGGTTTTGACGATTTTTGCACTGCGTTCAGCAGCATTGCTGATCTTTTCAATGCGCCGAAGGGTTTCTGAATCCTGTGCCTCTTCGCGCAGCATCAGCGAATGCCCGACGACGATGGACAACGGATTGTTGAGTTCGTGTGCCACACCCGCCAGCAGTTCACCGAGAGCAGACATCTTTTCGTTCTGAAACAGCATTTCCTGCTGGGTCGACAATTCATCCTGAAGCGCCAACTCTTCCGTCATATCCCTGGTGCTGGATACGATAACGGATTCGCCATCAAACTCGATCATGCGGGCGGAAATCGCGCCGGGGAATTCCCGTCCATTTGCGGTCACAAACTGCGCCCGATAATTGTTCAGCCATCCCTGCCGCTTCAACGCCTCGATAAAAATCGGTCTGCGTTCGGTATCCTTGAAGAAGGACCGATACCCCGGCGATGAATTATTGTCGCCTGAACTGGCAAGACTGGTGAACAACAATTCTCCCGATTCAGCCTTGGTCATCTGAATGGGAACAGGGCAGGCCTCCAGAACCTGCTTGACCAGGGCCTGCGACTTCATTTCTTCGGTCAGATCAACCACGCTGGTGACGATCACTTCCTCGCCGCGAAATTCGGCAAACCGCGCCGACAGGGACGCCGGAAACACACGGCCCTTCGCAACCACGCTCAACCGGTAATTATCAACCTGGCCGTCTGCCAGCATTTCCGTGACGAAATCTGCCCGTTCCTCAGGGTTTAAATAATGTTCGCGGGCCGATTTGGTATTTCCGAACAATTCCAGCGCTGCCGGCGAGCGATACAGGATCTGCCCATCACCCGTGCGGCCCATGATGACAATGGCAGAACTGGCGTCCAAAACCGTGCGGACCAGAAGGTCGCCCTCCCGATCGATGAATTCAGCCTTCTTGCGTTCCGTGATGTCCGTACGGGTAACCACGAAGCCGCCGAGTTTTGTGGGATGGGTTGAGACCAGATAGGTGGAGCCATCGGTGTGTCTCAGCTCATATTCGTCCACATAGTCATGGGTCGTTTCAAGCCGGTCCCGGATCCATTCATCTTCACGGCCGATGGCTTCGAAATATACGCCGCGTCGGGCCGTCTCGCGCATCAGAATTTCCCAATCCAGACCCGGCTCCAGAATATCAGCAACGGCGGCGTTCATATCCTTGTACCGTTGATTGCACATCACCAACCGCCGGTCATCGTCATAAAGGGCAAACCCCTCGCTCAGAGATTCGATCGCATCGCGCAGCAAATCACGCGCGCGACGAATATCTTCTTCGGTGTCGGTCTGGGCATCCATGAAAACTTCCTATCGTCATCATGTTTCAGTTCGTTTTCTAAACGCGCTTCCAATGTTTCAATTGTTTCAGCACCATTGATTCAGAAATTCAGAAAATCTCCATATCGCATTATTTTTATTGCGAATTTTTATATTTTTTACAATCTCATCGCATTTGCAACAACTGAAACATAAAGCCTCATTGCGCGATAACAAGCTGAAACACCCTGCCTGCAATCTGCACCCACTGAAACTCGAAGCAGAGGAAGCACGATGTCCTACAGTTCAAACCTTCACCATCTGGGCGGCGCACCAATCGTTGCCCTCCATTCTTCGGCCTCCAACGGTGGACAATGGTCAGCCCTGGCCGCTGACATTGATGACCGGCAGAGGTTCATCGCAATCGACCTGCCGGGATATGACGGACTTTCAAAAAGGCCTTGTGATGCCAACGGCATGGCGGCAATTGCCGATCCGGTCATCGAGCATATCAAGAAACTCAAAGAGCCGGTTCATCTGGTCGGTCATTCCTTCGGCGGTGGCGTGGCATTGAAAATAGCCCTCACCAGTCCCGAACTGGTGCGCAGTCTCACCCTGTATGAGCCCGTTGCATTTCAATTGATGGACCCGACCAGCCCTGCAGACCGGCACTTGCTGGCGCCGTTGCAATCCATTGCAGCGCAATTGGAGGGCTTCACCGATGCCTCAAACGGCGTTTCGGGCATGTCGGCCTTTATCGACTTTTGGAACGGGCAGGGCAGCTGGCAAAATCTTTCCGCAAAACAACAGGGCAAGATCACAGCTCAAGGTCCTGTCGTCCTGTCCGATCTCAATCACTCGATGAGCGAGAATTGGGCGGCTGATGAGTTGCAAGCGATTGACGTACCGACCCAAATCATCATGGGCATGGAGTCTCCGACACTCGCCCAACGCATGTCCACCATCGTCTATGAACACATAAATCATGCCGAACTGGTCATGCTGCCCGGCCTTGGTCAGATGGCGCCGCTGTTTGCGCCGGATTGGGTCAACCCACGTATCCGGCGACACATTGCCCGGACTGAACGGGGCATTGGCAACTTCAGCTGGCCACAACGCAATGCCGCCTGAATCTGGATGAAACCCCGCATGACTGGAGAAGATCATGATTGTTCAAAGCATCATCACCCCGCTCCGCATTCTTGCGGCGTCGACCAACCAACCATTCAGATTGGACATTTCCGATCCGGCACCTGCGCCTGCTGACTTCAACGCCATAAAGGCCGCGCAAAAGGCGATGTGGTCGTCAGGCGATTACGCCCGGATAGGCGTCACCATGCAGATCACGGGGGAAGAATTGGCCGAAGCCGCCAATCCCAGGCCGGGCGCACAGGTTCTGGATGTCGCAAGTGGCAGCGGCAACGCAACTCTGGCCTTTGCCCGGCGCTGGTGCCGGGTGACATCCACAGATAATATTTACGCAATGCTTGAAGCAGGTCGCTTGCGAACAAGGGCCGACCGCCTGGAAGTGAACTTTCAACCGGCAGATGCTGAAGACCTGCCATTTCCGGACGCGTCGTTCGATCTGGTCGTTTCCACATTTGGTGCGATGTACGCCCCCGACCAGCCAAAATCGGCCTCAGAACTTAAGCGTGTATGCCGAACCGGTGGCTCAATCGCGATGACCAACTGGACGCTAAACGGTTTCATCGGCACCCTTTTTGATGTGCTCAATCAGCATAGCGCGCTGCCCTTCGGGACGGAATCACCCACGCGCTGGGGTGATCAGTCCTGGATAAACCAACAGTTTTCACCCGTTGCAGAAAGCATCGAATTTAGATTGAAGAGATTTTACTTCCGCTATCCCTCACCAATCCAGTTTCTGGAATTTTTTCGAACATTTTACGGCCCTGTTAAAACAGCGTTCGAAGGCCTTGATGACGAGGGGAAAACCCAATTGGAGAAGGAGGTGTTGTCCACCATAGACCAGTTCAACATGGCCATGGATGGAACGATGATTGTGCCGTCAGAATACGCCCAGATCGTCATTCGAAAGGCTGGATGAATGGCAGCATACATCAACAATGGCGAACTCGAAGCAACGTCATGCCTTTACAGTTCAATTCAATGCACTAACTTTCCGATATTCAGAATCTCTATTCCACCTGTTTCGGCCCAAAAAGGAAACGAC
>CAJQPW010000410.1 GCA_905480295.1 uncultured Rhizobiaceae group bacterium | reverse complement strand
GCCAATATCTGGGATGGATTTGTCAATCACATGAAGAAGGTCACCGGCCGCGATGTCGTGTTCTTCCCGGTTCAATCCAACGCCGCCCAGCTGGAAGCAATGCGGTCAGGCCGCTTGCACGTTGCTGGATTTAACACCGGGTCCAACCCGATCGCCGTCAGCTGCGCCGGTTTCGTGCCCTTTGGCATGATGGCCTATGACGACGGATCCTTCGGCTATGAGATGGAAATCATCGTGCCCGCCGATTCGGCGATGCAGTCGCCCTCCGAAATCAAGGGCAAGACGATGGCCTTCACATCACCGACTTCAAACTCGGGTTTCAAGGCACCATCCGCCATCCTGAAAGGCGAGTTCGGTCTGATTGCAGAAACCGATTTCAAACCAACCTTCTCCGGTAAACATGACAACTCAATTCTGGGTGTCGCCAACGGAGACTACGAAGTTGCCGCGATTGCAAACTCTGTGCTTCAGCGCATGGTCCGCCGCGGTGTGGTCAAGGAAGGTCAGGTCCGCACGATCTACAAGTCGCAGACTTTCCCGACAACTGGCTATGGTCATGCCCACAACCTGCACCCAAATCTTGTTGCCAAGGTTAAGCAGGCTTTCTGGTCCTATGACTGGGATGAAAACTTCAAAAAGGAATTCAAGAAAGCCGACCGCTTTGTTGGAATCACCCACAAGTTTGACTGGGCTGTTATTCGCAAGATCGATGCTGCCAATGGCGTCAGCTACGACTGTAAATAGGACCGGCCTATAAATTGGGCAACTGCGCCGGGCAGTCACAATGACTGCCCGGCGTTTTATTGGATAAGTGGTGGAGAGGCTTTATGCTTCGACTTGAAGGCCTGAAAAAACGTTACAAGACAGGTGACGAGGCGCTTAAGGGCGTCGACCTGGAAATACCTGATGGTCAGGTTATCGCCCTGATTGGCCCTTCGGGCGCCGGTAAATCAACGCTGATCCGATGCGTCAATCGACTGGTGGAACCCACTGGTGGTAAGGCGTTTCTCGGCGATATTGAACTGACCAATCTTTCATCATCAAAATTGCGCAAGGCGCGCAGTCGGATGGGGATGATCTTTCAGGAATACGCCCTCGTAGAACGGTTGACCGTAATGGAAAACGTGTTGTCAGGCCGTCTTGGTTATGTCGGCTTCTGGTCGAGTTTTTTCCGCCGCTTCCCTGCCAAGGATGTTCAGGAAGCCTATCGTCTGCTCGACCGGGTTGGCCTGATGCACATGGCCGACAAGCGGGCTGATGAACTGTCCGGTGGACAGCGTCAGCGGGTCGGCATCTGTCGCGCGCTCATTCAAAATCCGGACCTGTTGCTGATTGACGAACCAACAGCCAGTTTGGACCCGAAAACATCGCGGCAAATCATGCGGTTAATCAATGAGTTGTGTCAGGAGCGGGGCCTGGCAGCGATTATCAACATTCATGATGTTCTCCTGGCGCAAATGTTTTCACAACGGGTCGTTGGACTGAAACTCGGTGAAATTGTCTATGACGGCAAGCCGGACGGACTGACCCCTGACGTGCTGACCGAAATCTACGGTGAAGAAGACTGGGAAGCGACAATTGAGAAGGTCGACGACGAGAATGAGCTGGAGAGCGAAGCATGAGTGTCGCTGAGCAGACATTCCCATCCAGCTGGCGCAGGCCACCCTTTATCAAAAACCCCTTGCTCCGCTGGAGCATTATCATCGGGGCGGCGATTTATCTGGCACTGGCCTTTGGCACGATGGACGTCAACTGGCAGCGGGCGGCAGAAGGGCTGCCAAGAGGCCAGCGATTTATTGCCGCGTTCTTCCCCCCTAATTTTTCCGACAATCTCGGGGTAATGTGGGATGGAATTTTCGAAAGCATCTGGATGGCGATCATTTCGACCATTGCCGGCATTGCTCTGTCCATCCCCATTGGCCTCGGCGCTGCGCGCAATCTGGCGCCAAAATGGGTTTATCTGTTGAACAGAAGCATTATCGGCGGATCGCGAACCTTCCCGGAAGTAATCCTGGCCATATTCGCGGTCAAGCTGTTTGGGTTCGGTCCCTTTGCAGGATTCATTGCCCTGTCGATCGGAACCATTGGGTTTTATGCCAAGCTTCTGGCAGAGGATATTGAAAACATGAGTGCCTCTCAGGCAGAGGCCATCAAGGCAACCGGCGCCGGTTGGTTCCAATGGATCAATTATGCAATTCAACCCCAGGTCATGCCTCGCATGATCGGGCTTTCCGTCTACCGTCTCGACATCAATTTCCGCGAATCGGCCGTGGTTGGCATTGTCGGCGGTGGCGGCATTGGAGCGACGCTGAACACCGCCTTTGAACGCTACGAATTTGATACCGCCGCAGCCATCCTTCTGATCATCATCGGTATCGTCATGGTGCTGGAATATACTTCCGGATTTCTGAGAAAGTACGTGCAATAATGCCCCGCATCGATTCAACAAACGGACCCGTGTGGAAGCGGCGCACCACCAAACAACAATGGGCAATTTGGGCCGGCTGGCTGGTAGCGCTGGCAATAACTGCCTTTGCCTGGCAGCGGATTTCAGAGAAAACCATCTGGTTCTTCGTACAGGATGCACCAAGGCAAGCTGCCGACATCGGCAGTCGCATGATTCCCCCCAAATTCAGCTATATGAGCAAGCTTTGGGCCCCGATCTGGGACACGCTCAACATCGCAACACTGGGAACCGTGATCGCGCTGGTGATAGCCGTGCCGGTTGCCTTTGCCGCCGCCCGCAATACAACACCGCACCCGATTGTCCGAACCATAGCCATCTTCATCATCGTCGCGTCCCGGTCGGTGAATTCTTTGATCTGGGCACTGATGCTGGTGTTTATTTTTGGCCCCGGCGTCCTGGCTGGCACCATTGCCATCGGCCTTCGCTCGATCGGTTTCTGTGCAAAATTGCTGTATGAAGGCATCGAAGAGATCGATCACACTCAGGTCGAGGCGATTGAGGCAACAGGCGCATCGGGTCCTCAGAAAATGGTGTTTGGCATTGTCCCGCAAGTGCTGCCAACCTTTGCTGGGATCGGTGTATTTCGATGGGACATCAACATTCGCGAATCGACCATTCTGGGTCTGGTTGGGGCCGGAGGAATCGGGCTTGAACTCAATGGCTCAATCAACACGCTGGCCTGGACACAGGTCTCCATGATCCTGTTGGTGATTCTACTCACCGTGGTTGTCAGCGAATGGGTTTCTGCAAAGGTTCGTGGTGCCATTATCTGAACATTACGGCGAGTATTTTGAAGGCTTCAATGCTGAATCAGCCTTTACCTTTTACGAGTCGATTAACTCATCGCTTCCCAAAGCCACGTTCCCCGACCACAGCGTTCGGGCGGGCGGACTGGTAGAAATTGCCAACCAGATTGATGTCTTTGTATTCGATGCCTATGGGGTTCTGAACGTCGGCAGCACACCCATTGCCGGTGCAAATGAAGCCGTTCGGGCGCTGCGGCAACAAGGCAAAAAGGTGTTTGTGCTGACCAATGCCGCCACCTTTCCCTTTGAGAGAAGCATCGAGAAATTTAAAAACCTAGGCTATGATTTTTTACCCGATGAAATTGTCTCAAGCCGAATGGCTGCGCAAAACTGGGTAGCCCAACAAAACATCAAGCGTTGGGGTGTGATGGGCAAAAGCGATTCTGCCCCTGATGATTTCGGCGTCGAAACACGGCTGTTGGACAATGATCCCGAAGTCTATCAATGGGCCGAAGCATTTCTTTTGCTTTCCACCTGGGATTGGAACGAGCAAAAGCAGAGATTGTTGAACCGCGCCTATGAGGAGCGGCCGAGGCCTATGGTGGTTGCAAATCCCGATGTAATTGCCCCCATAGAGACCAAATTTTCAACCGAACCAGGCTTTATCGGACACAGAATTTCACGACGGTTTGGCGTCGACGTAACGTTTCACGGAAAACCGTTTCCATCGGTGTTTGATCTGATCATGCAAAAATTGGACCCCCGACAGGACCGGTCGCGCATCGCCATGGTGGGAGACACGTTACATACCGACATTTTAGGCGGAGCATCTCAGGGTTGGACGACAGTATTGGTGAGTGATCACGGCCTGTTCCGCGGACAAGACGTAGAAAAACCCATAAACACCAGCCAGATTGTTCCCAGTTTTATCGTTCCAAGCATTTAGACATCGAACACTGATACTGACAGCGGTGTTCCGTGGCCGGTCAGGTAGTCGCGGCAGAATCAGCCCTTGCGATAGGCAAACGCTCTATGAAACGCCAATTCAGATAGTCACCGCAGGTTGTGGGCTTGTCAGCCTCCTGCGGCATAATATCGAAAACCATCGCGGAACGCAGTGATGTCGACTACGAGAATCGATTCCACATCCAGTGCCCACGCCCGGGCATAGGCCATCTAGTCGTCGTCCTCTTTCGCATAATAGCCGACAATATCGCCATCGGTTGTCACACCCAGTCCGTTGAGACAGCGGTTTACATAGTTGAAATATCCCACAATCTGATTGGCCTCGAGAATCTCACCATCAGGGACCCCCGCATCTTTGAGTTGCTGAACGTCGGCCTGTACCATCTCTCCCGGGTTGCAGGTCAGCTTTTCAGCATAGTTCAAGAGGGCCAGTTCTGCGCCATCAAATGCATCTCCGGGCTTTCGTTCTCTTAAAGCCACTTCTATGCGATCCGCCCGTTTATCATCACCGATCAGGTGCCGCGCATTGGCCCAGTGATTGGCCAGCGAGTAGGGGCAGTCGTTCAGCATTGAAACATAAGATGAGATCGTTTCTTGAAACCACATGGGAATTGTATTGGTCTCATCATGCAGGGCCGCACGATAGAGCACCACATGTCCCCGCATGGTACTGGGTCGCAACGAATGCACCCGCATGACATTGTCAACGGTTCCGTGCGGTGTTCTTGCCAGTTTCAAGACATCAAGAAGCTCTTCACTGGCATCTTCGTCGGCAATCATATCTATCCATGCGGCCATCGAAAAATCCTAACTGCGCTGATCGGCATTCATGCGGCGCTCCAGCCACCGAACCATGGCGGATACGATGAGAATGAGGACTAGATATTCCAGCACCAATATTGTGTAGACCTCAAGCGGCCGATATTCGGTGACCACCAACTCATTGGCCTTGCGGGTCAGTTCCTGCATTCCGATGACCGACACAAGTGACGACATTTTCAGCATATACACCAGTTGGTTGCCCAGCGCCGGCAGGATTCTTCGGATCGCCTGGGGCAAAATGACAAACCGCATCGTGTCACTGTAACTCAGCGATATGGAGTGGGAAGCCTCGTATTGGCCCTTATCAATCGACTGTATACCGGCACGGAAAATTTCCGCTTCAAATGCACTGTCGGAGAGCGCAAGCGCAATCACTCCGGCCCAAAATACCCCAATCGAAATGCTCGCCAGTTGCGGCAGCCCATAATAGACCCACAAAATCAGAACGAGGATGGGGATGGCTCGGACGAATTCCACGTAGACGCGGTTGAAACCTCGCAAGAATTTGTTGTCGGAAAGTCCGGGCAAGGCGACCAGCAGGCCAACCACAATGGAAATCAAGATCGCCGTAAAGGACAGCAAAACCGTGTAATAGAGCCCGCTGAGAAGGAACCACAGATTGTTGTAGCCGGATGTGGTCGTGGGATTAACCACATACCAACCCCAATTGTCGGCACAGCCGCTGAGCAGGGTAAACGGGAGAAACAGCCATAATTTTTTCATCGCCAACTCCCTAATGCTGCAAAATCTTTTCGAGGAAATCCTGGCACCGCTCGCTGTCTGGATTTTCGAAAAACTTTTCAGGCGGTGCAGATTCAACGATCTCCCCGTGATCCATGAAAACCATGGAATCCGCCACCCGGCGGGCGAATCCCATCTCATGGGTGACGACAATCATTGTCATGCCGGAAGAGGCAAGCTCTGCCATCACATCGAGCACTTCATTGATCATCTCGGGATCCAGCGCCGATGTCGGTTCGTCAAACAGCATGATTTTCGGTTCCATGCACAGCGAACGCGCAATGGCGACACGCTGCTGCTGACCACCAGACAATTGACGCGGAAATTTGTCTGTCTGTTCTGGAATGCGCACCCGTTCCAGATATTGCATTGCCAGCTTTTCTGCATCTAGCCGGCTCATCGAGCGGGCACGCATCGGGCCCAGAGTCAGATTGTCCAGAACACTGAGATGCGGGAACAGGTTGAATTGCTGAAACACCATGCCAACCCGTTGTCTGATGGCATTGAGTGCGCTGCGGGACCCGTCAAGCGCAATGCCATCAACACTGATGTCACCCTGTTCGTGCTTTTCCAATTGGTTGATGCAACGGATAAGGGTTGACTTGCCGGAGCCGGAAGGGCCGCAGATCACAACCCGCTCACCCTGTTTCACATCAAGGCTTACATTTTTCAACGCCTGGAAGTCGCCAAAATACTTGGATACCTGACTGATCCTGATGGTTGGCTGTGATTCTTCTGCTGACATGAATATCCCCGATTTGCCCTGTGGTTTCAGCACGGACAGGCGCATGAGGCAACTCATTGCAATTGAGAGAAATTCAAGCAAAACTATCGCGGATACAATTTGGGAGAATAATTATGAAATTCATTAAGACCGCTGTGGCCACCGCCGCGGCCGCCATGCTGTTTGTCGCTTCGGCTCCGGCCCAGGCACAATCTGCGCTGCAGGATATTCTAAGCTCCGGCGTGCTCAAAGTTGGCACTACCGGCGACTGGAATCCAATGACCATGAAGGACGTAGCCACCAACACCTATACCGGTTACGACATTGATGTGATGACCGAACTGGCCAAAGATCTTGGTGTTAAAGTCGAATTTGTTCCCGCCGACTGGAAGACTTTGGTCAGCGGTGTAACATCGGGCAAATATCACATGACGGGTTCTGCTTCGGTGTCCCCTGCGCGGGCCAAGGCGACCGGATATTCGGTCAGCTATTTTTCCCTCGCCACCGTGCCGTTGATTTTGAAGAAGAATGCGGACCGGTTCAAGGATTGGGGTGATCTGAACGCCTCCGGCGTCACCGTTGCTGCTACGCTCGGCACGACGCAGGAAAAACAAGTCAAACAGTATTTCCCTGATGCAAAACATCAGGTCGTCGAGGCCCCGGCCCGCGATTTTCAGGAAGTTCTGGCCGGCCGCGCCGATGCCCATATCACGTCGAATGTGGAAGCCCTCAAACTGGTTGAAAAATACTCCCAGATGATGATCGTACCCGTGTCAGCACCGAAGTCTCCGACTCCGATTGCGATGCTGTTGCCGCAGGCTGATCAGATCTGGATCAACTACATCAATACCTGGATTTCCCTGAAAAACGAGCGTGGATTTTTTGATACGCTTGGTAAGAAATGGCGTCTGAAGGAATAGCCATTCAGACCTTTTAATTGAGGAAGGGGTGTTCCGGTCAGGAACACCCCTTTTTTTACCGATGTTGAAGATTTACGCTGTTCCCATCAGTCTCTACTGCGCAAAACTGCGCATTGTACTGCGTCACAAGCAATTGGACTGGGAAGAAGTTCCCCCTCCGGGCGGCTATGGATCAGACGAGTATCGACAACGGGTTCCGGCGGGCAACTTACCAGCGCTGGAGCATGATGGCCTGCTGATTGCGGATTCTGAAGCGATCGCAGAATATCTCAACGAAGAATTTCCAGTGCCAGACATGTTGCCCGGCAATCCCGGTCAGCGTGCCCATATTCGCAGCCTGTCGCGGTTTCACGACACCCGGTTGGAACCGGCTGTCAGGGCTTTGTTTCCCCATATCGCGGCGCCGGATTCCGAACCCGATGAACTAAACCGCCTCTGGTCTGTACTGAAACTGCGGTTGCATCAAATCGATGGTCTTCTGCCGGTTGAACCCAGCATTCTAACATTAGGTGATTGTGGACTGCCCATTACAGCAACCTGGATTGATGCACTGACGCACCATTTTAAGTTTGAACCGATTATCAACACCACTTTTCAAAACTACCTTCGGCAACTGCAACAACACGATGCAGTCAGCACTGAATTGAAAGATTATCGACCACGTTTGAACAAATGGCTGGCTTCCCAATGAGACTGGATCTGCAGACGTGGCAGGAGGTGGAGCGCTATCTGCTGTCAAACCGGGGTATCATCATCCCCGTTGGTTCCATCGAACAGCACGGCCCGATGGGATTGATCGGCACCGACGCATTTTGTGCACAGGCGATCGCCCGAGCGGCGGGTGATCAGATAAAAACGCTGGTTGCGCCAACCGTCGCCATGGGCCCGGCACCGTTCAATATGAGCTTTCCCGGCACCATTTCGCTTGGTGTTGACACCTATTGCGCGGTGATTTCGGAAATCGTTCTCGGTCTGTCGTCTCAGGGCTTTCAGAAATTTTACTTCCTGAACGGACACGGAGCCAATTTGGCACCGCTCAAGACCGTTGCCAAAGAGTTGTCACGACCCGAACTGATCGAGTTTCGCATCCGCTCCTGGTGGGACTTTGATGCGGTCAACCGGCTGCGTCAGGACTATTATGGCGACTGGGAAGGCATGCACGCCACGCCATCGGAAATTTCCATAACCCAGGCTGTTCATCGCGTGGTGGAGCCCGGAGAAGCGGCCTCGCCGCCGAATCCAATCTCAGCTGAATTCATAAAAGCCCATGCCGGGGACAGGCATGGACCACCCGAAGAACACCGAAGAGATTTTCCCGATGGGCGGGTCGGCTCACATTCGGCTCTGGCCAGGCCGCAACATGGCGAAGCCCTGTTGCGCGCCGCGACCGATGCAGTGGCTGGTGACTGCCAACACTGGATTGGATGATCAGCCCCCGCTCGGCAACAGATCGACAGGGCGGCAGAGCTCAGGAGAACTTTCGAAACAACCTTGTTCGGTCAAACATGCTTTCAAGTTCTTCCATGCGTTGTCTGGTATCATCCCAATGGCGCTCCTGCACATCGGCAATGACAATCTCAGCCAGCAACAGACAGGTCACCGTGGAATCCCAAGCAGATGGCACGACAATGCGGCTGTCGAAACAATGATCGGCATGGGTGCTGATCGGCGACTTCCAGTGATCGGTGAACAAAATAATGACAGCGCCGCGTTGTTTGGCCAGCTCAGCAAGGCGCAGCGTGCCATTTTCGTAGCGGCGAATATCAAAAATAACGACAACATCGCCCTCTTCGATGTCCAGCAGGTAATGCGGCCAGGCGTTTGAGCTGGAGCTGATATGCGTGACCTTGCGCCGAATGACCTGCATGTGCAGGAAAAAGTAATCGGCCAGCGTGCGCGTGATGCGGCCACCGACAACAAAGACCTTTCGCTCAGGGTCGCTCAACTGGCCACAGGCACGGTCGAAGGCAGCCGTGTCTATTTCGCCCAATGACTGGCTGATATTGTCAATCACGGCCTTGGTAAACCGGTTGAGGATATGCCCGTCCGGGGCGCTGTCGACCCAGCGCTCACGCTTGGCAATCGGGCCGGATATTTTTTCATCCAGTTCCGAGCGAAGATGCGCCTGAAATTCGGGAAAGCCAGAAAAGCCCAGTTTTTGTACCAGCCGCGCAACGGTGGGTGTGGAAACGCTGGCCGCCTTGGCGACCGTGGTGATGGTGCCCAGACCGGAAACCGGATAATTTCGCAATATTGTATCGGCCAATTGCCGCTCTGCCCGGGTCAGATCATCGCCCCGTTCACGAAGTTGGTCTGCGATGGTGGTATTGGACACAATTCATTCCCTTCTTCGCATGGGCCGGCGACGTTTGATGACGTGAACGCATTTAGTCACACAACAGGTGTTGACAGCAATATCATTTTTGAAGAGAATTTTACAAGGCGACTTGATCTGAAGAGGTTTGTAACAAATTGACGACGGACGCAGCACCGACACCTGTTGGATTGTTGGCGGGAAATGGTTTTTCCCCGTTTGGTCTCGTCTGCGAACATGCCTGCAACGCCATTCCCGCAGAGTTCGACAATCTCGGCCTCGGCAACAAAGCGCTGCTCAGCCACATTGCCTGGGATCCAGGTGCAGATGCCGTCACCCGGGCTCTCAACCGTCTGCTCGGTGCCCCTGCAGTACTCGGCCCCGCTTCACGGCTGTTATATGACTGCAATCGCTCTCCGGATGCACTCGACGCCATTCCAGAACGGAGCGAATTAATCACTGTTCCGGGCAATCAGAACCTGAGCCCTCTTGAGGTTGAAAACCGCATTGATCGCTTTTACCGACCATTTAAATTGGCGGTTTCATCGATGCTGGACCAGAATGCCTCGGTCCGTGCACTTGTCACGATTCACAGTTTCACCCCCAATTATCTGGGAAAAGACCGCGCTGTCGAACTCGGTATACTGCACGACAGGGACAGCCGCTTCGCAGATGCCATGTTGCAATGCGCGCCCCGGCTGACGTCGATGCAGGTTGCGCGCAACCAACCCTACGGACCGGAACATGGCGTAACCCATACGCTGAAGGTGCATGGCATTGAGCGGGGGCTGCTTAATGTGATGATTGAATTACGCAGTGACCATCTGAAATCCGAGGCACAATGTGAGACCGTTGCCGCGATGCTTGCTGAATTGCTGCAGGCGGGCTTTGATATCTGTAACGACCCCCACCCGGAATTGAGGATGAGCAATTGACCTTCGCTAATTCCTATATTCGCATCGTTGATGCCATCAACTATCGGGTCGGTCGCATCATGATGTATGGCATATTTGTGATGATCGCGATTTTGATGTGGTCGTCCTTTTCCAAAGTGTTTTTGCTACCATCCCTGTGGACACTCGAAATCGCCCAATTTGCGATGGTCGCCTATTACATCATGGGCGGACCCTATTCACTGCAACTGGGGTCCAATGTGCGCATGGACCTGTTTTATGGTGAATGGACAACGCGGAAAAAGGCCCAGATCGACGCGATCACAGTATTTTTCCTGATCTTTTACCTCTGCACGTTGTTGTATGGCGGGCTGGGGTCAGCAGCCTATTCCCTGGGTCACTATGGAGACGAACCGATCGGATTCCTGACCGGTCTGGTCACCGGATCAGAAAGCACGGGCCGACTGGAGCGCAGCCCCACGGCCTGGCGTCCCTATTTATGGCCAATCAAAATTCTGATGTGCGTGGGAATATTTCTCATGCTGCTGCAAGCCATTTCGGAGCTTCTCAAGGACATCATCAAACTCCGGGAGGAGAATGCCTGATGTCTTACGAGATGATAGCCCTGTTCATGTTTGCCTCGATGATGCTGATGTTGTTCACCGGTCAACGGGTCTTCGGTGCGATCGGAGCGGTCGGAGCGGTGTCTGCCCTTCTGCTGTGGGGGAATGGCGGCTCTGATATCGCATTTGCCTCCGCCATGAAATTGATGAAGTGGTATCCGCTGCTGACACTGCCGATGTTCATATTCATGGGTTATGTGTTGTCGGAATCGAAGATTGCCGACGATCTGTACAAGATGTTTCATGTCTGGATGGGGCCTGTGCGGGGCGGGTTGGCGATTGGCACCATCGGCCTGATGATCCTGATCTCCGCGATGAACGGGCTGTCGGTTGCGGGCATGGCCATTGGCGCAACCATTGCCCTGCCGGAATTGCTGAAGCGCGGATATGACAAACGCATGGTGACCGGTGTGATCCAGGCAGGGTCCTCACTGGGTATTCTTGTTCCTCCTTCGGTGGTGTTGGTGCTCTACGCGATGATCGCCCGTCAACCGGTTGGACAATTGTGGCTGGCTGGGGTGGTTCCTGGCCTGATGATGGCGGCGATGTTCATGATTTACATCTATGTCCGCTGCCGCATCCAGCCGGAGCTTGGCCCGGCCTTGCCACCAGATGAGCGGGACATGTCGCTGGGTGAAAAACTGAAGCTGCTGCGCGCCGGCCTTCTCCCGATTTTGATCTTCGCGGTGATGATGGTTCCTTTTGTCAAAGGCTGGACATCGCTTGTTGAAAGCTCTGCGGTCGGCGCCAGCACAGCATTCCTCGCCGCCGTTCTGAAAAGACGCATGACCCGGAAAGTGTTTGAAGTGTCTGTACGTCAGACATTGGCCATATCCTGCATGTTCATGTGGATCATACTTGCTGCACTTGGTTTTGGTGCGGTGTTTGACGGCCTCGGCGCGGTTCGGGCAATCGATAACCTGTTCACGGAACAGCTCGGGCTCAATCCATGGATGATCCTGATCTTGATGCAATTGTCGTTCCTGGTGATGGGAACATTTCTAGACGATACCGCCATGCTGGTTATCGTCGCACCGCTCTATGTGCCGCTGGTCAAAATTCTGGGGTTCGATCTGATCTGGTATGGCGTGTTGTACACGATCACCACGCAAATCGCCTACATGACCCCACCCTTCGGATATAATCTGTTTTTAATGCGGGCCATGGCACCGCCGGAAATCACCCTGAAAGACATTTACAGCTCAATTGCCCCCTTCGTAGTGGTGATGGTGCTGGCGCTGAGTCTTGTCATGTTGTTCCCGCAAATCGCCATATGGTTGCCCAATGTGATCTACGCAAAATAATTCGAACTTCAAATGGAAGCCAACTCAATCAACCAAGGAGACTTACAATGACAACCAACAGAAGAAGTTTCATCAAAGGCGCCGCCATCGCAGCGCCTGCCGCGGCGCTGGCAACGCCCGCACTCGCCCAGTCAAAAATCAAGTGGCGTCTGCAGACCTATGCGGGAGCCGCGCTGGCAGAACATGTGATCAAACCAGCAATCGACAGTTTCAACAAAATTGCCGGTGATCAGATGGAAATTGAATTGTTCTTTGCTGACCAGCTTGTTCCGACGGGTGAACTGTTTCGTGCGATGCAAAAGGGTACCATTGATGCGGTTCAGTCCGATGATGACTCCATGGCATCACCGACCGAAGTCACCGTGTTTGGTGGGTATTTTCCATTCGGCAGCCGCTATTCGCTCGATGTGCCTGTACTCTTCAACCAATACGGCCTGGGTGAAATCTGGGACAAGGAATACAGTGCAGTGGGCGTGAAGCACATCTCCGCCGGTGCCTGGGACCCCTGCCATTTCGCCACCAAGGACCCGATCCGGTCACTGGCCGATCTGAAGGGCAAACGGGTCTTCACATTCCCAACGGCCGGTCGCTTTCTTAGCCAGTTTGGTGTGGTGCCAGTTACCTTGCCGTGGGAAGACATCGAAACGGCGGTTCAGACCGGTGAGCTTGATGGCATCGCATGGTCCGGTATCACGGAAGACTACACCGTCGGTTGGGCCGATGTGACCAATTACTTCCTGACCAATAACATTTCGGGTGCATGGGCGGGATCGTTCTTTGCCAATATGGACCGCTGGAACGAGTTGCCGGACCATCTGAGAGAATTGCTCAAAGTGTGCATGGATCAAAGCCACTATTATCGCCAGTGGTGGTATTGGGGTGGCGAAGCCAACCTGCGCGTCAACGGTTCAAAAATGCAATTGACCACCATTCCGGACAATGAATGGGCTCAGGTTGAAGCAGCTGCAATCAAGTTCTGGGACGAGATTGCCGCCGAATCGGAGACCAAAGCTAAAGTGGTGGAAATCTTCCGCAAATATAACGACGATATGCAGAAAGCGGGCCGGCCCTATCGCTACGGCTGATCATTTCTGAAAAACAAAAACAGACGCCCGGTTTCGGGCGTCTGTTTACTTCAAAGAAGCAAGGAATAAATCTGGCATGACCGCACTCCTGTCGTTTGATGATCTGAAACAGCGCGTTGCCTCCGGAGACGTGGACACGGTGCTGGTCTGCCTTGTCGATATGCAGGGCCGGTTGATGGGTAAACGGTTCCACGCCACAAACTTTGTCGATCATGCCTATATTGAGACCCATTGCTGCAACTATCTGCTGGCCACCGATATCGAGATGGCAACACCGGATGGCTATGCATCCACAAGTTGGGAAAGCGGTTATGGCGACTACGTAATGAAGCCGGATCTAAACTCGATCCGCCCGGTTCCCTGGTTAGAAGGGACCGTGATGGTGCTGTGTGACATCCTTGACCACCACACCCATGAACCAGTGAGCCATTCGCCCAGGGCAGTGTTAAAAAGACAGGTAGAGCGACTGCACGCGCTAGGATTTGAAGCCAAGACGGCGACAGAGCTTGAATTCTTCCTGTTTGAAAAAAGTTTCGACGAAATTCGCCAGTCCGGATTCCGCGATCTGCAACCGATCAGCGGCTATAATGAAGATTATCACATTCTGCAGACCACCAAGGAAGAAGGTATAATGCGGCCCTTGCGCAACCACCTGGTCGCGGCCGGAATTCCAGTTGAAAATTCCAAGGGCGAGGCCGAAGCGGGTCAGGAAGAACTAAACATTCGCTACGATTCCGCATTGAACTGTGCCGAGTTTCACACAATTGCCAAACACGCCACGAAAGAAATCGCATGGCAGCAAGGTAGGGCAGCCACGTTCCTGCCCAAATGGCATCACGACAGGGTCGGGTCGTCCTCCCATATCCATCAATCACTTTGGACCCTGGATGGGGACAGCGCCTTTTTTGATAAGACAAGTGAACATGGAATGTCGCAAACCATGTCTCACTACGTGGCCGGCCTGCTAAAGTATGCACCGGATTCCACCTATTTTCTTGCCCCTTACGTCAACTCCTACAAACGGTTTGCAGCAGGCACATTTGCTCCGACAAAGGTCACATGGTCGATCGACAACCGCACGTCAGCCTTTCGGCTTTGTGGGGATGGCACCAAGGCGATCCGCATTGAATGCCGGGTCGGTGGTTCCGATCTCAACCCTTACCTTGCTCTGGCTGCACAGCTGGCCTGCGGAATTGCCGGGCTGGAAGAGAAGTTGGCGCTAGCTCCTCCAACCCGAGGTGATGTTTACAAGAACAAGCGGGCCAAAAATATTCCGACGTCGCTGCGTGATGCTGCACAGTCATTGAACCGCTCAAAAATGCTGCGGCAGGCGATGGGCGACGATGTCATCGATCATTATGCGCGCGCCGCCACCTGGGAGCAGGAAGAATTCGACCAGGTTGTCACCGATTATGAAGTCGCTCGAGGATTTGAAAGGGCTTGACCATGGCTGCTCAGATAAAGTGCATTTCGCCCATTGATGGGAGCATCTATGCCGAACGACCAGTGCTGAGCCCAGAAGCGGCATCAGCGGTGGTTGAACGTGCCCAACAGGCCCAGACGAGTTGGGCAGCACGGCCGCTTCAGGAACGCATTGACCTGGTGCTTGCAGGCGTTGCCGCAGTTGGTGCCATGAATGATGAGATTGTGACCGAACTGGCCTGGCAGATGGGGCGGCCAATCCGTTATGGCGGTGAATTTGGCGGGTTCGAAGAACGCGCAACCCACATGGCGGCCATTGCCCAATCGTCTCTCACACCGATTGAAATCAGCGACGATGATCAATTCCGCAGACGCATCAAAAGGGTTCCCCATGGTGTTGTGCTGGTGGTTGCACCCTGGAACTACCCCTATATGACCGCTATTAACACCGTCGCTCCGGCGCTGATTGCTGGCAACGCGGTGGTTCTGAAACATGCCAGTCAAACGCTGTTGGTTGGCGAACGCATGGCCCGGGCTTTTCACAGCGCAGGCATCCCCGCCGATATCTTTCAAAATGTCTTTCTCGACCACCAGACCACATCAGGCCTGATCGCGGCCCGCAGTTTTGGCTTCGTTAACTTTACCGGGTCTGTCCGGGGCGGTCAGGCAATGGAACAGGCAGCGGCTGGAACATTTACCGGCCTCGGTCTTGAACTAGGTGGCAAGGATCCTGGCTACGTCATGGAAGATGCTGATCTGGATGCGGCAGCCGATACACTGATCGATGGCGCGATGTTCAACTCCGGCCAATGCTGTTGCGGCATCGAACGCATCTACGTTGTTGAAAGCCTGTTTGATGCATTTGTCGAAAAAGCCGTTGCAATTGTTGACGCCTACAAATTAGGCAATCCGCTTGATCCACAAACAACATTGGGTCCCATGGCCCATGTCCGGTTTGCTGATGAAGTTCGTTCGCAGGTTTCCGAAGCGGTGGCTGCGGGCGCGACGGCTCACATCAGCCCCTTACCTGAAGATGATGGCGGGGCCTATTTGTCACCGCAGATCCTGACCAACGTAACCCATGACATGCGGGTCATGCGAGATGAGAGTTTTGGTCCGGTGGTGGGCATCATGAAAGTGGCCGATGACGCAGAAGCGGTGCGGTTGATGAATGACAGCCCTTTCGGACTGACGGCCTCCCTGTGGACTGCCGATATCGAACGCGCTGAACAGATCGGCGACCGTATAGAAACCGGTACTGTGTTCATGAACCGCTGCGACTATCTTGATCCTTCCCTGTGCTGGACAGGTTGCAAGGATACCGGCAGAGGGGGTGGACTATCCGTGATCGGCTATCACAACCTCACCCGACCCAAATCATATCATCTGAAGAAGGCACAATAAGATGCAGCTCGTTGGCAACTGGTCCTACCCCACCACAATTCGTTTCGGTGCCGGTCGCATATCTGAAATCGCTGAAGCTTGCGCCGGTATTGGCATAACCAAACCGCTCTTGGTGACTGATCGTGGACTGGCGCCACTCGACATAACGACAAAGACTTTGAACCTGTTGGAGAAGGCCGGTCTTGGTCGGGCAATGTTCAGCGAAGTTGATCCCAATCCCAATGAAATCAATCTTGAGGACGGGCTCGCGGTTTATCGTGAAGGAGGTCACGACGGAGTCATCGCATTTGGAGGTGGATCAGGTCTCGATCTCGGAAAGATGCTGGCCTTCATGGTCGGACAGTCCCGACCCGTATGGGACTACGAAGACGTGGGAGACTGGTGGACCCGGGCTGACAGCGACGCGATTCACCCGATTATTGCCGTGCCGACTACAGCAGGAACCGGGTCAGAAGTCGGACGAGCCAGTGTGATCACCAATTCGCTGACTCAGGAAAAGAAAATCATTTTCCATCCCAAAGTTCTGCCATCGGTGGTGATATGCGATCCTGAACTCACCACGAGCATGCCAGGGTTCATCACAGCTGGGACCGGGATGGACGCCTTTGCCCATTGCCTGGAGGCTTATTGTTCACCCCATTATCACCCGATGTCCCAGGGCATTGCGCTGGAAGGCATGCGCCTGGTTAAAAACTATCTGCCTGTTGCTTTTGAAGATGGCAGCAATCTGGAAGCGCGTGCCCATATGATGAGTGCGGCGGCCATGGGGGCAACCGCCTTTCAAAAGGGACTTGGAGCAATCCATGCTCTCAGCCATCCCATTGGCGCTGTTCATCACACACATCACGGCACGACCAACGCGGTAGTGATGCAGGAGGTGTTGAAATTCAACCGCTCAGCGGTGGAGGAAAGGCTGGGAGAGGCAGCCCATTATCTTGACATTGAAGGCGGATTTGACGGCTTTTTTTCCTTTGTCGGCGCGTTAAATCAACGGCTTTCTATTCCCGGCAGTTTGACCGATCTGGGGGTCGAAAACCCCGACATTGACCTCCTTGTGCAAGCTGCACTGAAGGATCCCAGCACCGGTGGCAATCCGGTTACCATGACCTATGAAAACACCCGTCCCCTGCTGGAAGCTTGTTTTTAGTCAACACCCTTTCGTGTTTGCGCAAAGCCATTTGCTCCGCTTCAGCGTTTTAGAGTCCGTCAATTGGCACGACAGTAATTTTAGACTCCGGTGATGGACCCCGCGCCAATGTTGCACTAATATCACCGCTGAGCTTTGGGTTGTGGGGTTAACAAGGGCATGCAATTGCTCAGTTAATTTCCCCAACAATCGACGGTTCAATTAGTGATGCCGCAGTGCTGCTTCTTGCTGACTGCGGTAAATTTTTGGGAGGAATGAATGAAAAAGTTTTTTGGAACGGGGGCAATTGCCGCCGCTGTTTTGGCTTTAAGCACCACTGGTTACGGCTTTGAATGCGCAGTTAAAGAAGGCACAATGGCCAAGCCAGGTGGTTTTCCTGAACGCGCACTGACCATGATTGTACCTTACGGCCCAGCCGGTGGTTCCGGACAGGTTGCCGGAGCAATGGCTGAAGCTGTGACCGGACTGACCAGCGTCGCTATCAACCGCGATCACAAGCCGGGCGGATCGGGCACTGTTGGAATGACAGCCTACATGGCCGCACCTGCGGACGGCTACAACGTGTTGGAGCATATCGATGATGCATCATCAGCCCATGCTCTGGACTCGTCGCGTCCAAATCCATCATCTGATCTGATCCCACTTGTGATCTCACAGGTGACCTTCTCGCAGATTTATATCCGCACCAATGAAGACCGCTTCAACGACTGGCCTTCATTCGTTAAATGGGTGAAGGCTCAAAATGGTAAAGCCACCATCGCCAACGTTTCCAAAGAAGGTTCCATGGAACGCGTCACGATGAAATTCATCACCGAAGCGTCAGGCATGACCATTCAGCAGATCTCGTTCGACAAGGGCGCACCTCGCTATGGTGCACTTTTGGGTGGACAGGTCGATGCCCTGTTTGAACAGCCCGGTGACGTACGCAAATTCCTCGATGCAGGTGAGTTCAAGCCGATCCTGACAATTTTCGATGAACGCCCGTCCGTATTCGCCGATGTGCCTACCCATCGCGAAGTCGGCATGAAGTTTGATCCCTTGCTTCGCTTCCGGGGATTCTACGTTCATAAGGATGCGCCAGCTGACCGCGTTAAGTGGCTGCAATGGGCATTCCAGCGTGGTTACTGCCAAGACAGCTATCAGGCGTTCAATGAATCAAAATTCATGACCGTCATCGACAGCTATCGCGATACCGCAGGTGCGAGGGAATTGATCACCCGCTCCGTTGCTCAATATCGCGACGTCTACAAGGCCATGGGCCTGGATGTGAAATAATCAAGTAAATGCGAAACGCGGTGTCCCGGGTGATCAATTCCCTGGGGCACCGTTATTTTGGCTCTTGGTTTCGACCTCTCCATTCTCACGCTAATTTACGAGTGAAAAGCTCGATTTCGAGGAGACCCCCGTGGGACGCTTAAACACACCCCATTTGATTGAGGCTGCCGTCTGGTTTGCGATTGTCGCAATTTTCTTCGGCTACACGTTTGAATTCAATCAGCCTATCGAAATCTATAAATTTGGGGCTACGGGCTGGCCACGAGTCGTCGTGCTACTGCTTCTATTGGCGACAGCCGGCAATCTTTACTATCAATATGTGCACGGATCGGCAGTACAACCGGGCCGCGTTGGCGTCGCCGAAAGTGATGACAGCGAAGCCGATTACAGCAATCGGTCGATGCAAATCAAGATGCTGGCTGTTTTGCTGACGCCTTTCATCTTTGCCTGGTTGCTGAAGCCAGTCGGCATTTATTTTGGCGCTCCGTTTTTCATTGCAGCAGTCATCTGGCTGTTCGGAGAACGACGTTGGCGGTCGATCTGGACCACGACACTGGTCATCTACTTCATCTTCCTCATCATGTTCGTGGTCTTGCTGAATGCGCCCCTGCCGCAAGGCAACATGTCACCGTTTTACGATTACAGCGGTTGGATATTGAAAATAAACACTAACATTCAAAATCTCTGGTAACGGTCATGTTGGAAAATTTCATTGCCGGAAGCGGCGCACTTTTCGGCGATCCCACTACGATTGCTATTTTTGTTTTCGGCGTGGTCGGCGGCATGTTGTTTGGTGCCATACCCGGCGTCAGCATGCTGACATTGGCAGCAATTCTGCTGCCTTTCACCGCTGAATTGACGGCTGCTCAGGGTGTGATGCTCTTCGCCGTGATCTACTGCACAGGTACCTATGGTGGTGCGATAACCGCCATCCTGTTCAACATTCCCGGCGCTCCGGAAAACGCGCCCACCGCCTTTGACGGCTACCCGATGACCCAACAGGGGAAATCCGGTAAGGCTGTCGGTGCCGCGGTTCTGTGTTCGGCAATTGGCGGCGTGGCCTCAGCACTGATCATGATGGCGGCGACCGAACCGCTCGCAAAATGGGCTATTCGTAATATAGGGCCACCGGAAATCTTCGCATTGGTGTTCTTCGGACTGGCGGTCGCTTCCTCGGTTGGAGCCCGCACCATCTGGAAGGGCTGGATGTCCGTTCTGCTCGGGTTGCTGATTGCAACCATCGGCCAGGATCCGGTGGGCGGCATCAACCGATACAATTTTGGCTATAGCGATCTGGCTGCGGGCATTGCTTTTGTTCCTGCGATCCTGGGTTTCTTTGCGGTTTCTGAAATTTTTGTGCAGGCCGAAAAGAAGGCTGGCGGTAAGTATACCGCACCCAAGGTCAGCATGTCCTTTCCAACCATTGTTGAACTCTGGCTGCATAAGGTTGCTGTCCTGCGTTCCATTCTCGTTGGGTTCTTCTGCGGTATCCTGCCCGGAATCGGCGCAACGCTGGCGGCGTTCATGGGATATGGCGAAGCCGTTCGCTGGTCAAAAAACAAGGAAGAATTCGGCAAGGGCAAGCTGGAGGGGGTCATCTCATCGGAGACGGCCAACAACGCGGCAACCGGGGCGGCCATGATCCCGCTGTTGGCGCTCGGCCTGCCCGGTGGCGCGCTCACCGCGATGATGGTGGCTGTCTTTCAGATGCATGATCTGGAACCCGGCCCTCTTGTCTTCTACAACTCGCCTGATCTGATCTGGATTGTTTTTGCGGCAATGTTCTACGCCAATCTGTCGATCCTGTTCATCGGCCTGATCGAAACCAAGACAATTCTCAATCTTCTGAAGATTCCATTCCAATTCCTTGCTCCGCTGATCCTGTTGCTGGCCACAATCGGCGCCTATATCAGCCGTGGTCTGGTGCTGGACGTGATGGTCATGTTCCTTGCCGGCATTATTGGATTTTTGTTGCGACGCACGGGCTTTTCCATTCCCGGTATCGTTCTTGGTCTGATTTTGGGTAAGATCGGAGAGCAGAATTTCGCCCAGGGCATGCAAATGGTGCACTATGATATTGGCACTTACTTCTCCCGACCAATCTGCGCATTGCTGATTGCCGCGGGTTCCCTGACGTTGATTGTTGGCATCTACAAAGCCTTCGCTCCAGCATCCAAGACGTCCTGATTAGCAATACCGATCCACGGGAGGATCAAGCGTGGTAGAAGAAACTATCGTCGTCGACACCATTGTCGAACGCGCGCGCGTGGCGCAACAAGCCTATGAGAATATGGGAAGTCAGGAACTGTTCGACTCAGCCTGTCAGGCCGTCGCATGGTCGCTGATGGAACCCCAGCGCAATCGACAATTTGCCGAGTTGGCGGTGAACGAAACCGGGCTGGGCAATGCTGACGACAAGGTGCGTAAAAATCACAACAAGACGCTTGGACTGATGCGAGACCTCAAGGGCGTCAAATCCTTTGGCCATGTCGGCGATGACGAGAATTTGGAGCTTTCGACCTATTTGCGGCCAAAGGGTGTGATTGCCGCTATCGTGCCTTCGACAAACCCACTGGCCACCCCCGTCAACAACACGATCAATGCCCTTAAGACCGGCAATGCCATTATCCTTGCACCTTCACCCAAGGGTGTGCGGCCGCTTCAAGTGTTGTTGGAGGAAATTCATACCGCATTGGGTAAACTCGGCTTGCCGGCGGATTTGGTGCAGATGGTGCCCGTGCCACCATCAAAACCAAAAACCGAGCGTTTGATGAATCTTGCCGATCTGGTCGTTGTAACCGGTTCGCAGTCAAACGTGCGGGCGGGATATTCCTCCGGTACTCCGGCCATTGGCGTGGGAGCGGGCAACGTTGTCACCATTGTGGATGAAACAGCCAATACCGCAGAAGCGGCAGCAAAGATTGCCGCATCCAAGACGTTTGATAACGCCACATCCTGTTCCTCCGAAAATGCTGTTATTGCTGTTGACGCTGTTTACGACGAACTTGTTGCCGCGCTGGCTGAAGAAGGCGGTTTCTGTCTGGACGAGAAACAGGTTTCTAACCTCGAGTCCATTCACTGGCATGGCGGCAGGCTGACCAACAGATTGCTGGCCAAGGATATCGATGTAGTCCTGTCTGAAACCCAACTCGACGAGGTGGCACCAGAAGGGACCCGGTTCCTGTTGGCCCCTCAAACCGTCATCAACGGCGATCACCCCATGACTGGTGAGAAAATGGCACGCTTTCTGGCGCTTTACCGGGCGTCAGACTTTGACGAGGCCATGCAAAAAGCAATCGCCATTCAGTCAATTCAGGGCGCCGGGCATTCGCTGGGACTGCATTCAAGTGACGATTCCCGCGCCCGTCGATTGGCGATGGAGGCCCGCACCTGTCGGGTCATCGTCAATCAGGCTCACTGTTTTGCCACCGGCGGGTTTTTCAACAACGGTCTGCCCTTCTCGTTGTCGATGGGGTGTGGCAGCTGGGGCGGCAATTCAATAGACGGCAATCTCAACTGGGAGCATTTCGTCAACAGGGTCGTTGTCGCCCGAACGATCGAGGAGCGTCGCCCGTCCCTTGACGACATTTTTGCTGACTACTGGGAAAAATTCGGACAATGACAACCAGTATCAGAGAACAGCTGGATGCCAATGCCAGCACCGATGCCAACGGCATCTGGATAACCTCCCCCGATGACGGGGCAACGGTGACCTGGGCAGAAGCGGCGGACCATTCACGACAAATAGCCTGCCACCTGGATGATCTCGGACTGGAGTCCGGTGCCGCCGTTGCTGTCGCGGCACCCAACAGCATTTGGGCCACCTTGTGTTTCACCGGCATCACCTATGGCGGCCATCTGGCGACACCCCTCAATCTTGTCGCAGGTGCACGGGTTCTTTCTTACGTTATCGGTCACTCCAAAGCTTCAGTTATACTGTGTGCTGATCAATGTCGGCACCTCATTGATGAAGCCTTGGCGGAGATTGAGCACAAGGTCACAGTCATTCGCATCGACCTCGAAACAGGTCCCCAATGGATAGAAGAGGCCGACCCAAAGCCCGAACCCCAAAACCTGCCGGCGCCGGAAACACCAGGCCTGTTAATGTATACGTCCGGTACGACTGGTCGCCCAAAGGGTGTGGTTCTTGGCCACGGAAACCTGATGGCAGCTGGTCTGAACGTGGTTCACGGACACGGCGTGCAGCCCGAAGATACCGCCATGTGCGTGCTGCCGATTTATCACATTAATGGATTATGTGTGACCGTATTGGGTACCCTGATGTCCCGCAGCGGGCTGGTGATGCCGGACCGGTTTTCGGTTCGTGCGTTCTGGCAGCAGGTCAAAGATTACAATGTCAGCTGGTTCAGCGCCGTTCCGACGCATTTTGCCTATCTGTTGAGCGAGACCAGCACCCCGGAGATCAACCGCGCACGATTGCGGTTTTCCCGGTCCGCTTCAGCGCCCCTGGCCCCGGACACCCACCGGCGTTTTGAAGAGCGTTTCGGCATCAAGATTATCGAGACCATGGGCCTGACCGAAACCGGAGCTCAAATACTGTCCAACCCGATGCCTCCGGCTGAGGGCAAAATCGGCTCGCCCGGCGTCGCGATCGGCAATGAAGTCATTATAGGTGACGACAATCAGATCGAAGTGTCCCGCAATCAAACCGGTGAAATTCTGGTGCGCGGGTCCAATGTCATGCAGGGGTACCTGCACCAACCTGATGTTACGGCAGAAACCATTACCGCTGATGGTTGGCTTCGGACCGGTGATCTTGGCCATATGGATGAGGATGGCTTTGTATTTGTTACCGGGCGAATCAAGGAACTGATCATCAAGGGCGGAGAAAATATAGCCCCGCGCGAAGTCGACGAAGTGTTGCTGGAACACCAGACCATCCTCGAAGCTGCAGCGTTCGCAGTGCCTTGCGATCAGTATGGTCAACGTGTTGAATCCTGTGTGAAATTTCAACCCGGCCAGAGTGCCACCGAGAGCGAACTGCTTGCCCATTGCGTTGCACAATTGGGGAAATTCAAGACCCCGGACCGCGTCCATGTTCTGGACGACCTGCCCAAAGGCCCGTCCGGCAAAATACAGCGACTGCAGCTGTTCAAACTGGTTTATGGTGCTGATCCGTAGCCCCGGAGGCGGTTTTGACCGAATCGACGCTCTATGCCCTGCTACCAGCGCTGACTCCATCGCAACTGGCCGGTTTGGCCGGCATCTTTCTACTGGCCGGATTTGTTAAGGGATTTCTGGGGATCGGCTTGCCAGCAGCCGCAATGGGATTGTTGACTTTGTTCATGCCCCCGACGGAAGCAATTCCCCTGTTGTGGCTGCCCATTTTAGCAACGAATTCCCTCCAGTTTGCCCATGCACCAAACAAACTGGAGATTGCGTCCACGTATTCATGGTTTGCTGTCGCCATCGTTGTCAGCATTTTCCTCACCTCCATGTTCATGGCCGACTATCCCACAGCGCTTTTGACCGTTGCGATCGGCTGCGCGATGGTGATCTTCTCACTCAACCTCCTGTTGGGCGTGACATTGCCAATAGGTCCCGGGCGTGGCTGGCAGGTAGGGTTCGGGATTATCTCCGGTGTGCTCGGTGGAATAAGCTCAATCTGGTCTCCAACGGTGGCAATGTATCTTGTGGCCCGTGGCACGGCCAAGGAACGCTTCATTGGTGCGACGGGTTTTCTGTTCCTCGCCGGCTGCTTGCCACTCGGCGTCGGACAGGTCGTTGCCGGGCTGATTACCGTGCCCGTGATCCTGAAATCACTGATCGGACTGGTTGTTGTGCTGGCCGGATTCAGCATTGGTGAAATGATGCGCAGCAGGGTCTCTCAAACGCAATTCAGGCGCGTTGTTTTGATTGCGTTCCTATTCATGGGTCTGCGGCTGATTGCAACCGGGCTGTTTTGACCAATCAAATCCCAGCCTGACCGGTGATTATGTCACGCCAACTTGCAGCCTAATCGCCCATCTTCAGGGCTTCAATGAAGGCGGTCTGCGGTATTTCAACTTTTCCGAACTGCCGCATTTTCTTCTTACCGGCCTTTTGTTTGTCGAGAAGCTTGCGCTTGCGGCTGGCGTCTCCACCATAACATTTGGCGGTAACATCCTTGCGCATGGCAGAGATGGTTTCCCGGGCAATCACATTGCCACCGATGGCAGCCTGAATCGGTATTTTGAAAAGGTGCTTTGGAATCAAGTCCTTGAGTTTTTCGCACATCACGCGCCCGCGAATGGTTGCCGCATTGCGATGCACCAGCATCGACAGGGCATCCACCGGTTCACCGTTGACCAGCATGGAAAGCTTCACCAGGTCCCCGACCCGGTATTCCGCGATCTGATAGTCGAATGATGCGTACCCGCGCGAAATGGATTTCAAACGGTCGTAGAAATCAAACACCACTTCGTTGAGCGGCAATTCATATTCGAGCATGGCGCGCGACCCGACATAGGTCAGGTTGGTTTGAATGCCGCGACGGTCCTGACAGAGTTTCAGGATTGGTCCCAGATATTCATCTGGGGTCAGGATCGTTGCCTTGATCCATGGCTCATGAATTTCTTCGATCTTCATGACATCCGGCATGTCAGCTGGATTGTGCAACTGCATCTCAGATCCGTCACGCAACATCAATGTGTAGACAACACTGGGTGCAGTGGCGATCAGATCAAGATCGAATTCGCGTTCCAGCCGTTCCTGAATGATCTCAAGATGCAAAAGGCCCAAAAATCCGCAGCGGAAGCCGAAACCAAGCGCTGCTGACGATTCCATTTCGTAGGAGAAACTTGCGTCATTGAGGCGCAATTTGCCAACCGCCGAGCGTAGGTCCTCAAAGTCGGCTGCATCGACCGGAAACAGACCACAAAAAACGACGGGTTGCGCCGGCTTAAATCCGGGCAATGCTTCGGTCGTCTGGCGCTTGTCCTCGGTAATTGTATCACCAACACGGGTGTCGGCCACTTCTTTGATCGACGCTGTGATGAATCCGATTTCGCCGGGACCAAGGCTCGCCACTTCAGTCAATTTTGGCGCGATAACACCGACGCGATCGACGGGATATTTAGCGTCGGTCCCCATCATGCGGATCACCTGACCCTTTTTCAGTTCTCCGTCGATAACGCGGACCAGAACGATAACGCCGAGATAGGCGTCGTACCAGGAGTCTACCAACAGTGCTTTCAGCGGTGCTGTTGCATCGCCATGGTCCGGGGCGGGCAATTGGGTGACAATCGCCTCCAGCACTTCATCCATCCCAAAGCCTGTTTTGGCAGAAATTTCCACAGCGTCCGTGGCATCCAGGCCAATCACTTCTTCAATTTGAGCTTTGACTCGTTCCGGCTCTGCCGCAGGCAAATCGATCTTGTTCAGGACAGTAACGATCTCATGATCATTATCGATGGCCTGATACACATTGGCGAGTGTCTGCGCTTCAACACCCTGCGAAGCGTCTACCACCAGCAACGATCCCTCACAGGCAGAGAGAGATCGGGAAACCTCATAGGCAAAGTCCACATGGCCGGGAGTATCGATCAGATTAAGGATATATTCCTGGCCATCACGGGCTTTATAGGGCAACCGCACGGTCTGCGCCTTGATGGTGATTCCCCGTTCTTTCTCGATTTCCATATTGTCCAACACTTGCTCGGACATCTCGCGGTCGGCTAATCCACCGCACATTTGAATCAACCGGTCAGCGACGGTCGACTTACCGTGATCGATATGGGCAACGATGGAAAAGTTACGAATATTTGAAAGTGGTATGCTCATGGGTGCTGTTTACCACCAAAGTTCGTCTCTGCAAGCTCAAACAGCCCGGTCGGACATTCTGCCGCCTGCTTTTCACCTAACCGGGATGCTGATCACCTTGAGGGCGATCCCGCAATTCAAGCTTCAGATAGTCGAATCCGAACTCGATGGTCGGTTTGACGATCTTAAAATAGGGCGACAGGTCGAAGTCTCTGGGGGCGAACAGGGAATGGTGGCGAATGTGCATAATCTCATCCACCGGATAGGTTTCACAATCATCATCAAGGCAATCCTTGAGCTTGGTAATATCCGGCAATATTGGATAGCGGACCGATTGATAGGCCTGGGCGATCAATGTTGAGCAGATTGCACGTGTCGGGTCACCGGACCCGAAAGAGAGCATCTTGCGTCGCCAGCGGACCGGAACCGGCGGGGTTGGCAGCAGATAGCGGGCCAGATCGACAATGTTATGGGTATCATAGGCGGTGCCCAGACTATCGACCATGAATTGCACCACTGCATTGCGGTCTTTCTTGGTCAGTCCGACAGGGCGGCAGATGCGGGTATTGTAGGTTTCATACTTGTCGAGAGGACGGGCTACGCACCCTTCACCGAGGTTGACTTCGACTAAACTCGGTTGCTTTCCATCGGCATCCAGCGGCAATACGTCCCCGACAAAAAGTGCTGCATGGGACCAGGTGGACTGGGTCAGATATTTGATCGCGGCAGAAACCTTTTGATTGCCCTCAATCAGCAACACGTCACCGGGTTCCAGAGCACGCAAAAGACTTTCCGGATCTGACGGAGTATAGGGTTCATAGCCGGACGACTGAGCCGTTACACGACCGGCAATAAACTGCGCGATCCTGTCCAACAGGGAGTTCTTAGCATCCATGGCGGCCTCCTGCATCAATCAAGTTCAATGCACCCCTGCACTGCCCGTTCTCCTGTTCACGATAAACGGTTCTTATGGAGTTATTGGCGATTGCACCCTATGGTTTCAAGAGATTTCACGCGAACTTGCTTGCCAGTGAAACAGTTCAAGCGGGATCTCACGTCAAAGCAGGAAGTTTGAATGCTCTTTACCCGGTTAACACGACCTTTCCTTTCCAGTTCCAAACGGGATTTTACAAGCCTGTCAGAGCAGGAAGTTCTTGCATTGGCAATTTCCAGCGAGGAAGAGGATGCCCGCATCTATCAATCTTACGCCGATGGATTGCGCGAAGAATTCCCCGCATCCGCCAACGTGTTTGAAGAAATGGCGGGTGAGGAAAATGAACACCGGCGTCAACTGCTCAATCTGCATCAGAAACGGTTTGGTGACACGGTACCGCTTATCCGGCGCGAACATGTGCAGGGGTTTTACCAGCGCAAACCGGATTGGCTGATCAGACCACTGGGCATCGATGCGGTGCGCAAACAGGCTGTTGCAATGGAGGAGCAGGCCCATCGTTTCTATATTGAAGCGATGAAGAACACTCAGGATGTTTCGACTCGAAAACTGCTGGGCGACCTCGCCGAAGCCGAAACCTCCCACATGTCACTGGCTGGAAAATTGACAGATGCAGTGATCGACTCTGGTGCTGTCGATGAAGAGGCGGAAACAGAAAAACGCAAATTCTTGCTGACCTATATTCAACCTGGACTCGCTGGATTGATGGATGGATCCGTATCCACGCTTGCGCCCGTATTCGCCGCCGCCTTTGCCACCAAAGACACTTGGGAAACCTTTCTGATCGGTCTTGCAGCATCGATTGGTGCGGGGATTTCCATGGGATTCACCGAAGCCCTTTCCGATGACGGTAAACTGACCGGCAGAGGCTCGCCTATCAAGCGCGGTTTGGCATCCGGCATCATGACCACGGTGGGCGGTCTGGGTCACGCGTTACCCTATCTGATTACCGACTTCTGGACGGCCACAACCATTGCTGGAATCGTTGTGGTGATTGAATTATGGGCGATTGCCTGGATTCAGAACCGCTATATGGATACTCCGTTTTTCAGAGCAGCGCTTCAGATCGTGCTGGGTGGTGCGCTCGTGCTGGCAGCGGGAATTTTGATCGGTAACGGCTAACCTTCGCTACCTCAATGGAAATATCGGACCAGCTCAAACCACCAGCTGGCGCATCGTTCTTCGCAGAAGTTTAATATCCTCATCACGCGACAAACGATGATCTCCGTCCCGAATCAGCGTAATCTGAACATCGTCATGGGGTAAGTTTTCCACCAGCGTCAGCGCGTGCTCGTAGGGGACATCCGGATCCTGCATTCCCTGCAGAATGCGCACTCTTTGGCCAATGGAAAGGTCGCCGGTAAGAACCAGATTGTTCCGGCCATCTTCAATCAACGCCCGGGTTATGATTGTCGGTTCGTCGGAGTATTCGCTCGGTTCCTCGATCCTGCCAATTTCCCTCAAACTATCCTGCTGAGCCTGTGTGAAACCGGGTTCCATCAGCGCTGCAGTGAAATCCGGTGCCGGGGCGACAAGCAAAATGCCAGCGAGACGCTCACTTTCACCCAGTTCCTGCAATCGTTGAACCAGTCGCAGGGCGATCCAGGCCCCCATGGATGAACCAATAAGAATTTGTGGACCTTTGGTGTGGCTTCTGACAATGGCCAGACTTTCGTCGGTCCAGCGGGATATCGTTCCATCTACAAACGCACCACCCGACTCTCCATGACCGGAATAATCAAACCGCAGGCTGGCACACCCCAATCCAGATGCTTCGTCCACCATGGCCAGTGCCTTGGTTCCCTCCATGTCAGAACGAAACCCACCCAGCCAGACAAACCCGGGACGGCCGTTGTCAGCATCCGCTTCTGCACTCTTCAGGGCCAGTTGTACGGTTTCTCCGTTCCATTGATGGTGCTGGGTTGATCTGATTTCCACAAGAGCTTCCTTCGGTTTTCCGTTGACGCAATTTACCGTGCGCTGCATATCCAGACCAAAGATTGCTTCGGCGAGGAAAAGGATGCAACAGCCAAAAATCCTGCAGGTCATCCCGGGGCTTCACACCGGAGGCGCGGAGCGCACGGCCGTGGATATTGGCGATGCCATCGTGGCGCAGGGATGGCAGTCATTGGTCGCCAGCGCAGGGGGCCGCATGCTGGATCAGTTGCTGGGTGGCGGCAGCCGTCATATTAACATGCCGCTGGACAGTAAGAATCCTTTTGTAATTTGGCGTAACGGAAAACGACTGGCAAAGCTGATTGAAACCGAAGGTATTGATCTAATTCATGCCCGCTCCAGGGCCCCGGCCTGGTCGGCGCTGATCGCGGCCCGGCGCACCGGCATTCCTTTCGTCACCACCTATCACGGGTCCTACAATCAAAAGTCAAAACTTAAAGCGCTATATAATTCAGTGATGGCGCGGGCAGATGTTGTCATCGCCAACTCCCAATGGACCGCTGATCTGATCGCTTCCCGCAATCCCTGGGCCAGAGACCGCATCCAGGTGGTCCACCGCGGCACCGATTTTGACGAATTCAAACAATCATCGATCACAGAACAACGGCAATCGGCATTGCATGACCAATGGGGTGTCAAAAAACGGCACACGCTCATCGTGCAGCTCGCCCGACTAACGGGTTGGAAAGGACAGACGGTGGTGATCGATGCCGCTGCTGACCTGGTAGCGGATCACAAGGATCTTAGATTTATTCTGGCCGGCGATGCCCAGGGACGGGAAGATTATCTGGCGATGCTGAGGCAGAAAATTACCGAGTATGGCCTTGAAGATCATGTTGTGCTGCCCGGTCATTGTGATGATCCGGCAGCCGCAATGGCGGCGGCTGAGCTGGTGCTTGTTGCTTCGACCCAGGCAGAAGCTTTTGGGCGTGCTGCGGTTGAAGCAGGAGCACTTGAGCGCCCTCTTATCGTCTCACGAATAGGGGCGGTTGGTGAAACGGTTCTTGCAACACCCGAAGTTACAGAAAGCGAGCGCACCGGATGGAAAGTGACCCCTGGCGACGCCGGTGAACTTGCCCAGGCCATTCGCGACAGCCTTGCCCTGGACGATGATCAACGCCGCGCAATCGGTGTCCGGGCCCGCAATCACGGCATAAGCAATTTTGCATTGAAACAAATGTACGACAAAACCATAGCAATTTATCAAGGATTATTGGCGCAATAAGTCATAAAACTGGCCCTGCAGGCGAAAAACCATTAGTGTTTTTCGCCAAAGAACATGCTATGGGGCATATGCATTTGAAGCTTGAGTCCATGCCAACG
>CAJQPW010000409.1 GCA_905480295.1 uncultured Rhizobiaceae group bacterium | reverse complement strand
GGATTTTAAGCGAGAGATACAAGGAATCGGCTCGTGTTATTGTCGCCAAGCCAGGAACTTAACGAATTGCACAATCTCCTATCCAATAGTGTGACCAAGACCCGTTTGACCAAATTTCGCTTCAGATGAACGCAAGAATGTTCGACACAATGCTTGGGTCTTCGTTTTCAGGTGTGGCGCATCGTTGCGCAATCCGCTATGAGCGCCAGATGTTGCACGCATTGATCATATTCCTCGGAGGAGGACTGGGCGCGACCGGACGCCATTTTGTCGGGCAGGGGGCACTGCGCCTGCTGGGTCCTGGTTTTCCCTATGGCACCCTGCTGGTCAATGTGGCCGGTTCCTTGCTCATGGGGCTGTTTATCGGCTGGCTGGTCAGGAAGGGCGCTGACGGCGGCGAGATGGGGTCGCAGGAGTTGCGCTTGTTTTTCGCAACCGGTCTGTTGGGTGGATTTACCACTTTTTCCGCCTATTCACTGGATATTGCCAATCTGTGGGAACGCGGTGCGGCCGGGCTTGCTTTGATCTATGCGCTCGGCACGGTTGTGGCGTGTGTTGTTGCTATTTTTGCCGGCCTCTATCTGGCCCGTGCGGTCAATCTGTGAGGCGGCGGCAATGGCTTTAACCGGTGTATCATCCAAAACCATTGATGAAGATGAAGGCGGCATGCGTCTTGATCGCTGGTTCAAACTTCATTTTCCCGGCGTCGGTTTTGGCCAATTGCAGAAATTGCTGCGTTCGGGACAAATTCGAGTCGATGGCGGTCGGGTGAAAACGGCGACCCGGCTGGAGGCCGGGCAGGTGGTTCGCGTACCGCCATTGGAAACCAGCGCCAAGGACCGTCCACGGCACATGACGAGTGCCACCATTCGGGACCGCCACGACGCTGACGTATTGCGCGACATGGTGCTTTACGAAGACAAGAAGGTTTATGTGTTCAACAAGCCTTCTGGTCTGGCTGTACAGGGTGGATCTGGGATAAGCCGTTCCGTCGATTCAATGCTGGAATCGCTGCGCGACAAAAGCGGTCAGAAACCACGCCTGTGCCACCGGCTGGACCGCGACACATCGGGTGTTCTGGTTGTTGCAAAAACCCGAGGAGCAGCCGCAGCGCTGACCAAGAGTTTTCGCCACCGTGACACGGAAAAGACCTATTGGGCGCTGGTTCGTGGTGTACCACGCCAACGCTCAGGTCGCATTTCCACCTATCTTGTCAAAGAACAGACGGAAGAAGGTGACAAGATGCGGGTGGCCAGACATGGCGAACGTCATGCAGATCATGCGGTGTCGTTTTATCGTGTCATCGATTCCAATCCCCGCACGGTCAGCTGGATCGAAATGAAACCGCACACGGGCCGCACCCATCAATTGCGGGTTCATGCGGCCCATATTGAACACCCGATCATTGGTGATCCGAAATATTTTGACGTTCAGAACTGGGAAATACCTGGTGGAGTGCAAAAGCGGTTGCATCTGCATGCACGGCGCATTCAGATACCCCACCCGGATGAAAACATGCCGATGATTGACGTTACCGCACCATTGCCCCCCCACATGGTTCAAAGCTGGAACCTGTTTGCCTTTGACGAGGCCGATGGTCACCTGGAAGAAGAGGGGGAATTGTAGCGTGCATTCGATACACAGTATTCAACACATTGTTCCTACCTCTCCAGACGTAACATTCCTGGGGTCCTTGACAAGGCGCTTCAATACAACAGGTACCTTCAATGGCTGATATATTGGGTGAACGCGATGACAATGTTCCTGACCGACCCAGCCGGGTTTCGGAACCATCAAGACAAAGTCAGTTGCCGAAACGGTTTTATAAAGATGTACAGGTCGATGCCGAGGGCGTTGGATTTGTTGTAAAACTTGATGGCAAACCCATCCGGACACCGGGAAAAGACCTGCTCACGACAAGCAGCAAATCAGTGGCCGACCTGATGGCACAGGAATGGTCATCCCAGGAACAACGGATCGATCCGATGACCATGCCGGTGACACGATTGTTGAACACGGCAATCGATGGTGTCGCAACCGATATGCAGGCGGTGAAAGAAGATATCCTTCGTTTTTCCAGCTCCGATATGCTGTGTTACCGCACCGAGGGTCCTGAAGCGCTCAATGAACTGCATCTGCAATACTGGGACCCTCTGATCGAATGGGCGCAGGTTTCCCTTGGCGCACAGTTTTCGCTGGCGCAGGGGGTCATGTATATTGAGCAACCTGGTGAAGCGATTGCCGCCTTCAGTGCGCATCTCGGACCAATTGAGGATCCGTTGCTGCTGGCCGCCTGTCATTTGGTTACTTCACTTACCGGTTCAGCAATTATCGCCATGGCCGTGCTCAAGAACGAGTGTGATCTTGACGAAGCCTGGCAGATCGCCCACGTCGATGAAGACTGGAATGCGTCGCAATGGGGTGAAGATGTAGAAGCCACTCAAAGGCGTGCCGCGCGTCTCGTGGACATGACTGCAGCCGTCGCCTGTATTGAAGCCCTTCGATGACGCCAATGCTAAAACCATAGTTGGGCATTAAGTTTAGGTAGCCTGAATGAAAGTACATCCCGAAGCCAGCACACAGAACGACCCACCTTCGAGCGACAACAATGTCGCCAAAGGCATGGTTTTGATGATTTTTGCCATGCTCACATTGCCGATCATGGATGGTATCGCCAAGGTTCTTGCCGTTCACTATGACGTTTCAGCCGGCCAGACGACATTTGGTCGGTTTCTGGTGCAGGCCTGCCTGCTGGGGCCGATCATCGTTGTCATGCATGGGGTCAGAGCTCTGGTCCCAAGCCATATTCTGGCCAATCTGGTGCGTGGTGGTTTGATGAGCCTGGCTGTGATGTTGTTTTTTGCCACGCTGCGCTACATGCCGATTGCTGATGCTCTAGCCGTATTCTTCCTCGAGCCGTTTATCCTGACGATACTGTCAGTGATCATTCTAAAGGAAAAAGTTGGCTGGCGCCGACGTATCGCCGTTGTCTGTGGCTTTGCCGGGGCCATGTTCATCGTCCAGCCCAGCTATGCGGTATTCGGTCCGATTTCACTTCTACCCATCTGCACCGCCTTGCTGTTTGCGATCTATCTGATTTTGACCCGCCAGATGGCGTCGAAGGACAACGCGCTGACCATGCAGTTTGCTGCAGGAATTGGCGGCGTAATTACGCTGGCCGTGGTGGTAACGCTGGCAACGATCTTTGAATTTGATGATTTCTCTTCACCGGAAATACCGGAATTCGGCATCCGCTGGGCCCTGATCTTTGTTTTGGGTGCCGTTGCAGCATTCGGGCACCTGATCGTCGTCATGGCCTTCAGATTGGCCAGTGCGTCAATTCTGGCCCCGTTTCAATACCTGGAAATCGTCACTGGCGTTATTATCGGCTACTGGCTGTTTGGAAATTTTCCGGATGCCCTGAAATGGCTGGGCATCGCGATTATCGTACTCTCCGGCATCTATCTGTTTTGGCGTGAACGGGCTCACGCCCAATCAAGTTAGAGCCGCTCCGCATGCCAGGCGATATGATCCCCCATGAAAGTTGAGATGAAGAAGTAAGAATGGTCATACCCGGCCTGCATGCGCAGAGTCAGCGGGATATCCGCCTGTTTACAGGCCGTTTCAAACAACCAGGGGCGTAGCCCGTCTTCCAGAAAGCCATCAGCTTCGCCCTGATCAATCAGAAACTCCGGAAAGCGTGCGCCTGTCTGCACCAACAGGGTCGCATCATTGTCAGCCCACGCCTCAGGATTGTCACCGAGGTATTTCTCAAATGCTGATGAAGACCAGTCCGCCGTAGTGGGTTGCACGATTGGGGCAAAGGCTGAACAGGAGCGGTATAAGTCTGGGTTCTTTAACGCCATCGTCAGCGCCCCATGGCCACCCATGGAATGCCCAAAGATGCCTTGGCGCGATGAATCGATCGGGAAATTCTCCGCGACAAGTGTTTGCAACTCGTCACGGATATAGGAGTACATTTGGTAATGGTCGCGCCACGGCGCAGACGTTGCGTCGAGATAAAAACCCGCGCCGCTGCCAAATTGCCAATTGTCAGCTTCGTCGGGCACCGCGTCACCGCGCGGGCTGGTATCGGGACAGACAACGGCCACTCCATGGAGCGCCGCATAGGCGCGATATTCTCCCTTATCCATGACATTGGCGTGGCTGCATGTGAGTCCGGACAAGTACCAGAGCACCGGCACCGGGCCTTGTTCGGCCTGTGGAGGGAGATAAATGGCAAATGTCATATCACAGCCGCATCGATCCGACGCATGGCTGTAGACTTCCTGAGATCCCCCATGGGATTTGGAACGTGATACAAGGTTCATGACATTTTTCCTGATTATCGTTTGGGATTGGTTTTTAGGGACTGACTGACAATTCGGTCCAGTGACTGCAAAAAATTTGAGCGGTCCCGCGCTTCAAAGCTTCGATTTCTGGTCTGGGTCTGGGTGGATTCTCGAACATGCTGTTTTAGCCCACGCATGGCCAGTGCCATTCCAATCGTCTCTTCGGTAAATGCCTTTCCAGTCGGCCCCAGGGCAGTGCCACCCTTTTCGAGTATGTTGGCAGCCAACGGAATATCCGCCGTAATCACGACATCATCGACGGTACAACGGTCCGCAATCCAGTCGTCGGCTACATCAGCGCCGGCAGCGACGACTACGGTTTCTACCATTGGATCGCGGGAAGGGCGCATACCGCCGTTGGAAACAATTTTGACCGGAACGTTATAGCGCGCTGCAACTTTCAGCGTCTCTTCCTTTACGGGGCAGGCATCTGCATCAATGAATATGATCATGTCAGTTGGTCTGACCATCAGTCGGTTGCTGGCATTTCAACAACAAGGCGCCATCATGAACCATCACCACTTCGACACCGCTATCGGTTTGCACTTTTCCGATGGTAATGATGAGGTTTTTTAAAGCAAAATCAGCCAATCCACTGATCTGATACGCAATGCCGCTTTGGTTTCGGCCGATACGCAAATTTGGATAGAGCAGGATCTGATTATCTACCGCGTTGAATTGTTGCAAACCTTGCGCCGCACGGTAGTAGACGATCGAACCGCTGGCGTAGGCTTGTGGCATTTCCTCAGCCGCTGCACCGGCGATCAATTCAGCAGATGCTGCGTCGACTGGTTCTTGGCAATTTTGGCGCGCCGCCTTCCAGTCTTCAGTCGTGGCATCTCTGTCCCATTTCTTTAACACCATTCCCCAGGAACCAACGATCTGTTCCAGGAACACAGCCGATTGACGAATACTGGCCTGACCAGTTTCCTGTGCAAAGGTGCTGCTCGTCCAGACTGCGGCCACAAGCACTAGAAATGGGAAGAGAAAGGGGCGCATAAGCTTATTCTTTGCGGGAAGCATCTTCTTTTTCGGGTAACGGGCACTTGAGATAAATCCCCGCCTCCTCAATCATAATTCTTGTTTTTGCCGAAGGCGATGGGAGCTTGGAAAACCGGATTCGAAAGCGCAAGCGCTCACCGGAAACCTCCCAAACGGTTTTGCTGGCATCGAACCTGGTCTTTTTAACATTTGGCAACAGCAGAACTAAACCTTTATTGATATCAAGCCGCTGCAAACCATCATCTGTTTGATAATAAACAAGGTCACCGAACAGACTGTTGATGTCAGGAATTTGCTTTGCAGCAGATGGGTCAAAAACGATATTTTTCAACGGCATTTGCCTGAAACAACGACGGGCGGCCGTGTCAATCAAATCCGTGCTGAGGGGGCGATCTACAGTCGATATAAGCGACCAGGCACCGACCAACAGGGCTTCGAGTTCGCGCAAGTGCGGGCTTTCCTCAGGCTTTGGTTCCTCAACCTGCGCTGTCGTCGGGGTCTTCTTTAAGATACTCCTTTTTTGGGGCTTTATTTCCCGTAAGCCCAGCCCCCCTTTCAGCTTGATGCCCTTGGGGGCTTTCACGGTCTTCTGAACCGGAGGAAAATTGGTGCTTTGCGCCCATGCGATTGCTGGCCACGCCACAGCCATTCCAACGACCAGGCGTGGAAGCAGTTTTCCCAAAATACTCTCTTGATCAGCGATGCGGTGCTTAAAACTCAACGACAGAACGGATCGACTTGCCTTCATGCATCAGGTCGAATGCCTTGTTAATGTCAGCCAGCGGCATGGTATGCGTAATCATGGGATCGATTTGGATCTTCCCATCCATATACCAGTCAACGATTTTGGGAACATCAGTACGACCGCGGGCACCACCAAAAGCAGTACCGCGCCAGGAACGACCGGTCACCAGTTGGAAGGGACGGGTGGATATTTCCTGCCCTGCACCGGCAACGCCGATGATGATCGATTCACCCCAACCCTTGTGACAACACTCCAGCGCCGCCCGCATCACCTTGGTATTGCCGATACACTCGAACGAATAATCGGCGCCGCCATCTGTTATTTCCACCAGATGTTCAACCAGGTCCTTGTCTCCAAGTTCGGAAGGGTTGACGAAATGGGTCATACCGAATTTTTCACCCCATTCCTTCTTGTCGTTGTTGAGATCCACACCGACAATTTTATTTGCTCCAATCATCCGCAAACCCTGCAGAACATTGAGGCCAATACCGCCCAGTCCGAAAACAACCGCGTTACAGCCAGGTTCGGCCTTTGCCGTGTTAATGACGGCGCCAATACCCGTTGTTACGCCGCATCCGATGTAGCAGATCTTGTCAAACGGCGCGTCCTCGCGGACTTTTGCCAGCGCGATTTCGGGCAGGACCGTAAAGTTGGCGAATGTCGATGTGCCCATATAATGCATGATGGGTTTGCCATCGAGAGAAAACCGGCTGGTACCATCGGGCATCAACCCCTGTCCCTGTGTTGCGCGGACCGCCTGACAAAGATTGGTTTTAGGATGAAGGCAATAATCACACTGCCGGCATTCAGGAGTGTATAGCGGAATCACATGATCCCCCTTCTTCAGGGATGTCACGCCGGGGCCTATATCAACGACAACACCTGCGCCTTCGTGGCCCAGGATAGCGGGGAATATGCCCTCAGGATCTGCACCAGAAAGAGTAAATTCGTCGGTATGACAAATTCCGGTCGCCTTGATTTCAACCAGAACTTCGCCAGCCTTTGGGCCTTCCAGTTGGACCGTTGCAATCTCCAACGGTTTTCCTGCTTCAAATGCTACAGCAGCTTGTACATCCATGATCGTTCCCCATCTTGGTCTCAGTTTGGCGCAAACTGTGCAATCCAGACTTTCACTTGGCAAGCGCAAAAAACGAGCAATGTGCAAGAAGACGGCTGGACCAAATCAAAAGGGGACAAAGACGAAG
>CAJQPW010000408.1 GCA_905480295.1 uncultured Rhizobiaceae group bacterium | reverse complement strand
ACCCCGCCCTTGTGGCACAACCCGATCGGCTAAACGGAAGCGCAGACCGGCTGTGATCCCGAACTTCGCCTTCCGACAGACAGAGGCGGGTTTGAAACCGCTTGGCTGAGGCTTAAGCGTAGCGCGGACCCCTTTAACCCCGACGCCAGATCGTCATGGCATCGGGAGAGGACGGACGGGACCACCATGCACCCCCCGGCGGCATTGGCTCACGTGAAGCCGCCCCACCGGGCACCGACAATCCCCATGTCAACGACGCCTCGAGAACACCTCCGAAGTGGGGAATGTGGGAGCATGATAGAATGCGCGGGGAGAGCGGGGATAAGTTTTTTGGAATTTTTTTCGGGGGCGGCAAAGCGGATGTTGAAGGGAGCAGAAACACAGGCAGCTCGAAGGGTAGCTCAGAGCCCTACTTTGCCATGGGTTTCTTGTCGCTGACCGGATATTTACACAGGAGCTTCAACCGGATGGAGGACTGGATTCAACTGATCAGCGGATCAAGTAGCGGGGCGGCGGCGGGCAAGAAATCGTCCGCCACTAAGTTCGCCAGTCTCATAAAGTCCGACGAAGAAGCTGTAGGCACTGTCCCACTTGTCGAAATGCGCTTGCCCATAGCGTTCGACTGTCTGGTCCTTCAAACCGCGATACATCTTAAGCCGCTCCGACAGGATGATACGCCAAGGCTCGGCCAAATTCTGGACCTCGACGACTTCAAACCCCTCTCGCTCCAAAGTAGCCGCGTAGCTCTCCGTTGAATTGAGTTCCTGGAACGCCATGCCTGCCAGCAGCCGGGTGCGGATGTCCTCCGTCACCCGGGGGGTGACCAAGATATCGGTGAAGGCGAATCGTCCGTCAGGCTTGGTGACACGAGCACATTCCGCTACTAGCTGGCCCTTATCAGGAATATGACAGAAAGCCTCCTGACTAATCAGCACGTCGAACGTGGCATCCTCGAACGGCATGGACAGGGCGTTGCCGGTTTGAAAATCTACTCGTCCGTCGAGGCGTGTCATCTCCGTCAGCCGCCGCGCGCCGACAATCCGGCTCTCGGTGAGATCAATGCCTGTCACCCGGCAATCGTATTTGTGAGCGAGATAGCGCGACGGCCCGCCGAGTCCGCAGCACACGTCAAGCACATGGTCGCTTTCCCGCAGACCGGTCAGTTCCGCCAGTGCGTCGTTGGCATCCGTGCCACCATAGTGATCCTGGTCGTAATTTTGCAGTATATCCTCAGTTAGATCTTTCGAATTGAGCCCATCGCGTTGCAATTTTTCCAGGATTTGTTGTTCGCTGATGGGATGCGCGTTGTAGTAATCCAACACAGCTCCCGTGCGTTTATCTTGCGTCACGATTGGTACTCCTGATACCGATTTCAGGTATCATATCCAATAGACACCCGCTTGCAATGTCGCTCTTGGTACCTGTTGGCCCTTGGGGCGCGTCGCCGCATTGATATTTACTCTTGGTATACCAGGTCAATTTATCCGCATAGTTGCCGTTCAGGGATTGCCAGCAAAAAAATGGTTAACGGCTGCATCGAGCCCTTATCTACCAAACTGACGTTGTCGCTATCGAAGCAATTCGAAAGGACGACACTCGTCAATTGTGGCCCGAAGCGCACGGTCGGGCCCATTTGCTTGTCACGGACAAACTCAGGTCATACGGCGCTGCTTTGAAGGTCATTGGCAATTTCGGCAGACAGACGACAGGCTGCTGGTTGAACAATCGATGTGAGAATCCTCACCAGCCGTTCAGACGACGAGAAGTAACAATTCAGAGGTTTCGGAGCATGGGAAGTTTGCAGAAATTCTCAACAATTCACACCTCCGTTTACAATCACTTCAATCAAGAACGTCATCTCTATAGCCGGAACAATTTCAAGATCAACCGCAACACCGCCTTGAATGAGTGGCGGCAGATCTGTGCGGCCTGAAGATCCTATACATTTTGCCCATCAGAGACTTTTTTGTTTAGTCTGACACCACCGGCAGCGGTGTCAGATTAAGTCGAGTCTTCTACATTTTAAACGACTGTAACAGTCAAACTATCCAGACCTTCAATGTTGATTTCCATCACATCGCCTTTGGTGATTGGACCGACACCTGACGGTGTACCTGACATGATCACATCACCGGCAGCCAATTCGAAATATTCTGATAGGTAGGAAATCATCTCTGGAACTTTCCAGATCATCTGGTTCAAGTCGCCTTCCTGTTTCACCTTGCCGTTCACTTTCAGTTCAATGCGACCAGCATCCAGATGTCCGGTTTCAGACACATGCTTGAGCGGACCTACAGGACCAGAGCGCTCAAACGCTTTGCCGATTTCCCAGGGGCGCCCCATTTTCTTCTGTTCGCCCTGAAGGTCTCGACGGGTCATATCGAGCGATGCGCCGTATCCCCACACATGGTTCAGCGCGTCTTCAAGCTTGATGTTCGTGCCGCCGGACTTCAAGGCCACCAGCATTTCAACCTCGTGGTGAACATCAGACGTATGTAGTGGATAGGGAAACTCGCCTGACGCATCCAGATTGTTTGGATTCTTTTGAAAAAAGAATGGCGGTTCGCGGTCCGGGTCGTGTCCCATCTCCACAGCGTGCGCGGCATAGTTACGACCAATACAGTAAACACGTCGAACCGGGAAACTCCCACCGCCATCCACAGGAATGGTTGCAACTTGAGGAGTTGGGATAACGAATTCGGACATTAGGCATTCCATTTCTACTATGTGTTTTAGGGGTCATATGGGAAGATTGGCGAAAAATCAATCTGGACCAATATGATATTTAGTTGATCTTTTTACAATCAATCGGTAATGTTTTGATAAATTGGTTGGAAAATGTGCTAATTGGACAACCAATTTTGGAGATAATATGCTGAGTGAAAATCAAATTCTAGATGTTAGTGGCGTTCTTTCGAATTTGCGCGAATACATCTCTCAGAGCGGATTTAAAGCTGGTGAAAGGCTGCCGCCAGAGCGCGAACTCACCACAGCATTGGGCGTTACCCGCAACACGTTGCGCAAGGCATTGGACGCATTGGAGCGCGAGGGCACAATCTGGCGGCATGTTGGTAAGGGGACATTTGTAGCAGCCAAAGCCGATGACCTCGAGGATATGACAAAACTCCCCACAGAGTTGGGGCGCCAGTTAACACCCCTCAAAATGATGCGGGCTCGTTTGGCTATCGAACCAGCTATCGCACGTGAGGCCGCCGTGAACGCCTCCGGTAAAGAACTGGCAAGGCTAAAAGCAGTGATGGAACAGACTCGTGCAGCCACCAGTTGGAAGTCTTATGAATCCAATGATGATGAATTCCATCGTGTGGTTGCCGAAGCTAGCGATAACTTGTTGTTGCTTACAATATTTGATCAAGTGAATATCGTCCGCCGGGCAGTGGCCTGGGGCAATGTTACCCGAACCAATTCTAAGCCACCATCGAACCATTCAAGTTTTGCCGAGCATGAAGCCATTACAACGGCCATCACGCAACGCAATCCTGCGGCGGCCTATGATGCAATGCGGACTCACCTAAAAAGTGTTTCCGCCCGATTATTTGAGGAGGCGTAAGAATTTCGGGAGGTTTAGGAGCTTTCCGGCAAATAAAAATAAGAGGCGCAAAGCTACAATGTCAGAAAGTCAAAATTTATTATTTGAATTCTCAAGGAGGAAATTATGAGAAATCTACTTAAGAAAATCGCGGGCCTTGCGGTTGCAATTCCAATCGCTGCCAGCCTCATGTTCTCAACGTCCTATGCCGCGAAGCTAAAAATCGCGTTGGCTGAAACCCCATCTGATGAACTTGCTGCGTTTTTTGTCGCGCTTGATCGGGCTAGAGCCAATGGTCTCGACTACGAATGGACAGCCTTTTCCGATGAAGAACTGGCCATTCAGGCGGTGCTAAGCGGCCAGATGAATATTGGTTTTGGAACGCCTTATTCGGCGATGCAAAGGTCCAAGGCTCCAATTCGCATTATCTTCCAGTTGTCTAAGTTGAAGTTCTTCCCGGTAACATCGAAAAAATACAATGATCTAAAAGATCTCGATGGCGAACCTATTCTGCTGCATTCACGTGGCGGCGGCACGGATTCAATTGCCAATGTTATCGAAGACAAGATAGGCATCAAATTCGGCAAACGATCCTATGTTCCAGGTTCATCAAACCGGGTGGTTGCCTTGGTAGGTGGGCAGACAGACGCTACCATAATTGATCTCTCGAACAAAAACAAAGTCGTCAAAAAATTCCCAGATAAATTTAATGTTCTGCCGATGTTCGAAGTTGATTCAAGCGATGAGGCGCTTTTTGCCAATCTTGATTGGATCAAGGAAAACGAAGAACAAGTTGGCATTTTTGTTGATGCACTCGTCAGCGTTTGGCGCGATATGCACAGAGACCCAACGATTATCAGCAAGGAAACCAATCCGGACGGCCCCATCGGCCAGTTGCCGAAGGAAATTTTGGCTGAGCTCGACGGTTTCTACACCGACGCAGTTGCCGGTGGTCTTTACGACCCCAATGGTGGTGGGCGCAAAGCCGCTGCAGCCGACATGGAATGGTATTCGGCTGCAGGTCAGCTGACGGGCGATCCATCGACTTTGAACATAGAAGACTTTTGGTATCTGGCTCCGCTTGATGCCGCGATGAAGAAATAGTCTCCCTGCCGCCGCTCATTGCCCGACAATGGGCGGCGCTTTTGCTGGTAATCAAATCGATGAACCGTTCTCTTTTTCTGAAATTACTGTCTGCCTTCATCGTCTTTGGCACTTGGGAATTGGCTGGACGTATACCGGTCAGTTACGCCTTCCCGACGTTTTTTGAATCGATGCAAGCACTGTTCGCGATGACCATGGATGGCTCAATCTTTGTAGCGTATGCCGAAACTCTTAAACCCTTGACGCTGGGCGTGGCTATATCTGCAGTTTCTGGTATTGGTCTTGGCTTATGGATTGGTCTGAGTTCGCGTTTTGAGTGGCTGTTTTCACCTATTTTTATCGTCATGCAGGCGGCACCATTGGCAGCGCTTATCCCGATCTTGGTTATGGCCTATGGTATTGGCCTGACATCAAAGGTCTTTGTGGTCTGCATTATGGCGATGCCGGTAATCGTTCTGAACACCGCAAGCGCCGTGCGCAATACGCCAACTTCCATAAAGGATATGGGGCGCTCATTTCTGGCGACTGACCGTGATGTAATTTTAAAGATCATCATTCCTGCTGCATCTCCGGTGATTTTTTCTGGCCTTCGCCTCGGGATTTCAGCGGGATTTATTGGTGCCATCTTATCTGAACTAAAAATCACACCAACCGGGGTTGGTGACATCATAACGTACAGCAGATCCATTGCGGACTATCCGTCCATGTATGCTGCAATATTTTCTATCATCGTTTTGGCAGTGCTCTTTCTAAATGGGCTTGAACGCGTCGAAAATTATTTGTTCGAAGGGAACAACCGTGGATATGTCTCAGACTAAGAAAGCCTTCAACAACTCAGAGGCAATTAACATGGACACGGCTGTTTCAGTTCTCAACGTCACCAAAAACTACGGCGACGTAGAGGCCCTGCGTGATCTTTCACTGGATTTTCCACGTGGCCAGCTAACTTCTCTGCTGGGTCCTTCCGGGTGTGGCAAAACCACATTGCTGAAAATCATCGCAGGTCTTTTGGAACCAACAGCCGGAAACATTGAGATTGACGGTAAGCAGATCACTGGCCCCGGAGAAGATCGAGCGTTTGTTTTTCAAGACTTCGCGCTGCTGCCGTGGGCCAATGTATTGCGCAATGTTTCGTTCGGACTCGAACTGCGCGGCGTTGCAAAATCTGAACGTGAGGCGATTGCAGAAAAATATATCAACAATGTTGGCCTGACTGGGTTTGAAAAATCCTACCCCCACGAGCTTTCTGGCGGCATGCGTCAGCGAGTAGGACTGGCGCGAGCCTTGTCAGTCGATTCCAAAGTCTTGCTGTTGGACGAACCGTTTTCGGCTGTTGACGAACAGAACCGCAGAAAGTTTCAAGAAGACATGTTGGAACTCGTGCGGAACGAAAACAAGACATTCATCTTCGTAACGCATTCGATCGAAGAAGCGGTCTACGTATCCGATCAAATAGCCATCCTGTTGCCACGGCCAAGTCGTGTCTCAGAAATAATTCGCCCCAAAGGCTTCCGCAGCGCTGGTGTCGAAAACATTCGCCGCTCAAAGGAATATCTCGACATTGTCGATCAGATTTGGGCATCTCTGCGAAACTATGTGGAGTAACGGCCTATGACAATATTCGGCTATAAGCTCCCAGGCATGTCATCTTTGATCTTGTGGGCTCTCATTTGGGAGATCGTCGGCCAAACAGGTTGGACTTTTTTCATTCCCCCCCTATCAGAAGTGATTGGCACACTGATTGATGTGATCGGCACACCTGCCTTCCTCAAAGCCATTTATGAGACAGCCTATGCCTTTTTGGCAGGCGTGTTCTTTGCGGTGGTCATTGGAATCCCCGTTGGAATTCTGATCGGGAAAAGCCGCTTGCTGGATGAATTGATCCTGCCCTGGGTAAACATCTTTCTCAGCGCCCCGTTGACCGCGCTTGTGCCGGTTTTGATGGTACTGTTTGGGTTCGGCATGAAGTCGATCATCATCACAACGACATTATTTGCCATATGGATCATCATTTTGAATTCACGTGCGGGCGTGAAGCAGATCAACCGCTCTCTTGTTGATATGGCGCGCAGTTTTGGTGCTTCACCGCTTGATGCGTTTTTCAAAATATACTTTTGGGCAGCTCTGCCGGAGATACTTGGTGGTGTCCGTATTGGTGTGATCCGGGCAGTTAAGGGAGTGATCATCGGGCAATTGCTGATTTCCATAGTTGGGTTTGGTGCATTGTTTGAGTTATATTCCAACAACTTCATGATGTCGCATTTTTGGGCGGTACTGATCGTCCTGTTTGCGCTGGCCTTTTCCCTGTCGGAGTTTCTTGCCTATCTGGAGCGGCGCGTTAGCTACTATGCTTCAAGCCGATAGGTTTTCGCATTGAGAATTTTTCAGGGATTTCCATGAACCAAAATCACGCCAAACTGCGGAACGTGAAAATTACACATCGAATTCTGTCTACGAATTAGCCCCGCGCTGTGGAGTTCCTCGTACGGGACTGTCAGAGGAAAGTTGATTACTTGGTCTGCGTGCCGAACCAACAATCCATCGGTCGGTGTGAGGGGAACTTTCCTGGCACTGTCAGAGCAAAATCGCTTGAGCCAAACATGGCGGCAGCCTAAATTCTCGAGATGACTAAACACTCCCCTTTTCAGTATTTCAAAACGTCGCCAGAGATCATCCGCCTTGCTGTAATGATGTACGTCCGTATTCCACTTTGCCATACTGTGATTGGGCGGGACAGCTCCCACGGATCTCACCAGTTGTCTACTGATCTCCAGCAAACAAAAACCCCAACCGACTATGACAGCGGCCGGGGCTTAAGATTTGCCCACTCGATTGGGTAAATGGG
>CAJQPW010000407.1 GCA_905480295.1 uncultured Rhizobiaceae group bacterium | reverse complement strand
CTTCCGATCTGGTAACTGCGTCTATCTCCGAAGTTGTAAGGGGTTGACGTTTTTCTATCTTGGCAGAAATCCTGTCAGCTTTGGGGTTAAGCCCCAAGAATGGATTTGGTGTCTGCCTAATCAAGTCAAACTCTGCGCAGCCATGATTAAAAACGGCTCGTAGATCGTTGAGGTACCTGCTGCAAGTCGCCGCCTTCATGCCCAACGATCCTTGCATGTATTCCACAACAGATCGCGCTTCTTGACGCTTTAATCCACGTAGTTCTGGATCAAATCCCAAAGCCTCACTCACAAAACCTACCGTTCTCTCAACGCTTCTAAGCCTTGCCTTTGACGATGGATCGCGCCGCAACCCCTTTGTTTCGATATAGGAAGCCAGTGCATCACCCATCGTGGCCCCTGGAGCTTCTGGTAGCCCACCAATTAGGCCCTTTGCCTTCTGGTACACGTGATCAGGCAAGCCAACGTAGTTCCCCTGGTGATCTTGTGGGTACCCAGAAAGGAGCGCATCAGCCTCCGCATCCCTTGCTGCAGCTTCAGGCTCGCTGACGTATCCTTCGGTGGTGAACCCAAGGGACCTTAGGTGCTCCTTGAGGCCAAGGTGACGTTGAAGAGCGGTGTTGTCGCCTGACGCCTTTACGGTGCCAGATGAGGATGCAGAAGAAGGGTTCCAGCCCCGAAGTGCGTCCACATACTGGAGGTATTCCTTCTCCACCTTTGGATGATTGTGGATAACTTCAGCATCAGTTGACCCCAATGGCCTCAGGAACCAAGGCGACGCTCCTGTGGTCTGTAGGTCCTTTGGTATCCTCCGACGATATCGTTTTCCGCTGCTTGTCGGTTGAACATGTTTCAATTCGATAGTGACCTTGAACGACACAATGTGTACCTCTGTGTGTACCCCAAAGTGACCTCATTTGACAGCAAAGGTGTTGTGATCATTGAATTTATTCAGAAATTCTGGGATTTCTGGCTCCCCGGGCCGGATTCGAACCAGCGACCGATCGATTAACAGTCGATTGCTCTACCACTGAGCTACCGGGGAACTTATATCGCAGGGCGACACGTGCAATTGCACCGTGCGCTCTTAACAAAGGAATGCCGCGCTCGGCAAGCACTAATCGAGCCCAAAAGGATACTATTTTGCCGAAACGCATGCCAAAACCGAAAACTAAGCTCGGACGGACCATTTTGGGCACTGTGCTGGTGGTGGGAGGCGTGTTCGGATTCCTGCCAATCCTCGGATTCTGGATGATTCCGCTGGGGCTGGTTATCCTGTCCCAGGACTTTGCCAGTGTCCGCCGTTTACGGCGAAAGTGGGAAATTCGTCTGTCGCGCTGGTGGCGGGAATTTCGCGCACGATAAGGGGTTGGCGTGCGGCCGCGATTCTTCCTTTACTCACTCATTATCGGATCGATGAGACACCGGCGCTTCCGCCAAGCAGCGGTTTGCAGGTCTTTGATTGGCACGGTTGATCTCTGAAGCTGTGAAATCGACTGCGTGTTCAATCGATTACTCAAATATAATCCTGCAGAGGCTGCCCGGTTCCACAGGTGATAAGACTTGATGTGTTGATTGACGGTATCGAGATCGATTGCATTGAAAAGTTTCAAATCGCACCGCGTTTTCGGACACGAACGGAAGGTGGCGCAGTCTAAAATTGCCATATTACCAAGGGCTGTCTCGATTGCTGGCCTGCTGCTGATCGCCGGTTGCGGCGGCGGCGACAGTGGCAGCAGCGATGGTCGTAACGGCGGCACTGGCGGCACTGGCGGCAATGGCGGCAATGGCGGCAACACCGGTTCCGTGGATGCAACCGTGTCGATCCTGGTCGACGGTGTAACTCAAAACGGGCCGATGGAACTGTCGCAATATCTGGAGAAGGCTCGGGAGCATTGGGACGCGGTGGGAACATCCGGATTGGCTGGCGTGCTGCAGGCCATTGCAGACGTTGGTTATGATCATGAAGCCGTAAAGAACTGGTTGCTGCAGCATGATGAATATCGAGCGGTGAACCCGCACCGTGAGACCGCGCCAAACCGTGCGCACCCCTTTGCGCTGGCCAATATTCATGTTGCTCAGGCTGCCGGGCTGACCGGAGCAGGTCAGTTGATTGCGGTCAATGACGTGAATTTTCATGCCGACCATCCCGACCTGCAGGCATCAGGCAGAGCCATCACGTGTTTCACACCGGTCTCGGCCGAAGCGGATGATCCGGTCAAGGCCGCAGATGTGGACAAATGTATTGCCTATGGTGATGGCCATCATGGCACGTCGGTTGCCGTGATTGCTGCGGGCGCGCTGAACGACAGCGGGGTGATGGGCGTTGCGCCGGAAGCAGACCTGCTCCTGCTTGATCATGTGGGTGAAGACGGCAGCGAGAGTTTTGGTATTTCAGGTGGGCGTTTGCAGGCGCAAGTCGAAAAAGCAAAGGAGCTGGGCGCTGTTGTTCTGAATAACAGTTGGAGCATTGCTTACCTGGATACGGCGACTGAAGACCAGATTAAATTCTCCAACGCGTGGTATGCGTGGCTTTATGACGGTTTTCAGGATTCCGGGGTGGTTGTTTTCGCAAAGCCCAACAAGAGCTCCGATTTACCTGTTGACGACCCGCTGTACAGCCCCACATCGCAGGAAATGGCGTATTTCGCAGATCTGCCTCACGACCATCCGGAACTCCGGGAAGCCTGGATTTCCGCTGTTAACGCACAATTTCAGGTCGACCCGTCCACAGGCGATGTCACCGAAGTCAATCGCCAGTCCTATGCCTGCGCGCTGAGCGCCGCCTGGTGCCTGGTCGGGTCGGGAGACATGGTGGTTGCCGATGACCAAAACGGCTTCACAGATCAATTCACCGGCACATCCTTCGTTGCCCCACAGATATCCGGTGGCGTAGCCCTGCTGGCGCTGGCGTTTCCTTCTCTTGGCCCTGCCGACCTGACCGCCCGTCTGCTGGCCAGCGCCAATAATGGCTGGTTTCTCTTGGGCAGTCAGGTTGTCGATGTCGATGGAGCACTGATCTACGATCAGAACCTGATTGAAGACAGCTCAGGTAATCCGCTCGAACGCTGCTGGAATGAGAACACTGCGAATCCAGTCTGTCATGAGTACTCGCTGGAATGGGGGCATGGGATCATGGATATCGAAGCGGCGCTGTCACCGATTGGCGGCCTCAGTCTTCTGGGTGGAACTTCTGTGACCACCGCTCAACGCCATTCGCTCGAACAATCCAGCCTGTCGGCACCCTCCGGTCGCACCCAGAGTCTCCGCGATGCGCTGGGCTTCTCGCTCACCGTGTTTGACGGGCTCAACACCAATTTTGACATGCCCGCATCCGATCTGGTCACGCCCGTAATCAGCCGCAATACGATACAACGCCTGCTTGATCGGTATCTGGAGCGCGACACAGCCGAACAACTCGCCTTTAGCACCGGTGCACTTTCCTTCACCGCCTCCACCGCTGCCACATCCGCCGGACTGCCTGCCTCGTTTCAGGCGCAAAGCGGCAGTTTTGGCGAAGGCATCGTCACCCGTTTTGGATTCAGCAGTGAGGATGTTGCCACCACTTTCGGCGGCATCAGCAGCGGCAGCGGCAACGGCATCGGTGGCGGGAACGGGTTCAATGCCATCGGCTTTACCGGCTTGATGGGTGATATGAGTTATGCAGCGCTGGCCTCCGGCCAGGACAGCATGTACAATTTCATGGTCTACGGTTTTGCCGGTGAAAACCGCAACACGGAAAACGCGATGATTTCGGGCCTTGGTGCCCGTTATGCCTTCAGTCTTGCCGAAACTGCGGTTGAAATGTCAGGGAGTTATGCGCTGGAGGAGGGCTCCAGCCTCGGTATTTCGGGTGACGATGCGCTGTGGTTCGGCGGCAACAATGCGCTGGTCAGCGGCCAATTGGCGCTGCAGCGTAATTTTGGCGACGGTTATCGCATCAGCGGACGCGTTGAGCTGGGCAGTGCCGAGGTGGACTCGGGCGGCGCGTTGGTGCACTCCGCTGAGCAGGCCTATTACACCGGGTTTGATGTGCAGCTTGAAAAACACGGTCTGTGGCAGTCCGATGATCAGCTGGCGCTTTGGGTCAGCCAACCGCTGCGGCTGGAGCAGGGCAGAATGGTGCTCAATGTGCCAACCGGGCGAACCCGGGAAGGCGTGATCGAGTATCGCGACGAGGCTGTCGACCTGGCGCCGCAGGGCCGTCAGATCGATGTCGGGCTCAATTACAAGGTTGCGAACCCTCAAAGCGGCGCGTCGGCCCGGTTCGGTGTGGTGCACAGTTTTAACACCGATCACCAGCAAGGACAGCAGGACACCGCCGTGGCGGCCAGCTACAGGTTCCGCTTTTAAAGGGCTGCAGCAACGCACGGCCATCAGCATGTTTTTTGCACGCTTGTTGCGGACATGCTGCACACATTTTTGCGGTTGGGCCATCTTCGCACCCATATAGCGGCATTTAGGTATTGAAACCGAGCTGCGTGACCGCTAAGGGAAGCCCAGCTTTGATCACAAACGCCCTTCTGTTTTATGGGCCCAACGAAAGTTGGACCAGGATGAGATATGAACCGGCAGATCAGGCAGACTGAAGACGTTGGGGCCTCGTGGCGGAGTGGTTACGCAGAGGACTGCAAATCCTTGCACCCCGGTTCGATTCCGGGCGAGGCCTCCATCTTTCAGTCGGATATATGCAACGCGTATTCGGGAGTCCAAAACCAGCGATGATTGATTACGAAAAAGCGCGTACCAACATGGTCGATTGCCAGATCCGACCTAACGATGTGACAAATCACGATATTATTCAGGCTTTTCTTGCCGTTCCGCGGGAAAACTTCGTCAGTGCCGCGCAGAAGCCGCTGGCCTATATCGATGAGGACCTGCCACTCGCCAGCATTGATTCCACGCGCTACCTGATGGAAGCGATGTCAATGTCGAAGCTGATCCAGCTGGCTGACATCGGCCGCGATGACATCGTGCTGGATATCGGCTGTGCGACAGGGTATTCATCTGCAGTTCTGAGCAAGTTGTGCACGTCGGTTGTCGCCATTGAAAGCGACGGTGAACTGGCCGAACAAGCGACACAAAATCTGTTGGAACTGGGTTGTGACAACGCTGTTGTTGCCCATGCCCCGCTGGAAAAGGGGTTGGCCGGAGAAGGGCCCTATGTGGTGATATTCATCGGTGGAGCGGTGGATGAATTGCCTTCCGGTTTGACTGATCAACTGAAAGAAGGTGGTCGTCTGGTTGTCGTCGAAGGTCACGGCAATGCGGGTGTCGCGTGTCTCTACACACGTGACAATGGCATCATCGGACGCCGGCTTGCCTTCAATTGTGCTGTTATGCCTCTGCCGGGCTTTGAAAAAGCTGCTGAGTTCGTCTTTTAGCCCAAACCCACTTTTTGGCCCCGCTAGTTGTCGCAAATTCGTGACGGCTTCCTATTTGGCTGCGGTTTGAAGGCGCATTGTCGGCCGATTTCCACAAGTTCAGAGAACTGTGTGGAACCGACATCAAAATGCTGCTGGCGGATTGCGTGATATGGGAATCCGGTTACTGTGTGGGGTGGTGCACTGGTTGCACCTGTTGTCGTTGAGCATCTATAAAATCAGCGGCATTGTCCTCTGAGTTCGATCATATTGGGAAGTTGAGTATGCGTTGCGGTGGTTTGGTATTGGGGATTGCACTGGCGGTAAGCGCCAGCCAGAGCGCGCAGGCTGATTCCATTCGAAAAGCAATGGCCTCGGCCTATGGTCACAACGCCACGCTGAATGCACAACGCGCCGCGACCCGTGCGGCAGACGAAAGAATTACCCAGGCAAAAGCAGGGTTTCGCCCCACCGTTACAGGTGATGCCAGTTGGGGTTTTGCCCGGACAACCAGCAATATTTCCGGCAATGCCTCCACCAATCCCTATGGTTACGGTATCACGGTCAATCAAAACCTGTTTGATGGTTTTCGCACCATCAATAACGTGGCGGCTGCGCAGTCCAATGTGATGGCCAGCCGCGAACAATTGCGCCGCATCGAGCAACAAATTCTGCAAAGTGCCGCCAGTGCCTATGTGGATGTGCTGGAAGCGACTGAAATTGTATCCATCCGGCGCCAGAATATCAGCTTTCTGGATGAACAATTGCGCTCCTCCCAGGCGCGGTTGGATGTGGGAGAGGGAACGCGCACCGATGTCGCGCAGAGCCGTGCGCGTCTGGGTACGGCCCAGGCAACGCTTGCCGGTGCTCGTGCCGGTCTTTCCGCAGCCCGGGCAACCTATTTTCAGATTATCGGGCGCAAACCTAACAAGTTGCACTGGCCCAAAGGGCCTTCGCGTCTGTACGCATCCAGTCTGCAGGCGGCCATTGCCATCGGCATGAACGAACATCCTGCGGTTCTGTTCACGCGGCACGCGGTTGATGTGGCGTTGTACAATGTAAAGGCACTGGAAGGCGCCTATCTGCCGACGCTGTCGCTTCGCGGTAATGCCAACCGGGGTTACAATCAGACCGGACAGGGCAGCCGCACGTCATCGGCTTCGGCGACCGTTAATTTGTCGGTGCCCCTCTACCAGGGGGGAGCGGCGAGCTCACGTGTACGCGAAGGGCGCGAAGTCGTGACCCAGAATCGTCTGCAGGTGAATGAGGCGCGTGACGAAGTGCAAGCCGCGGTGATTTCTGCGTGGTCTTCCCTGAAAGCGGCGGAGGCCAATGTGATCGCGATTCGCGAAACGCTGAAGGCGTCAAAACTTGCTTTGTCCGGCGTCATTGAAGAACGCAATGTTGGTCAAAGAACACAACTGGAAGTTCTGGATTCACAAAGTACTGTTCTTGACGCGCAGGTCGCTCTCGTTGGCGCCAGAAAGGCAAGCATCACTGCTGGCTACGCGCTGGTTGCATCCATTGGACGTCTGAACAGCCGGCAGTTAAATTTGCCGGTGCGTCACTACAGTCCAAGTCAGCACTTTAATGCGGTAAAAGACCTGTGGTTCGGGCTTCGCACCCCGAGCGGTCGCTAACTTCCCAAAGGTCGGTTTGGTGCGACGTTGTTCCAGGGTGAACCCGTTTCCTCAAGTTTCAATTTATCGGGTGACAAGTCCGGTTTCAGGCATGACAGGTGCCGTTACATTCGTGAATTCGGGCGAAGGGTTGTAGTATGATTGCGAATCAAGCGCATGATCGCGTTATTTTCTGGGTTTCAGGGGGAAACTAATGTCGTTTCAAGCCTCTCAATCGGCCAATCAGGTTTCACAAGATGAGGTGGAAACCGTCGACGAACCGTCGATGGAAGAAATTCTGGCGTCAATCAAGCAGATCATTTCCGAAGACAGCGACGGCGCTGAGACCCTAAACGATCGGGAACAATACACGCATCCTGACAATCCTTCCAACAGCAATACCGTTGATGCGCCAGCGTCTGCAGCGGCGGCATCGGTTGCAGACCCCGCAGCCAGCGCGGAGGATAACACCCTCGAAGTCGGATTAAAGGCGGCGATGGACGAAGAAATGCTGGCTATGCAAATGTCAGAGGCCGTGGCTGAACAAATTGAAGCCATCACGCCACCGATTGTGGAAGTGGATGCCGTTCAACCTCCAGAAGCACCGGCTGATCTGCCCCCTGCAGAAACCGTTGAACCGGCCGAAAGCGAGGAAATTGCGGCCACTGCCGCACCGGCGGAAGCCGCTGAAACTGCCATTGCAACAGGGCCTGCCGAAACCGGTGGATTAAAACCGGCGCCGATGCCCGCATCGATGGAGCCGGGGCTGTCTGTTGCTGAAAAAGCTGCGCGCCTGCGAGCCGAGAACGCTGAATCCCTTGATGGACTGACTGCCGACGAGCGGTTGGAGAAATACCGCGTTCGCGGA
>CAJQPW010000406.1 GCA_905480295.1 uncultured Rhizobiaceae group bacterium | reverse complement strand
CTGGAGCGCATCGTCGGTCCTGAGCAGCGGTTTGGTCGCCCTGCAGCAGTCGCGAACGGTTTTCTGGGGGTCAATAATCGGATTCGTGTCAACTTTGCTGCTGGTCATTCCATTTTCCAACCAATGGGACCTGGTTGGTGCAGCCGTCGCGCTGTTGGCTGGTTCCACCGTAATCTGCATCTTTTTACTTACTCGATTTGTACAGGAAGTCTCGAGAGGCGACCTGATGGCGAGCTAATCATGAAAATCTACACCTTACCCGCGCAAGATTTGACGGCCGCAGATCAAGCCCATTGGTCACAGGTGCAGGCAGCGAATTCGACAATAGCGAACCCCTCGTTCTGCCCCGAGTTCACGCTGGCTGCCACCGAGATACACAATGATATTGAAGTCGCGGTTCTGGAATTTGAAAATGCGCAACGGGGATATTTCCCCTATCAAAGAACCTCCGGTTCGACAGCGATACCGGTGGGCTATCCTCTGTCTGAAATGAACGGCCTGATTGCCGGTTCGGACGCGACCTGGAACTCCGTGGAACTCTTGAAAGCCTGTGGCCTCAAGCGCTGGAAATTTGATCATCTGGTTGCTGACCAGACATCCTTTGCACCCCATTTTCATGTGTTGGATGAATCGCCCTACATCGACGTCTCAGATGGTTTTGACGCGTATCTGGAATTTCTCGGTGGGCACAGCAAATCCGTATTGCGCACATGGCGAAAGAAGGCCGGGAAGCTGGAAAAGCAATGCGGTCCGCTCCGGTTCACGTTGAACGATACCAGCCCACAACTGTTTGAAACCTTGATTGACTGGAAACGCGCCCAGATTGCGCTTCAGGGATACGCGGACATTTTTCAAGACCCCAAAGTGGTTGATTTTCTCGCCTGCATCACCGGAACCAGCACACCCGATTTCTCCTGTATGCTTTCGACCCTGTATGCGGGAGACCACCTGGTTGCCCTGTCGGTTGTCATGAAATGTAGAGACGTGGCATCGGTCTGGATTCCGACCTTTAGTTATGACCATTCAAAGCATTCACCGGGTTTGTTGTTTCACATTGAACTCGCCAGAACCTGCGCCGAGAATGGCATTACAAGGATCGATCTTGGCAGGGGCGAAAATCGGCTGAAAGAAACCCTCGCAAACAGCAGCCAAACTGTCGCGTTGGGTTCTGTGGATGCAAGTCTGTGGGGGAGAAGCCTCACGTCTGCCTGGTACGGCTCGCGCGCGTTGGCGCACAGCAAGATGTTACGAGGAAAGCCGCTGCACTCATTGCGAAGAGTAAAGAAGCTTCTCACAACCAGTCCCACTTGAAGGAAGAGTCGATGATAGACGGAACTAAGATGCTCACTGCTAAAGTGATAAACCGGGTCCAGGAACTGGGGTTTCAGGACACGTCACGATGGCTCTGGTCACATGTCGATTCTCGCATTCGCGAAAAGACTTTGAACATCGAAACAGAAGCCTGGATAGAGGCGGACGAACTCGGTTTTGAAGCAGAGTGTCATGGTTATGAGCCCATAAGCTATGCCAATTTCGACCTGGCGATTGAGCATCTGACCATTCAGCCTGGTGAGGACGTCTTTCTGGACTATGGCTGTGGCAAGGGCCGGGCAGTTGTGTTGGCGGCTCTTCAACCGTTCAAACGCGTCATAGGTGTAGAACTGTCACAGCAACTTTGTCAGATCGCGGAATCGAATGTCGAGCGCATAAAATCAAAAACCAATGCCGGTTCGGTTGAAATCGTCTGCAGCGATGCTGTCACCTACGAGATCCCGCAAGACGTGAACGTCATTTTCCTTTGGAATTCATTTACAGGTTCCATTCTGGAAAAAGTGTTTGAGCAGATTCGAAAGTCCCACAAGGAATCTCCACGAGAGATGACGTTGGTCAATTGTGTTCCCAAGGGGGAAGAAGACATGATGGCCAGTCTGCCCTGGATGACATTTGATAAAATAGTCGAGCCCCGGTTTTTCACCGGCGTGGAAATCATCTTTTACCGCGTTGAAGCTGAATAGCGGACCGGCCAGATTTTGTTGTTGGCGTGGCCGCGCAGATCGAAATATTGGCGGTTGGATCGGTAATCTTCACCGCTGTATGTGCGCAGCGCCCTTGATTGAATAAAGGAATGCCTGGGAAGCGAACTGCCAACTCCGCCCGTATTTAGAGACCGCAAATTGAAAATCTTACTGTGCCACAATTTCTATCAACGCCCCGGCGGCGAAGACGTTGTCTTTGCTGACGAAGGGGCCATGCTGGAAGCCAATGGGCACGAGGTCATTCGCTACACCCGTCACAATGACGATATTAAAACCATGGGTCGTTTTGAGACGCTGAAAAAGACCCTTTGGAATGCGCAGACTGTCCGTCGTCATATAAAATGGGACATGAAAGCGTTTTGAGCATTGGAGGCTCTGGCTCTTCTGCGTGATTGATTATGCAGCTTGTTTTAGATGTTGCAAGCGTCGTTGATGGATAGTCTTTTTCTTGATGTTTTCCCTTT
>CAJQPW010000405.1 GCA_905480295.1 uncultured Rhizobiaceae group bacterium | reverse complement strand
GTTTCCGACCTGTGGGCCTTTATCAACACCCTGCCTCCGGTCAGCACCAGGGCGGCAGACCACCGGTTGTCGTTTCCTTTCAATATCCGGCGGGTGCTCGGGTTCTGGAAGCTGCTTTATTTGAATGACGAGATGGTGGTTTCCGTACCAGACGATGATCCGGTGCTGCAGCGGGGGCGTTATCTGGTGGAAGCGCTCGGCCATTGCGGTGAATGCCATACGCCGCGCAATCCGTTGGGGGGTCCCGACAATTCGGCCTGGCTCGGTGGCGGGCCGTCGCCGGAGGGGAATGAAACCATTCCCAATATCTCGCCGCATGAAAAGGGCATCGGGGACTGGACGCTGCAGGACATCGCCTATTCGCTGGAAACCGGCTTCACACCGGAATTTGATTCCTTTGGATCGTCGATGGCGGATGTGCAGCTCAACATGGCGCGGCTGACGACTCAGGACCGCGATGCCATTGCCGCCTATCTGAAGCAGATTCCAGCCGTCGACACCCAAAAGTAGGCTGCAACGGCATTGCTCCGGCGGTACCTGCTGCCGCGCAATCCTCTCGCGTTGACCCGGTGTGAAACGGGGCCTGCGCTCAAATCGAAACAATTTGTTAGCCTTATTTCTTTACAACTGCCCGGACAGTTAGTGGGTTTTGGGTATGTCTGGCGTTCAAGAGCAAAATTCTGGGGAAAGTCTGAGCAAGAGTATTCTGAAGAATTTCAGATGGTTGTTCATCTTTTCCGTGGTGGCGAACCTGTTGTTGCTGGCCATGCCCCTGCACATGATTGCGATCTACGACCGGGTGCTGGTTTCAGGCAGCCGTGAAACCCTGATCTACATTACATTGATTGCCCTGGTTGCCCTCGTCATGCTTGGCGTGATTGAGGCTGTGCGCATGATGATCGCCCAGCGCATGTCGGCCAAATACGTCACCCAGACCGCAGGCAAGCTGTTTAATGGCCTGATCCATGCCGATGATGCAGGGGGTCAGAAATCGCAATTGATGCGGGATTTCTATTCCCTGCGCAGTTTTCTTGCGGCGCGGGCGATGATCGGGCTTTTTGATCTGCCCTTCACACCGATTTTTCTGCTGTTGCTGTTTGCCCTGCATGTTCAGCTGGGGGTGATTACCCTGATCGGGATATTCCTGCTGGCCGGCATAGCTTATGCCAACCGTCGGCTGAGCCTTGACGACAGCGAGCAGGCCACGCGCAGCAATTCCGACGCCGTGGCGTTTTCCCAGGCGCTGGTAACCCGTTCCGAAGATATCAGAGCCATGGGCCTGTTTCCCACCTTTCTGCAAAGATGGGGTGGCAAGATGGACAGCGCGCTTAATCTCGCCGACAGCTCCGCTAAAACCCAGGCATTCTTCTTTGGCCTGTCCCGCACGGTGCGGCAGGGGCTGCAGATCACCATCATGGCCTGGGGCGCTTTTCTTGTTCTGGCTGGCGACCTGTCCGGTGGTGTGATCTTTGCCTCATCGCTGATTTCCAGCCGTGCCTTTGTGCCGATCGAGCAGGTTATCGGCTCGTGGGATCGCATCGTGCATGCCCGTTCTGCCTTCGCCAATCTCGCCGAATTCATCAATTCCCAGCCCGTTGCCAGCCGTGCCGTCGTTCCGGCGATGACGATTGGTGACATTGAAGTGGAAAATCTCACCTATGAGGTGGAGGCCGGCACCCGCGTCCAGACCATCCTGCGCGATGTCAGCTTTGCCATGAAGTCCGGGCAAATTCTGGCGATTATCGGTCCCACCGGCGCAGGAAAATCGACCCTGGCCAAATTGCTGGCCGGAGCTTTGAAACCAACCGAAGGCTCGGTGCGGCTGGATGATTTTGAACTGGCATTGTGGCTGGATGACCGCAAGGGTGAATCGATCGGCTACGTGCCCCAGGATTCCCGGCTGTTTCCGGGCACGATTGCTGAAAACATTTCCCGCTACGAAGAATATCCGGACGAGGAACGCATCATCCGTGCGGCAAAGAAGGCCGATATTCACACCCAGATTGTCAAATTGCCAGAAGCCTATGCGACCCTGTTGAATTCCGACAGCATGGATCTGTCCGGTGGTCAGCAACAGCAATTGGCGATGGCGCGCGCGCTTTATGCCGAGCCTCGGGTTCTGATACTGGATGAGCCCAATGCCCATCTTGACCAGAAGGCTGAAGATGCCCTGTTGCGGTCCCTGTCAACGGCACGGGACGAGGGGGTCTCTTCCCTGGTTGTGTCGCAACGCCGGTCGATATTGAAAGTCGCCGATCACGTCTTGACCATAAATGATGGTCAGGTGGTTTCGTTCAAGGAAAACCACGGTCAGTGGCGGGCCCGCCACGGCGATGATCGGGCGGAACAGACACCGGGTGTCGATCAATACGGCATGCCGCAAAAGCCGGAAGTTGCGATCCAGGTATTGAACGCCAAAATGCCGCGTCGCGGTGCTGGCCAGGTCCGTGTGGAGGCAGGGTAGGTCAGTGAGCAATCCCGTCAGCCACGATATCCATTGGCGCGCCAACGCCAAGACCGACAGCGGCTCAGTGATCAAACTGGGTTTTTGGTCTGTCTGCGTATTGCTGGCGGCGTTTTTGGCATGGGGCGTATTGTTCCCCCTGTCTTCGGCGGTCATCACACCGGGCACATTTGTCAGCGATGGCAAGAACAAACTGGTTCAGCACCAGAAGGGTGGCCGGGTTCTTGATATTTTTGTCCGTGAAGGGCAGGCCCTGACGGCTGGCCAGCCGATCCTCGAGCTGGACAAGTCCCGGGTTCAGGCCGACCTGACACAGTTGCGGGCGCGTCACTCCTCCCTGAATGCCCTGAAATCCAGGCTTGATGCGGAACGATCCGGCGGCGCCCGCCAGATGGCAGCTGCACCGGCATTGGCAACGCGTGTTCTGCTGCGCGGATCCGGCGCAACCAATCCACCAAAGAGCCCCGGACTCACCCTGCGCGGTGATGGCGGCTTGCCCATTGTCATTGGCGCGGCCACATCCGTTTCCCCGTCAACACAGCTTCAAAACCCGGCAGTGGCAGCCGCGGCGGTTGAAATACCCGTGTCGTCAATGGAAGCCGAATTGCTGCAAAGCCAACGGGACGCCTATCTGTCGGGTCGGGATGTGCTTGCCCGGCAAATAGAATCCCTGGAAAAGAAAGCAGCCACCCTGACCAAGCAGAAAGACGGGCTGCTTTCACGTATTAAATCGCAGGGCGCAATGCTCGCCATGAATCAGCGGGAATATGACCGTCTGAAGCCTCTGGCAAGCAACGGCTATGTTGCCCGCAACCGGCTCAATGATCGCGAACGGGCGGTACTGGAATTGCAGGGCACCGTATAGGCGCTGAAACTTGATGCGGCGGGCATCGACAATCAGATCGAAGAAGTTCGGGTGCAGATGCATAAGTCCCGCAGTGAATATGCCAATTCGGCGGCCCGGGAATATACCAAGATTGTCGCGGAACTGGCTGAGATTACAGATCAGCTGGTGGCCGCGGAAGATCTGGTGACCGGTTCAATCGTGCGGGCGCCGGTTTCTGGCATGCTGTTGCGGTTAAGCGCAACGACCATCGGCGGTGTGGTGGGTGCAGCCGATGTTGTCGGTGAGATTGTACCGGAAGGGGCTCCCCTCGTGGTGCAGGCCCGGGTGCAACCGGTCGATATTGATTATGTACATGTCGGCCAGGACGCGGAGATTGCGGTGACCGCATTCAACCGGCGTATCGATGATACGATTCACGGCCGGGTTACCTATAAATCTGCTGATGCGGAAACCGATGAAAAAAGCGGCGAAACCTTTTTCACAGTGCGGCTTGCGCTGGCTGGTGGTCAGGGAAAAGGGCGTAACCGCCTGTCCGACATACAGGCCGGCATGCAGGCTGAAGTCTATATCCATACGGGTTCCAGAACGTTCCTGACCTATCTGGCAAAGCCCATGATCGATAGTTTCAAGCGCGCATTCCGCGAACAATAGAAGGACGACAGAGGGACCGGCACATCCGGTCGGTAAGAGTAAGTTAATGGATCGACGGCGAAGATATCGCCGCACAGTTGCGTATCCCGGTTGGGGAATTGAGTAGTGAGTAATAACGTGCGTAGAAATTGCAGGCTTATAGCCGGTCGGGTGTCACCATCCGGTCGCAATACCGGCATGCATTTGTCTGGCCGTAATCTGCTGGTCAAAGCCTTCCTGCCTTTGATGAGCCTGGCCCTGCTGGGATCAACTGCTTCGCTTGCCGAGCAAACCGGCAAGACGATCGCCCTTCGCGGCTCAACGTCCACCTATTCACCCGCCATGGCCCTGGAATTGCGTGGTTCGGATGATTCCCACATTTCGCTTTCCAGCCGTTCCGGCGCTGATCCGTACCCAGACGATACAGCCGCGCATGGTGGTCCTTCTGAAGCTGATACGCTGATCACAGATGTCGATTCCCGGCAGGAAGGTTTCCTGGCCGACGTGGGTCACACCGCCAGTTACCTGCGCCGCAACATTGTATCGACCATCATGTTCCGGGGACCCAAACTGGCCCTGTCGGACCGCAACATGAGCTATTTCGTGCCCGGTCGCGCTTCCCTGCGCCATTCGATGATGCACCGCGCCAATGTCTATGAGGGATTGCGGGGCGGTGAAGCCGGGGTGGGTGACACCGTGGCACTGGCCCTGCGTGGATCCTATTCCACCCGTGCCCAGAGCCAGAGAGCATCTGCCGACCGCGCCCGCATGCACGGTGCGATTGCGAATTTCCTGCCCAAGGTGAGTGCAACGATCAGCGCCAATTATAACTCGGAAGAGGGATCAACCAATTTCAACAGCCGTATCGGCCAGGTGACCGGTGGGGTGGAAGTGTCCATGCCGCTTTACACCAGCGGTGTGAACATCAACAGCTATCGGCAGGCGAAGCATCTGAGCATCGCATCTGATCTGAGCTATCTGGCTGAAGAGCATCGTGTGGCGCTGGAGGCAATCACCGCCCATGTCAATTTGCGCCTGAATCGCAAGGTTGAAAGCACGCTGAAATCCAATGTCAAAGCGATGCAGCGAATTGCCCATATCGCAAACAGATTGTACGAGGCGGGTGATGCCAGCCGCACCGACATCGCCATTGCAAGGGCCAATGTCGAAAGTGCGCGATCCGAGGTCGATCTGGCCCGCAAGACCCGCGAAGAGATCCAAAGTGATTATGAAAGCCTGACCGGCATCCAGGCACCGGCTGAGCTGGCGCGGTCGGGTTATGAAAGCTTTGTTCCCGAAGACGTCGAGCAGGCCGTTGCCATGGCCATTTCCAACAACCCGACATTGGAATCGTCGATGCACAATGCATTGGCAAGCGGCTATGCAGCCAAGGTCGAAAGGGGCCGTTTTGGCCCCCGCGTTGATCTTTTCGGGGGCTATAATGAACCGCTTTATCAGGAGACTGAAGGCAATGAAGAAGGCGACTGGAGTGTCGGCGTGCGTCTCCGGATGCCCCTGATCGACACCACGATGGTTCCCAATGTCAACGCCGCCCGGCACACCGCGCTTGAAGCGCAATATCGGGCACTCGATCAATCACGCATCATCGAGCGACAGGTTCGACGCCAGTGGACCGCCTATCGATCTGCGGATCGAAGGGTCAGCATCGTTCGCCGCCAGATCCGCGCAATCCGGGTCAGTGTCGAGGGATCCAGGCGGGAGTATGAAGCCGGATTCCGTTCCATCACCGACGTGCTGAATGACCAGCTTAAACTCGCCCGTGCGCAGATTACGCTGGAAAGCGTCCGCCATGAAAAGATGCTGGCTGCCTATGAGATTGCCTTTGTAACAGCCAACCCAGCGATCCGGGAACTCGCATCGACCGGAAACGGGTACTGAGATGGACGAGCAAACAACACCTGAGGGCCTGACCTGGTCCGTTTCTGATGGCGGCACCCACTACACCGTTCCCGGCAATTCCACGCTGTATGGCTGGAAACTGGAAGCCGGGTCACCGGGAATGCTGTGGACCGATGAGAAATCCTTCGAGCTTGAACAATGCGTGTCGATCACGTTCGATGATATTGGCATCGAGCTTGATGATGATGGGCAGGTTCGTACCCGCTTTCACGGTGATATCGACCTGAAAGAACCCGACGCTGCCGAATCAGCGTCGCAGGACGAGCCGTTTCAGTTTGATGGCCTTGCTGATGCCGGCGTTCAGGAACCGGTGGAACTGGATGAGCAGATCATTCCCAATCAGGTGGATGAAGTTGGTGCCGATGTCAGCTTTGATATCGGATCGTTCCTCAGTGAACATCTGGTCAACGAACAATGCACGCTGCAGCTGTCCGGCATGCCGCCGGGACTGGCCTACAATGCCGCCCGCATGCGGGTGGAGGGTAACCTTTCGGATGACGTGATGGTCGGGCACCCCTATCGGGTCACCATGACCATCAGGACCGGTGACGGCAAGGTGCTCAAATCCGGGTTTGAGTGGACCGTGCGCGATGTCAGGTTGGTGGATAAATCCGAACTGACCACCATGGCGGTGCCGGCATTGAGCAACCGCGATGAAGCGTCATCCTCGGCCATATTGTTTGCCGTGGCAGCGCAGGCGGCCATTGCCTCCCGCAGCTTCACCCTGTCGAAGGCGGGCGAAAAAGGTGATGGCAGTGCGGCATCGTCCAGCAAAGCATTGGCCGGCATTCTGCAGCGCAAGCCGTTGGAAGGTTCTGACGGCGAAGCAAATCTGTATGGTGAGGAAGATGCGGTAACGCAGGCGCTTTCCGTTGCCACGCCGGGGGGCAAATCCGGTGGCAGCAAAAAGGACGCGCCCAAGGCGCAATTGCTGACATCGAACAAAGCTCTGCCGGAGCTTGGTTCATCCGATTCAGAGGACTCTGGACCGGCTGAAACACCACTGGTAAGCGAAACGCCGGATACCGGTGGTGGCGGTGGTGGTTTTGATGCCGCACCGACCAATGATCCACCATTCGCCGGAACGCCACCCGTTGTCGGCGTGTTCGAAGATGGTTTTGGCGATGGTATCGATGTTCTGAGCGCCGCCTATGATATCGACGGCGATGCTGTGTCCCTGGTTTCAGCCACCGCGTCCTTTGGTGAGGTTACCGTCAATGGCGACGGTACGCTCAGCTATCAGCCCAACCCGAATTTCTATGGACAGGATTCGGTCAATTACGTGATTTCGGACAGCGCGGGAAACACCGCGGAAGGTGTCCTGACGATTGATGTGATATCCGTGAATGATGCCCCTGTTCTGGGCACTGTATCGGATACGGTCACCAACGAAGATCAGGCGGTCACCAATACCGTGTTGACCGGTGCCAGCGACATTGAGGGCGACAGTCTTTCCGTCATCAGTGCATCTGCAGCCCATGGCACCGTGACGATCAATGGTGACAACACGCTGACGTTTATTCCCTATGCGGACTATAATGGCACCGACACGGTGGTCTTTACGATTTCCGACGGCAATGGAGGCACCGCCAGCGGCAATTATTCGGTCGTGGTCAATGCGGTCAATGATGCTCCTGTGGCTGGCACTTTACCACCCGAAGCCGGCAGCGAAGATGTGGTTCTGGCAAATATAGACGTATTGTCCGCTGCCTTTGATGTTGATGGGGACAGCCTGTCCGTGACGGGTGCTGTAGCAGGAAATGGTACAGTCATAATCAACATTGACAACACGCTGACCTATACGCCTGATCCGAATTATAACGGTACCGACACTATTTCTTATACGATTGCCGATGGTAATGGTGGGGTTGTCAGCAGCACTGTTGATGTCGTCGTTGCCCCGGTCAATGACGCGCCGGATGTCGGCACCATTGCACCCCAGGTGACAGACGAAGATGTTGTACTGTCACCGATTGATGTGCTTTCGGCGGCCAGTGATGTGGATGGCGACGGACTGAATGTGAGCCTCGCCTCGGCTTTGCATGGGTCCGTGACGCTGAACGGTGATGGCACGCTGAGCTATCACCCAGATGCGGATTATTTTGGCCCGGACACGATCAGCTATACCGTCAGTGATGGCAATGGTGGCAATACCGTGGGTACGGTGTCGGTCACCGTAAACGATATCAATGACGCCCCCACAGCTCTTGCAGACAGCGGCAACGTGGTTGAAGACTCATCGGTGGTGATTGACGTGTTGGCCAATGACGGTGATTTCGATGGCACGCTGGTGCCTGCAACCGTGCAAATTACCGGCACCACTTCTGCAGGGGATCCACTCGTCGTCCCGGGACAGGGCACGTGGAGTGTCAACCCCGCGACAGGTGCGATCACGTTCACGCCGCAGGCCAATTATGACGGGCCGGTCGCTGATATCACCTATCGGGTGCGCGATGACGACGGCACGTTGAGCAACGCGGTGCCGGTTTCTGTAACCATCAGTTCCGTCAATGACAC
>CAJQPW010000404.1 GCA_905480295.1 uncultured Rhizobiaceae group bacterium | reverse complement strand
GAGCACAACCCTTGTCCGACCGGTCTCGATCGAACCCAATACTTTCTGGGTCGATGCCGTGACCATGTCGCAACCCAGAATCAAATCGGCACCAGATGCTGCAATGCGAATTGACTTGATGTCCTTTGGCGAAGGGGCAATGCGCAAATGACTGGCTACTTCACCACCCTTCTGGGCAAGGCCCGCCATATCAATGATGGCAGATCCCCTGCCTTCCAGATGCGCAGCCATGCCCAGGATCGCGCCAACCGTGACAACGCCAGTACCGCCGACACCCGTTACGATCACACCATAGGACCCGTTGAGTTCCGGCAGGGTTGGTTCGGGAATTTCAGGGTAACTGAGCTCACTGACGGTGCTTTTCCCTTTTTTCAGCACGGCACCATGCACCGTCACAAAGCTCGGGCAGAATCCATTGATACAGGAAAAATCCTTGTTGCAGGAACTCTGATCGATTTGACGCTTGCGCCCGAATTCGGTTTCGACGGCACCAACGGCGACGCAGTTGGACTTAACGCCACAGTCACCGCAACCTTCGCAAACCTGCTCATTGATCACCGCTCTGCGATCGGGATCAGGAAAGGTGCCACGCTTGCGGCGGCGGCGTTTCTCGCTGGCGCAGGTTTGGTCATAGATCATCGCGGAAAGACCTTTGACGGTTGCCAGTTCCTTCTGCACCGCGTTCAGTTCAGAGCGATGGTGAATGGTCGTGCCGAGCGGCCATTGAATCGTTGCGTCATATTTATCCGGTTCATCGGTGACCACGACAACCCGTTTGGCCCCTTCAGCATATACCTGATTGGCAATCACCCAGGGGGTCAGATTGCCTTCATTGGGCTGTCCGCCCGTCATCGCCACCGCATCGTTGAACAGAATTTTATAGGTGATGTTGGCACCTGAGGCAGCAGCAGCACGGACCGCCAGATAGCCGGAATGATTGTAGGTGCCGTCTCCCAGGTTCTGGAACACGTGATCGCGGGTGGAAAAGCGGTGTTCACCAATCCAGTTTGCACCCTCCCCACCCATTTGCGTGAAACCCTCGGTGGAGCGGTCCATGAATTGCGCCATGTAGTGGCAGCCAATGCCGGCATAGGCACGACTGCCCTCGGGAACGTGGGTTGAGGAACTGTGGGGGCATCCGGCACAGAAATAAGGAACACGCATGGCCACGCCCTCGACCGCGTTCAACTGCGCCTGTGCCTTTTTCAGACGTTGCACATGTTCGGCCAGCTTCTTGTCCTTGGCGAAGCGGTTGACGCGTTCGCCCAGGGCAATCGCAATGGTATTGGAATCCAACTGCGCCTTCTGTGACAGCAGCCACTGATCTTTCTCGTCTTTCTTTCCAACGATCACCGGCGGATTGGACGTGCCATAGAGCGCTTCGCGGACTTGCGATTCCATCAGCGCGCGTTTTTCTTCCACCACCAGGATCAGATCCAGCCCCTTGCCAAATGCAACCAATTCCTTTTTCGGCAGCGGCCAGACACAGCCGGCTTTAAACAGGCGAAGCCCGAGATTATTGCCGCGCACTTCATCAATGCCCAGATCATCCATCGCCTGACGAACATCGAGATAGGACTTGCCGGCAGCGATGACACCAACCTTGGGTTTCTTGCCACCCGACAAGATTGTCTTGTTGATCTTGTTGGCCACAATATAGTCGAGCACCGCGTCAAGCTTGTGATCGACCAACCGGGCTTCCTGCGGCAACATCGTGTCATTGGGACGAATCGAAAGCCCCTCCTTGGGACGCCGGTCCTCCTTCGGCTCAACCAGTTTGATCCGGTCCACCCGACCGTCGATGACGGCTGTTGATTCAATGGTGTCCTTGACACATTTGATGCCGACCCAGACGCTGGCATAGCGTGACAGGCCGTAGCCGATCACCCCATAGTCCAGAATTTCCTGAACGCCTGCGGGTGACAGGACCGGCATGCCGTAATTGATCAGTCCGAATTCGCTTTGGTGGGCAGTGGTTGAGCTCTCGGCGACATGGTCATCCCCCATCAATGCAAGCACGCCGCCATTGGGGGATGTACCAGCCATGTTGGCATGTCGAAAAACGTCTCCGGAACGGTCAACACCGGGCCCCTTGGCGTACCAAACGCCGAACACACCATCAAACTTGCCTTCACCGCGCATTTCGGCCTGCTGCGCACCCCAAATTGCAGTCGCGGCTATGTCTTCGTTGAGCCCGGGCTCGAAATGAATATCGCTGGCGGTCAGCCGCGCCCTTTCTTTCCACATGGCAAGGTCAAGACCACCAATCGGTGATCCACGATATCCGGTGACATATCCACCCGTATTGAGGCCAGCGCGGCGGTCGCGCTCTTTCTGCATCAACGTCAGACGCACCACGGCCTGGGTGCCTGTGATGAAGATATGATCCTTATCCAGATCATATTTGTCATCGATATGGACGGATTGCAGGGCCGGCTTTGTCTTGCTAGCTGATTTTGCCACTTTTTGGTCCGCTCCGTGAAAAAGTCATCTTATTAATTCTCTGCCCAAGTGTTTCAAATCCGATGGGGAGCAGTCAATGCAAATCGCTTAACTCACCCAAATTTTGCAACAATTCGTCCCCCAAATCCCGATACTCGATACGGCTGATCGGCAAATTTCCAATTGATCGAATAATCGGTCTTGCATCAATCACCATACAGCCATTGGGGAAGAATCGTTGCGATATCAGGCCACAACAGAACCACAACAAGCGCACATAACTGCAATGAAATAAAGGGCAATACCCCCCGATACAACTGCAAGGTCGACACCAGATCACCCGCCACGCTGCGCAGGTAGAACAGGGACAGACCAAACGGCGGTGTCAAAAACGAAGTTTGAAGATTAAGCGCAATCAACACCGCCAGCCAGACCGGGTTCATCGCGGACCCGTCAGCCATCGGCATTGCCAGCAGCACCGGCGCCACCAGAGGAACCACGACAAAGGTGATCTCGAGAAAATCGAGAAAGAAACCAAGCGCGAATATGATCAACATCACGACGATCAACGCCCCGTAAGTGCCGCCTGGAAGCTGGTTGAGCAGATGCGACACCGTCTCTTCACCACCCAGCCCCCGAAACACCAACGAGAATATCGAAGCACCGATAATGATCAGGAAGATCATGGAAATCAGATGAGTGCTTTCCTGCAACACGGCCTTGAAGCGCCCTTCCCCAAGCCGGTTGCGGGACAGCAGCAACGCACCAACCGCACCTACGCTGGCAGCCTCCGATGCAGTGGCCACCCCGGCAAGAATCGACCCCAGGACTGCGACGATAAGCAGCAGGGGTGGCAGGAAGGCAATCATCAATTCTGACAAGGATTTGGTTGGCTGCGATACCCTGCCGACCTCTTCCTCTGGCTTGCCCGCAACCGCCATCTGGTAAAACACGAAAAACGCGACGATCAGCAGACCCGGCACAACGGCACCGGCAAACAGTTCAGCGATTGAAATTGTATTGGGAGAAAACTCCCCTGACCGGACCTGCATCTGTTGCCAGGCATTGGACATCTGATCAGCCAGCACGATCAAAACGATGGAAGGCGGAATGATTTGTCCCAGCGTGCCCGCCGCAGCAACCGTTCCTCCAGCCAGCGGTGGGGACACGCCATTGCGGATCAGGCTCGGCAATGCCAGCAGACCCAGCGTGACGACACTGGCACCGACGATCCCGGTAGACGCCGCAAGCAGTGCGCCAACCAGCGTTACTGATATCGTCAGTCCGCCGCGAAAACGGGAAAACAAATGGGCGGCCGCATCCAGCATGTTTTCCGCCAAACGCGAGCGTTCCAGAATCAGCCCCATGAAAACAAACATGGGAACCGACAACAGAACCGAATTGCTCATGATGCCGAACAGCCGTGACGGCAAAGCAAAAAACAAGGCGAAGTCGAACGTACCCAACATCCAGCCCATACCGGCGAACAGCACGGAAATACCCCCCAATGTCAGGCCAACCGGGTATCCGGCCATCAAGGCCAGCAGCAACACCAGCAGCAGGACGAGATCCAGATGAGCCGTCATCGCCGAACCCAACGCAACAGACCCGCGACAAGCATCAACAAAGCAAAAACCGGAATCAGGGACTTCATCAAAAACAGCCCGGGCAGGCCCGATATTTCAGCAGACCCCTCCAGAACAGACCAGCTCTGCGCCACATAG
>CAJQPW010000403.1 GCA_905480295.1 uncultured Rhizobiaceae group bacterium | reverse complement strand
CGATCCCAGCCTTCATCGCTGCCAACCCGTTTTTCCGGGCGCGTCGACAGTTTCACCACGATGTTTTCAAATCCGAAGTCCGCATAGGTGGTCAGGATCAGGTCATTGATGCGCAGACATTCGTCTTCCAGCTGTTCGGGGGTGCAAAACACATGGGCATCATCCTGGGTAAAGCCCCGTACCCGCATCAATCCGTGCAGCGCGCCCGACGGCTCATACCGATGGACATTGCCAAATTCGGCCATTTTGACCGGCAATTCGCGGTAGGAACGCAAGCCGTTTTTGAAAATCTGAACATGACCGGGGCAATTCATGGGTTTGATCGCAAATTGCCGATCGTCTTCCGTCACCGTTGTGAACATGTTCTCACGGTACCAGTCCCAGTGACCGGATGTCTGCCAAAGGGCCTTGTCCAGGATTTGAGGCGCATTCACCTCGTCATAGCCGTGCTCTTCAATGCGTCGGCGCATGTAATTGACCAGATTTTGAAACACCCTCCAGCCTTTGGCATGCCAGAACACCACACCGGGACCTTCTTCCTGAAAATGAAAGAGATCCATTTCGCGTCCCAGTTTGCGGTGGTCGCGCTTCTGCGCCTCCTCCAGCATAAAAAGGTAATTTTTCAGCTGCTTATCATCAGCCCAGGCCGTGCCGTATATGCGGCTGAGCATCTGGTTGTCGCTGTCGCCGCGCCAATAGGCACCAGCCACGTTCATCAACTTGAACGAATTACCGGCATTACCGGTGGATGGACCGTGCGGGCCAAGGCAAAGATCGAGCCATTCACCCTGTTTATAGATGTTCAGATTCTGGTCAGCATCAATGGCATCGACCAGTTCAACCTTATACTGCTCGCCGATGCTTTCGAAATACGCCTTTGCGTCGTCGCGGCTCCACACTTCCTTGGTGAAAGGCGCGTTGCGCTGAATGATTTGGCGCATCTTTGATTCGATCGTTGCCAGGTCTTCAGGCGTAAACGGGTCTACCCGATCGAAGTCATAGTAAAATCCATTTTTAATAACCGGACCGATGGTGACCTTGGTTTCTGGCCACAATTCCTGAACCGCCTCGGCCAACACATGCGCACAGTCGTGGCGGATCAGCTCAAGCGCCCGCTCATCGCTGCGCGTCACGATTTCTATTTTTCCTGAACTTTCAATTGGTTCAACCAAATCTTTCAAGTCACCATTCAAAAGATAGGCAACAGACTTTTTAGCCAGAGATTTGGAAATTCCTTCAGTGATCTGAAGACCGGATATGCCGGCTTCAAACTCTCGGACAGAACCGTCGGGAAACTCAAGGGAAAGGGCTGGATTGGCCATGGTATGCTCCTGTATCCAGTCCCGCATACGACGCGGGTGGTTGATTTATGGTCTGCATTTAGGCGATGGCGGGCAAACCGTCAACGATCCCGAGCAGGAAAAGCGCTGACGATCAGGTATGCAAATACCGAACAATTGCCGCCTAGTCCGGCACCGGATCATGGCCGTGCGACCCACCTAACCGGCGCCACGGTCCGCAGCGCGCAAGGCGTTTTATTGCCAACAGGCCGCCGCGCGGCAAACCATGCCGGGCAATCGCTTCATAAGCATATTCCGAACAGGTGGGGAGATAACGGCAGTGACCGCCAACAAAGCCCGACAAGGTCAGCTGGTAGAGACGCACCAGCGCGACACCAATCACCCTGCCCGGGGTTTTGCGCCATTGGCCTTGGAAATTTCTGCCTTGTTTGGAATTGTCAGGCAAGTTCGCTCTGCTTATCCAGGGCCTGTTGCATTGCACTCACCACGGCATCAAAAGCCAGCATCGTTGAGGCGTGGCGCGCGCGGTAGGCCCGCACCGGTTCTAAAAACTGCAGCTCATCAAACTTGCCAGTTGGAGCCGGTCCATCATCCTTCAACATCGCCAACAGCTGTGCGCGGGCAGTTTCCAACTCCTCCAACGAACACCCAATTACGTTCTTTGCCAAAATGCCAGCTGATGCCTGGCCCAATGCGCAGGCTTTCACATCCTGCGCAAAGTCACTGACCCGGCCCTTTTCAACCTTCACATCGACAACAACGGTTGATCCGCACAATTTGGAATGGGCCTTGGCCGTGCCATCGGCTTCCGGTAGCCGACCGATGTTGCCTATGTTCCCGGCATAATCGAGAATTTTGGCGTTATAAACCGAATCGATGCTCATTTTTCGACAACTCCTGCAACCCGGAATTCTGCCTGCGACGATCAATCGCGTATTTATGCTTGGCAGTCCGCTTCAAAGACCTATATTATGTGTTGGCGGCAGGATTTCAATTACCGTATTGTCACGTCCTTCCGCATTATGGTCACCGTGCCGCAAGGCCCCGGAATCAACTTGACGCCTCAGTTGTTGCCCTAGACATTTAATAGGGTAACAGCGACCCCAGAGAGAGGTTGGCTAGAGTGGTATGCCGGTTTTGAAAAAACCTAACTGCTCGAATTGGAACGCCACAAATGGACCAGATCGTCGACAAGTCGTCACTGGATATAGAACTCGATATACCGTCGAAAGAAGTGCAGAAGCCCAGCCGTGAAGAAGCGGAGGCTGCCGTGCGTACGCTTTTGCTCTGGACAGGTGAAGATCCGGAACGCGAGGGGCTGCGTGACACACCGGCCCGCGTGGTCAAAGCCTATAGCGAAATGTACAATGGCTATGGGGAAGATCCAGCCAAAATTCTTGGACGAACCTTTGAAGAAGTCGCCGGTTACGACGATATGGTTGTCGTCAAAGACATCGCATTCCATTCCCACTGCGAACACCACATGGTACCGATCATTGGCAAGGCGCATGTCGCCTATCTGCCGGACGGTCGCGTGCTTGGACTTTCCAAGATTGCCCGGGTTGTCGATGTCTATGCCCAGCGGCTGCAGACTCAGGAAAGTCTGACTGCACAGATCGCCCAGTCGATTCAGGAAACTCTGGAACCCCGCGGTGTCGCCGTGATGGTTGAGGCCGAGCATATGTGCATGGCGATGCGGGGAATCCGGAAGCAAGGTTCAACAACGCTGACAACGACGTTCACGGGTTCCTTCAAGGATGATCCGCAGGAACAGATTCATTTCATGAATTTGATCAGATAGAGGGAACATTCCCCTTGTCCCAAGACAAAAGCATCGCGGAGGAACGGGAAACCGGTCTGCAATTAATGCCGAAATTCGATGACAAAGGTCTGATTACGGCCGTGGTATCGAAGGCAGGCGACGGCGCGCCCTTGATGGTGGCGCACATGAATCGCGAAGCGCTGGATCTCAGTCTGGAGACCGGAGAAGCCCATTTCTACAGCCGGTCCCGGGCGGAAATCTGGCACAAGGGCGGAACGTCGGGCAATGTGCTCAAAATCTGCGATATATGGGTGGACTGTGATCAGGATGCAGTCTGGATGTCTGTCGAACCGAAGGGTCATGGCGCAGCCTGTCATACAGGCCGTGAAACCTGCTTCTTTCGGCGCATCAAAACCGACGACGGATTAACCAAATTGGAAATGACAGGGCATTCGCCATTGTTTGACCCAAAATCCGTATATGGATCGTGATAAGACAATCACCGTTGACGGCCTGTTCAGGGGTTTGCACCATGGTGGTGGCGAACCGTTGCAACCAACACGCCTAAACAGCGCAGACTGAAAACAAACCGATATCATGCAACCTGGACATACAACCGAACCAAGCGAACCTGGAATTGCCCTGGCCTTGGGCGGTGGTGTTGCGCCGGGCTGGGCTCATATCGGTGTGATCAGGGCACTGGAGGAAGCGGAGGTCCCGATCAAGATGATCGCCGGCACATCGATCGGTGCTCTTGTGGGTGGTTGCTATCTTGCCGGCAAACTTGATGAACTGGAAGACTTTGCCCGCAGTCTGACGCCCCGTCGGATTATCGGGTTTCTTGATATCAGCCTGCGCGGTGTGGGCTTAATTTCCGGTTATAAGCTGGCCGAGCGAATGGAAGAGCATATGGGCAATGTTCGCATTGAGAACCTGCCGCGCCCGTTGGTCTGCGTTTCGACCGAGATCAGCAGTGGCCATGAAATATGGCTCAGTCGCGGCCCGCTCATTGATGCCATGCGGGCGTCCTATGCCCTGCCCGGCATATTCGAACCGGTAACAATTGGTGACCGGGTGCTCGTTGACGGAGCCTTGGTAAACCCGGTTCCGGTTTCTGTTTGCAGGGCATTTGAGGCCGACGCCGTGGTCGCTGTGAACCTGTCTGCCGATGGATTTGGCCGCGGCACGGTTGTGCGCGATTTCAGTACGGAATTTGGTGACGTGGTGTCGAAACCAGAAACGACCCGGCCGGAGAGCCGCCAAACATTGAGCCGTTTGGGCAAAGCACTCGGCATAACTGGCGCGATGGTTGAAGCATTCAACATCATTCAGGACAGGATTGCCCGATCGCGTCTGGCTGGAGACCCGCCCGACATCCAATTGCGTCCACCGGTTGCCAGCATCGGGCTTGCAGAATTTCATCGTGCCGATGAAGCCATTGAAATCGGCTATCAGGCAACCAAACAGCAAATGTATCGGTTAAAGGCACTGTCCAGCGCACCAACTCACTCGGATTGACGCTCTTGGATTTCGACGAACCCGACCCCGTTTCTCTGACTAAGCCTGCTGCTGCGAATAATCGTGATGATTTGGGCCTTCCCCACTGTCGTTGCCGCTGCCGCGGCCGTTGCCGTAGCTGCGGCGGTCGAACAGGCCAAAGCCCAGCCAGCCGAACAGAAATCCACCCATATGGGCTTCCCAGGCAATCTGCGCGTCGATTCCCAACGGTATCACACCGGAACCGAACAACCAGTTCAATGCAAACCAGACCCCGACAAATGTCATAATGTTTCGATTCTTGAGGGATTGGACAAGGGACAAAGCGGGGGCGCTTGTTGCCGCTGCGATGGATTGTCCGGGCATGAACGCAAAGCGCACGGCTGCCCCCATACAAGCGGACACGGCACCGGAAGCACCGATCACAGGAACATTGCCTGCCGGGTGGAAAAGGTAATGCGCGAGAGCACCGGCTGCCGTTGCCAATATCATGAACAGAATGAAACGAGCGTTTTGAAAGCGCCGGGCAACCGCACTGCCGAAGGCGGCCAACCAAACCAGATTGACTATCAGGTGGGTCCAGTCCCCGTGCAACAGACCATGTGTAACCGGACTCCAGAAACGCGACCCCGGTTCGATCAACTGCGACATATCGACGGCGTAAAACAGCGGAACAAATGCAAACACGTTCAACACCCAATAATCCGTTTGCAGCGACAAAAGCTGTGAACGCACAAAATGGATCAACACCATTGCCACGGCCAATACGATCACCACTCCGGGCAGATTGAAAGCTGGTGGGTTCTTCTGCGCTTGCTGGTCAGATGCGGTCATAGCTTAATCAGGATATCACGGGTCAAGGGCAAATCTAACAAGTTGCTGGACTGGTGGATATTCGCCGGCGGATAATAATTGTTGAAGTCTACATATATCTGCTTGGCTGCAGTGCTTCACTGAAAATTGGGCAAAAAAAAAGCCCAGTGCAGAGCACCGGGCTTGTTGGTCGGTCCCGACTAACCCGTCCCCTAACGTGTTTGTCTTGCCTGATACCAGTTTGTCGAAGTGCAGCGCTGTCCAGCCCTTCGAAATTTGCTGGAGCCTGGAGATTAATCAGGTTCCGTGGAGTCAAAGAAGTAAATGACAGATTAACAGGTTCAGTTCAATTGCTTCCAGCCAACAGGGTTAATTTCCGTTAAGATCGTCTGAGTCCACGGACGGTGTGTCGGCGCTATTATTTCAAATGCGGCTCGATCGTGCCGTCTCAGTTGCGCTTAAGTGCCCTATTTGCGGTTGTCCCAACAATTGAGCTGAAATTTCCCAAACATGTTGTGGATGCAAGGGACAAGTCGGTATCCCTGCGGGCATCTGGCACGCATTCTGCACCTGCCTTGGTATGAACCCGGCATTGCTGCGTTTCTTGTTCCAAACTGGGACGCGACGCTGTCAAGCTGGTCAATCGAGAACAGGCTAGTCAGTAAATGCGTCAATTAAATACAAAAAAAATGTTGGACTATTGGTTGGACCTGTTCTGGCAGGCAGGCAATCGCGGTGAACCGCATGCCAAACTGATGTGGCCTGAGCGCAGTGACATCCAACCCGCTCAGTGTCGCGCCCTGCTCGGCAACACTTTCATTTTGGAACAGGATGGACCAAATGTGAATTACAGATTGGCTGGCACCAGTTTGTGCAGCATTTACGGGCGGGAACTCAAGCAGGAGAGTTTTTCTGAAGCCTTTGTTGGTGAAGACCAGCGCTCTGCAGACAGTTGGGCCTACCGGATCGGACTGGACGATTATGTGGTACTGATCTGCTCGCTGGCCCAGACCGCCAATGGACAAATGATCAACCTTGAAACTCTTTTGCTGCCGCTCAATCAAAATGGCGATGCGGGCAATCGCATTTTGGGCATCACCAACCCTTGTGAGCACCCCTTTTGGCTTGGTGATGAGCCGATTGTGGAACAATCGATCCGCAGCGTGCGTATCTTGCGTCCCTGGGAAGCCCCCCTGTTCCCGGGAATCGCCGACCGTAACAACGATGAATTCGAAAACAACCAGGCATCCAGCCACCCTCGAACAGGACAGCCACTCGTTACACGGCGAAGCGATCTTAACGCGCCCTCAATCTTTGCCGAAGATCACTCCGATACAGGCAATGTTGTTCCAATTCACGCTCCGCGCCGAGTCGGCCACCTGACGGTTATTGATGGTGGGCGGGAATAAATTTTGCAGATGAAGCCGGTTTTGGGCTGAATTCAACCCAAACATGATACTTTTTTAACCATGTTGTGTGTAAATACGGGTTCAATTTGACGACGCACTGCATGGGCAAAACTAAAAATTGATGCAACCGGCCGAGCAATTCGAAGAAGTTATCCCTGAACGCCGCAGCTTTCAGCGCACACATGTAGCTTTGTTTGGACGCTGCATGTTGCCCAATCAGCTTGAAATCCCCTGCCAGGCCGTTGACATCTCTCCCGGTGGGGCTGGCCTGATTTCCGCACATGTGCCGCAGCTGGGCGATCATGCGATTATCTACCTGGATCACGTCGGTCGCATTGAGGGAGAAACGGTGCGACACTTCAAAGGCGGGTTCTGTATTCAGATCGATTGTTCATTGCGTAAGCGTCAAAAGCTGGCAGATCAGATCGCCAACCTGGAGGGGCAGACCGAGTTCGTACCTGACGAGCAAAGACGATCAGCCCGGATCGCACCAAAGAATGCTAATTCAGAGCTGCGACTTGAAGATGGTCGCTCTTATCCCATTACAATCATTGATATTTCCCTATCTGGCGCCGCCATCAGCATGGAAGTAAAACCCGCCCTGGGCAGTCATGTTTGGCTGG